>JARRMU010000100.1:0-12833 GCA_037385645.1 Gemmatimonadales bacterium
GACCGCGGTCACGGAGGCGGCGCGGTGTTCCTGAACGGGCGCGGGCAACCCCTCGGACGGATGGGCGCATGGAAAATCGTGAGGCGCTGCGTGGAGCGGGCGGGAATCGAGAGACCGGTCTCTCCGCACACCCTGCGGCATTCGTTCGCCACACACCTCCTCGAGGGTGGCGCTGACTTGGCGTCGGTTCAGGAGATGCTCGGCCATTCGGACATTTCGACCACCCAAATCTACACGCATGTAGACCGCACGTATCTCCGCGATGTGCACCGGGCCTGCCATCCTCGCGGCTGACCAGCCGCGAGAGCGACCGTGAACCGAGCACCGCGCGCGTACAGCCTGGCCCGCAGTCGTGGGCTGGCGGCAATACCGGTCCTCGTCCTCGCCCTCCTCTCACCGGCCTCGCTCGTCGGCCAGGGGCGGGACGTTGAGTCTGGCCAGCAGGAGTCTCGGGTTCCTGATGTCCGCTTCGAGCCGCGCTCCGGACAGGAGATCGACGAGCGACTCGCGAGGCTTCTCGACGGAGAGTACACGCTGTGGACCCGGGACACGGTGCTGGCCGCGGATCAGACGGTGGAGGGCGACCTTTTGATCCTGCAAGCCGCCCTCCGGATCGAGGGAAAGGTGCAAGGGAGCGTCTACGTCGTCGACGGAGATCTCTTCTTGCGTCCGGGAGCTGACGTCGCGGCGGATATTGTCGTCATCGGAGGTGGCTTCTACAGCTCGACGAAGGCAACGGTCGCCGGAGAGGTGGATTACAGGCCCGATCTCGCCTTTTCGGTGATGCCGGAGGAGGGAGGTTTCAGGATCTTCCTCGCCGTGGAGCCGCTTCCTGTTTTCGAGTTTCACGGGCTGTACGGCTTCGGTGTCCCGACCTACCAGCGCGTCGATGCGGTGACGCTCGCTTGGGGCGCGACGCTTCGCGTGACGGGATGGGCCTGGCGTCCCGACCTCTCCTTCGACGGGAGGTTCACAACAGGACCCGCCGAGTTCGAGGGAACCGTCCGGCAGTTCTGGTATCCGAGCTCGAAGCTGCAGTTCGGCTGGGAGCTGGAGAGAGCCACACGAAACAACGAAGGGTGGATTTGGGGCACGCTGATCAACACGCTCAGCTACTTCTTCGCCGGCGAGGACGTCCGAAACTACTACCGGGCGGATCGAGCGGCGTTGACCGTCGAGCGAACACCGGGTCCCGGCCTGGCGCCATCCTTCATCGCCCAGTTCGAGAGCTCGGACAGCATACCGGCAAGAGACTACTTCGTGGTCTTTCCCAACGACTCGGTGCAGCCCAATCCGGCGATCGATCCGGGTGACATCTACTCGGGCATCTTCTCGCTCACGCAGCGTACCCCGCACGGGGAACCGGGCGTGAACGCGCGACTGCTCTTGGAGGGGGGTGCCGCGGACCTGGACTCGGCTGGGAATCTCGGCTTCTTCATGGCCGACCTGCGGGCTCGCTGGGATCGGCCGACGGTCGCCGGCCAGGAGGTAAAGATCTTCGTCCAGGGACGAGGCGATCTGGCGGGCACCCTTCCGGAGCAACGCTGGTCGGCTTTCGGTGGCGTTGGAACACTACCCACCTTCGAGGCGGTCGAGTTCCGTGGGCCCCGGCTCCTGTTCGGAGGCGTCTCGTATTTCGTGCCTCTGCTGCCCTGGGCCTCCGAGTCCGCGGCCGTCAACTTCGTGACGCACATCAGAGCCGGTTCCGCCTGGGCGGAGGGGGAGTCACCGACCTTCCACTCCAACTTGATTTTCGGGCTTCGCGTCTTCTTCGCCGAAGCGGGTGTGGCGGTCGATCCGAAGAGCGGTCGGGTGGTCGCAGAGCTCGTGCTGGTTGGCGATCGAAAGGGTGGCATCGTCGTTCCATAAGGGTGGGCGGCTCGCCGACCGGCGATCCCGCTGGCCCCCTCTTGGCCGCCCCCTGCCGTTTTTGACAGAGCCGGGCGGGCGCCCTTAACTTCCCGCGCGTGAGACACCTAGGTCTGACGTGCGTCAGCTAGCTTTCATGCCGATTTCGAGCCCTCCACACCAGGGTCGCAAGCCCGCGTCATTCTCGACAACTCTCGACCCGCTGGCACTCCCTGGTCGGGAAGCGCGTGAGCCGGCGGCACGCCGTTTCCATTCCCCGGTATTACGCACGTCACCCGCACAACCTGGAGAGGAATGCGTCCATGTCTGATGCATCGTCGACACGATACATCTTCGTAACCGGAGGAGTCGTATCCTCGCTCGGCAAAGGCATTGCCGCGGCTTCAATCGGCCGACTGCTTGTCGAGCGCGGAGTCGCCGTGACGATCCAGAAGTTCGACCCGTATATCAACGTTGATCCCGGCACGATGTCGCCATTCCAGCACGGGGAGGTATACGTCACGGACGACGGCGCCGAGACCGACCTCGATCTTGGCCACTACGAGCGGTTCGTCGGGGAATCGCTCTCCCAGTCCAACAACGTGACGACGGGCCGCATCTACCAGGACATCATTACCAAGGAGCGCCGCGGTGATTTCCTCGGGTCGACCGTTCAGGTCATCCCGCATGTCACCGACCAGATAAAAGCCTACCTCCGCCGTCTGGCTCCCAATCACGATGTCATCATCACGGAGATCGGCGGAACGGTCGGCGATATCGAATCACTTCCATTTCTCGAGGCGCTCCGGCAGTTCCGGCAGGATGTAGGGAAGGAGAACACGCTCTTCGTTCACCTCACGCTCATCCCGCACCTCGCGGCCGCCGGCGAGCTGAAGACCAAGCCGACCCAGCACTCCGTCCGCGAGCTCATGGAGACGGGAATCCAGCCCGACATCCTGATCTGCCGTACGGAGCTTCCGCTCACCGACGAGATCCGGCGGAAGATAGCGCGGTTCTGCAACGTGGATGTGGGGCATGTCATCGAGTCACGCGACGTGGAGACGATCTACGAGGTGCCCCTCCGTTACCGAGAGCAACATCTGGATGACCATATTCTCGATCTGCTCGGTCTCGAGACCCCCGCGCCGGATCTCTCAGACTGGATAGCGATGGTGGACCGCATCAAGCGGCCGCAGCGGGGCAGGGTTCGAATCGCGGTCGTAGGCAAGTATACGGCGCTGGTCGACGCTTACAAGTCGATCGCGGAAGCGCTCGTGCACGGTGGAATCGCGAACGACGTAGGGGTTGAGATCGACTGGGTTTCCTCCGAGGAGCTCGAGGATCGGGGACCGCGTTTCCTGGATGGGTACGGCGGAGTGCTCATCCCCGGAGGCTTCGGCGTGCGAGGGACGGAGGGTATGGTGGACGCGGTTCGGTATGCGAGAGAGAGCGGCATCCCGTTCCTCGGCATCTGCCTCGGTCTGCAGTGCGCGATCATCGAGTTCGCGCGAAATGTCTGCGGTCTCGAGGAGTCGCACTCCCACGAGTTCAACCGCGAGACGGCGGACCCGGTCATCTCGCTGATGGACGCGCAATACAACGTGACGGAGATGGGGGGCACGATGCGGCTAGGAGCTTACCCATGTCGGCTCCAGGAAGGCTCAGTCGCTCGTACGCTGTATGACGCCCCCGAGGTCTCCGAGCGACACCGCCACCGCTACGAAGTCAACAACGAGTACCGCGACGATCTGGGCCAAAAAGGGATGCGGTTCAGCGGGCTCTCACCCGACGGCGGCCTTGTAGAGATCGTAGAGCTGCCGGACCATCCGTTCTTCCTCGCCACACAGTTCCACCCCGAGCTTCGCTCTCGGCCGATGTCGCCCCACCCCTTGTTCACCGCCTTCGTGGCGGCGGCCGACCAACGAACGCGACAGCGACAACATCAAGGCGAAGCGGAGGCGACGCGGCCGGAAGTCGACGCATCTGAGGAGGCGGTCGGCGCGGCTCGCTGACCTCCCGTCGTTGCCCTATCTATCGTCAGGCCCGTCGTGCATCTCTTCCGGCGAGTTCAAGCGCCGCAGCTCCAGCCTCTTCGGGCGCGCGCTGGCCGGCCTGTTGGCCGGCAGCCTCGCCGCCTGCGGCGGAGACGATGCCGCTGCGGTGGCCGGAGCCGAGCTGTTGGAGCTCGGAGCCGAGCAGGTGGCGATCGACGTTCGCCACATCCTCACCTCGGACGGGATGCTCAGAGCCCAACTGTTGGCCGATACCGCCTTTTTCCTGAACGAGGAGTCGCTGGTTCGATTCCGAGGGGTGCGGGTCCACTTCTTCGGGGACGTCGGTGAAGAGATCTCGGTCCTCACCGCCAAAGAGGGCGTCGTGAACCTGCAGACCGAGGATATGGAAGCGATGGGCCGGGTCGTCGTCGTGGATCGTGAACAGTCCGAGAGGCTCGAAACGGAGACGCTCGAGTACCTCGCCGGGTCGAACCAGCTGAGCAGCGATGTCGACTTCACGTTCTACCGGGGCTCGAACACGATCCGAGGCCAGGGCTTCGTCTCCGATCCCGGGCTCGACACCGTACGTGTCACGCGACCGTCTGCGGTGTCGCCGCGCCGGAGTGGAACGCCGTGAACTGGGTCAGGCTTCCTCCGCTACTGACGCTCGCTCTAACTCTCTGCTCTGGCCCGGCAGGTGCACAGGCGACAACCCAGGGCTGCACGCTGGTCATGCAGCCGACAGGCCGGACCGAAAGCGTCAGCCTTCGGATAAGCGAGGAGTCCGACGCCTACATCACGCATGTGTGGGGAGGGATGCGCTGGACGTGCGGCACGGCGACGATGACTGCCGACAGCGCGGTCCGGTACGACATCGACCGCCGCGTCGAGATGTTCGGCTCCGTCCGCTATCGCGATACGATCCGGACGATGAACTCCGACCGCCTCGACTTCTTCGAGGACGACGATCGCATGATCGCGCGGCAGGAGGTCGTCCTCACACGGCTCGCGTCCGGATCCACCCTTCGCGGCCCGCACGTCACGTTCCTCCGCGCCGTATCCGGTATCGCCGAGCGGACCACGGCGACCGGCCGCCCGCACATGATCCTTCTCCCCGAGCCGGGCAAGGAGGGGAAGCCCGTCGATGTCGACGCCGACCGGGTCGACATGTTCGGCGAGCGCCTCGCCTGGGCATGGGGAGACGTCGTGATCGAGCGATCGGACGTCTATGCCGAAGCCGACAGCGCGTTCTTCGACATGGATGCCGGCAACGGCGTCCTGTACGGGAACGCATTCGCCCGACAGGCGGACATCGAGCTCGAGGGCGACAGCATCCGTCTCAGCTTCACGGAGGATGAGCTAAAGGAAGTGCGAGCGCTGGGGTCGGGCCGAGCGCTCGGGGAGGAGTTCGAGATCCTCTCCGAAGAGATCCGGGCTCGACTCGTCGCGAGCGAGCTCGACCAGGTGTGGGCGTTCGGATCCGGGCGCTCCCTCGCGACGTCCGCCTCATACGTACTGGGAGCGGACTCGCTCCGCATCGGCGCGACGGCCGGCCGACTCGATTCCATTGTTGCAGTCGGGCAGGGCAGCGCGGTCGAGGTCGAGGCCCCCGATCTGTCGCTCGGGGAGCCGGCCCGAACGACGGGTGGGGGAAACTGGGTGATCGGCGATACCCTGATCATCATCTTCGCCGAGGAGGGCACCGGGCCACCTGGCCTGGAGGACGCCGGCGCACCTGGTCTAGCCGGCGTGGAGGAGCCCCCGGCGTCGCCCGAGGATTCAACCGGTAAGCAAACGATCGAGCGGCTGCTGGCCATCGGCGATGCACGCTCGCTCTATCAGGTGGAAGGTGAGTCCGACCCGAGCGGGCCGCCCTCGCGCAACTACCTCATCGGCGAGCAGATCGACGTGAAGTTCCGGGAGGGGAAGGCCCGGCGCGTGAGCGCCGTGCGGGCGATTGGCGTCTACCTTGAGCCGGGTGCCCCAGGCGCTGGTGTGGTCGACCCTGAGCTCGAGACTGATCCGAGCACTGTCCCGGCCACGCAGACTGACTCCATCCCGTCCGCCACGGCGGACACGCTCCCGCCGGCCCAGCCGGATTCCGTCTCGCCCGCGGTCGCTGACTCGGTGCCGGCCGTCCCGACGGATTCCGTCCCGGCCGTTCCGTCCGAAGGTGCTGACGCGTGACCTTCCCCTTCGGTCCCTTCGCTCCGCTCGATCCCGAGAGACCTGGCGCATCAACGGTCGCCGAACCACCACCTTTCCGGCCCGCACTCTACGTCACCCCTGCCGCGGACGTGACGGTGACGACCCGGCCGCGTGTGCGAGTGAGGGAACGGGACGTCGCGGTCCGACCTCCGACGCCAGACGTAGCGGCACCGGAGGGCGCGCCAGCGGCCGACCTCCGAGCGGCCCAGCGCGTGGCAGGGGCCAGCGTCCTGAGCGCCGAGGGTCTCGTCAAGGCGTTCAAGCGGCGTCGCGTCGTGGATGCCGTCGACCTTCGTCTCGAGCAGGGAGAAATCGTGGGCTTGTTGGGCCCGAACGGGGCGGGGAAGACGACCACGTTCTACATGATCGTGGGCCTTCTCTCCGCCGATGAGGGCAAGGTCTTTCTCGACGAGCGCGACATCACCTCGGTCCCGATGTACCGTAGGGCGCGGGACGGGATCGGCTACCTATCGCAGGAACCTTCCGTGTTTCGCCGGCTCTCCGTTCGTGACAACGTGTTGGCGATCCTGGAGACACTCGATCTCACCCCGGAGGAGACGGAGCGACGGCTGGAGCAGCTACTGGACGAGCTCGGCCTCACCCATCTGCGGGATCAGCAGGCCTACGCTCTGTCTGGCGGCGAGCGGCGACGCCTGGAGATCACCAGGGCGTTGGTCACCAACCCCAAGTTCATGCTCCTCGACGAGCCGTTCGCGGGGGTGGATCCGATCGCGGTCGATGACATTCAGCGCATCGTCGCGGAGCTGCGTGCGAGGGGCCTCGGCGTGCTGATCACCGATCACAACGTGAGGGAGACGCTCTCGATCACCGACCGCGCCTACATCATGTTCAACGGCCAGATCCATATCGAAGGATCGGCCGAGCGGCTCGTCAACGATCCGAAGGCGAGACAGATGTACCTGGGTCAGGACTTTCGCCTTTAGCGGCGTCGTACCGGCCCGATACCTTCGAACCTGCCCTCATTGCTCCGAAACCGCCCGATCCGGCACCCGAATTGCGCTTGTTCGCCCCCGGCGCAGCAAGGGACGTGCCGCGGCGTGCGCAATGCCATATTTTCTTGCACAGAGCGGCAGTTGCGGCGGATCCGACCGGCGTTTCGGGCCGGGAACAGCAACCCAAAAGAGCGCTTTTGGCGCCACTGGGAGACTATGGTCGATCCACGAGTAGGTCTGAGCCAGCTACCGCGCCTGCGACAGGAGATGAAGGTCAATCCTCGCCTCTACCAGGCGATGGATCTCCTGTACATGCCGCTCCTGGACCTTCAACAACACCTGAAACAGGAGCTTGAGAACAACCCGTTCCTCGATCTAACCGAGCCAGCTGAAGAGGAGCTGGAGGAAGAGGAGGAAGCCACCGAAGAAGCCGACGACGAGATCGACTGGGAAGAGATCCTTCTGAACGGCTTCGATGTCGGCGGTCGCCGCGCCGAGTACGAGGATCGCGAGTTCTACAGGCCGACTCCCGCCAGCGCGCGCGACTTGTGGGACTTCCTGAGGGACCAGCTCCAGCTCCTCCCCCTGGATGAGCGGGATCTGCTTCTCGGCGAGGAGATCATCGGCAATATCGACCGAGAAGGCTTCCTCTCCTGCTCTCTGGAAGAGGTTGTCGAGTCACTCAACAGCTATCTCTCCGAGTCCGAGGCGGACGAAGAAGAACGGATCCCGCCGTTCACGATCGAGGAGGCCGAGCGGCTGCTCGCGATGATCCAGCTGTTCGAGCCCAGCGGCGTCGGCGCCCGGGACCTGCGCGAGTGCCTGTTGTTGCAGCTGCGTGATCGGGAGGAGATCGACAGCCTCGCGTTCCGCATCGTCCGCGACCATTTCGACGAGCTTGTGAACCACCGCTGGAGCGAGCTTTCCAAGGAGCATGGGATCTCGCCCCAGGCGGTCCAAAAAGCGGCCGACGAGATCGCGAAGCTGGATCCCAAGCCAGGCCTCAAGCATGCCGAGGCGGGAGATGACTACGTCATCCCGGACCTTGTCGTCGAGAAGATCGACGACCAGTACTACGTCTTCCACAACGACACATCCCTCCCTCGCCTCAAGCTCTCGCGGTCCTACCGCGAGGTGGCCCGAGACAAGAACCAATTCACGGGCGACAACAAGACGTTCATCGCCAAGAAGCTGAACAGCGCCCAGTGGATGATCCAGGCGATCGAGCAGCGCCGCCAGACGATGCTCAAGGTCATGAACTTCATCGTCGACCGGCAGCGCGAGTTCTTCGAGAAGGGAGTCGAGTACCTGAAGCCGCTGACGCTGCGAGAGGTGGCCGAGCACATCGACATGCATGAGTCCACCGTCTCGCGGGTGACCAACGGGAAGTACGTGCAAACGCCCCGCGGCGTCTATCCACTCAAGTTCTTCTTCTCGAGCGGCCTGTCGACGGACTACGGCGAGGACGTTTCGGCCCGAGGGATCAGGGCCCGAATCAAGAAGCTTGTAGATGAGGAAGACCCGAGGCGACCGCTGACGGACCAGGCGATCGTGGATATCCTCAAGAGCGAGGGTGTACAGATCGCGCGCCGGACGGTGGCCAAATACCGGGATCAGCTAGGTATCCTTTCCGCACGCATGCGCAAGCGGGTGTGAGACAGCCTCAGACGGAGAAGAAAACCTCGGTAATCGTGCCCGCCTTCAACGAGGCGGACACCGCGCGAACCGTGGGAAGACGGACGCGTTGCTGACCGGTGCGGAAGCCTCCAGCGGCGAGTACCTGGTTCTGTTCGACGCGGACCTCCAGCACACGCCTCATGAGATCGTGCGATTCGTCCGGGCCCTCGACGAAGGCTCGGACCTGGTTACCGGCCGCAAGGTCGGACGGTACGAGAAGCGCTTCGTATCGGGCGTCTACAACTGGCTTTCGCGTCTGATCTTCCGGGTTCCCGTGCACGATCTGAACTCCATGAAAGCGTTCCGCAGGAGCGTCATCGACGAGCTGGAGCTGCGGGCTGATTGGCATCGTTATCTGGTCGTGCTCGCTCACGACCGCGGCTTCCGGTTGCGGGAGATAGATGTCGAGCTTCATCCGAGACGACAAGGCGTCACGAAATACGGTGGCAGGCGCCGGATCGTCATCGGCACACTGGATCTCATCGCTGTCTGGTTTCAGCTCGTCTTCGGCCGCAAGCCGCTGCTCTTTTTTGGGATGACCGGCATTGCGCTGCTGGGGCTCGGTGCGATCACCGGTGCCATCGCCATCTACCTCCGGTTTGTGCTGGGCCAGGGCTACCGGCCCTTGCTCACCCTCGTGCTGCTTCTCGTGCTCGTGGGTCTCGGACTCTTCGTGCTCGGTTTCCTCGCCGAGCTGATCGCCGGCCTGAGGGCTGAGATGGAGGCGCTGAGACGGGACATGCGGAAGTGAGCTCGGCCGGTAGGCTGAGCACGGACTCACGGATCGGCCTCGCTCTCGCGGGCCTGCACACGGTCCTGGGCCTCCTTCTCTACGACCCGACCCTCTTTCCCGGAGGAGACAACGCCGGATACATGATCCTCGGCGAGGCCCTGTCTTCCGGGCAGGGCTATCGAGATATCTACCTCCCCCTCGGGCCACTCCACACGAAGTATCCGCCGCTCTATCCGCTGCTCCTGGCCGTGTTCACTCCGCTCGGGTCGCTTCAGCTACTCAAGCTCACGTCCCTCGCCCTGACGACCCTTGCGGTGTGGCTCACCTACCGGTTGGCCGATCGGCTGGTCGGGCGTAGCGCAGCCGTCCTCGCGGCCGGTTTGCTCGCCCTCTCTCCCGTCTTGCTGGAGTACTCGCACTACGTTCTCTCGGAGGCTCTGTTCGTCGTCCTCGTGGTGGCGGCCCTGCTGGAGCTCGAGCGGGCGGCGCAGGAATCGACGGGAGAACAGGAGCAGCGCAGAGTCCCCCCTGTTTTGCTCCTGGGCCTCGCCGCCGCGGGAGGCGCCTTCCTGACCCGCACCGCCGGGCTCCCGCTCCTTGCAGCGGCTGTACTCTTCTTCGCGCTCGAGCGGCGGCCACGGAAGTTGGCGCTGGCGGCGGCGGTCGCCTCGGCATCGGCAGGGGGCTGGTGGTTATACCAGCGGTGGGCTTCCGCCACCCAGGGTGCCGAGGTCTCGCAACCGACATATCTGCGGGAGATGCTGCTGAGGAACCCGTACGACCCTGCGGCCGGGTCCGCGGGCCCCGCAGATCTCGCGATCCGCGGGATCGAGAACGTCTGGAGCTACGTGTCCGAAATCCTGCCCCGGGCGCTCGCCGGAGGTTGGGGCGCCGCCCCGGGTGGCGGGGCCGTGCTGACGGCCGTCGGGCTGATCGTAGCGGGCCTGGCCTTCTGGGGATGGGTTCGGCGCTCGACGAGTCGGCTGGGCCCGGCGGAGCTCTTCACGGCGCTCTACCTCCTCATGCTTGCTCTCTGGCCGCGTGTCTGGACGGACCAGCGGTTTCTCTTGCCGCTTCTGCCTCTGCTTCTCGCCTATGCCGCCTCCGGCGCCTCGGAGGTCGGGCATTGGCTCGCCGGGGTAAGGGAGGGCGCCCGGATCCCCGCCCTGGCGATGGGAGCCCTCGCCGCCGCCGTCGGAATCGGAGCGGTCATCAGCGCGGCCACCCGAACTCCGGGCAGCGTCCGCTGCCTGGCGGCAGTTAGGGTTGGCGCTCCATGCGACCCACCAGCGTTTGCCAGCTTCTACGCCGCCGCCGAATGGGCGGCCGCCAATACGGCACCCGACGCGATCGCGGTCAGCCGTAAGCCGCGGATCTTCTTCTGGATCTCCGGGCGGCGCGGCGACATCTACCCGTACTCGACGGATACGCGGGTGGTGCTGAACGCGCTGCGGCGGATCCGAGCGGACTATGTCGTGGTGGACGCGATCAGCGGTACGACCTCGCGCTACCTGATCCCGGCGCTCCGCGACAACCTGCCGATGTTCGACATCGTCTACGAGGGTGGGGAACCCGCGACGTTCGTGCTCAGATTCGATCCCGACCCGGTCGCGGCGGACTGACATGGATGACCCGCAACGATCGGAGAGACTCCGAATCCTCCACATCGTCACGGCTTTTCAGCGGCACGAGGGGGACGTGATCACCCCATGGCTTTCGGCGCTCGTCTCCGCGCAGCGGGCGCGCGGAATGGACGCTTCCGTGCTGGCGCCGTCCTACCGGGGGCTCGGGTCGCAGCGCATCGGCGGGGTACCGGTGGAGCGCTTTCGCTACGCGCCTCGATCGCTGGAGACCCTGACCCACGACGAGACCGTGCCGGATCGCCTGAACCGATCGCCGGCCTACGCGGCCCTCCTGCCCTCGTACATGGCCGGCGGCTTGTGGGCTGCCTCCCGTTCGGGCCGGCGGCATCCGGACGTCGTGCACGTACATTGGCCGGTGCCTCACGCCCTGTTCGGTGCCGCCGCACGCTTCACCTCGGCGGGTCGGGCCGCCCTCATCTGCACCTTCTACAGCGTCGAGATCAGCTGGGTAGAGCGCCGCGCCCGCTGGCTCCTCCCGTTGCTGACCTGGAGCGCTCGGACCGCCGATGCCGTTACCGCGATCTCGTCCCCCACCGCCGACAGGCTGCGGGCACTGGCCGGCCGCGACGCGCACGTGATCCCGTTCGCAGCCGGCCTTGCTGGAACCGGTGGGGAAGGGCGCCCTGCGCTGAGCGGCCCTGGACCTCTGCGTTTGCTGTTCGTCGGGCGTCTGGTTCAGCGGAAGGGCGTCGAGTATCTGGTCGAGGCGCTCGCTCTCGTTCGCGAGACCCGATCGGTGGAGCTGACCATCGTCGGGGAAGGCGAGTGGAAGGACACGATCCAGGAGGCGGCGAAGAGAGCGGGAGTCGAGCGGGACGTGCGGTTCTCGGGGCACGTCTCGGAGCCCGATCTTCGCCGATGCTACGAGGCGAGCGATATCTTCGTGCTGCCGGCGGTGATCGACGCGAAGGGAGACACGGAAGGCCTGGGCGTCGTGCTCCTCGAGGCCCTGAGCTTCGAGCGACCGGTGATCGGATCCGACGTCGGAGGCATCCCTGACATCGTCCGGCCCGGGGAAACGGGCTGGCTGGCTCCGCCTGGGAACCCGAAGGCTCTGGCGGAGGCCATCTTAGAGGTCGCGGCTGATCCGGAGCGGGCGCGCCGCATCGCTCGACGTGGGCGTGCCATCGTCGAGCAGCGTTTTTCGCTCGAGCGTGTCACGGAGGAGCTCGAGACCGTATATCACTCGGGCCTGAAGGCGCGGGCGCGCGCACGCGAACGAAGGTCGTGAGTGTGGATCGGGCCGCGGAGACCCGCGGGGAGCGTGCCAGCGACTGGTACGAGGAAAGATTGCGTGGCACCGCCTACCTTGCGGGGCGACGCAGGAAGGCACGCGTGATCGCGGAGCTTTGTCGGGAGGAGCTGGCGGCGGCCGAGCGAATCGCCGACCTCGGGTCCGGAACGGGCATCATCAAGAATGTACTGGAAAACACATTTTCTAAGCCTATTATCGGTATAGAGTTAACAGAACACATGGTCGTCGAGCGCCGAGGCATGGTCCGAGGGGACATCCTCCGGCTCCCGATCGCCGATCAGGCCCTCGACTTCGTGATGATGAACCACGTGTACGAGCATGTCGGTGATCACGGGCGCCTTTTCGCGGAGGCTCTTCGCGTTCTCCGACCCGGCGGTCAGGCCTTCGTGTCGGCAGGCAACCGGTTCGCCCTGATCGAGCCCCATTTCCGCCGTCCGCTACTCAGCGGGTTGCCGAGCGCTGCCGCCATCGCCTTTCGTCGGTCGAGCGGAAGTGGACGACGATACGTGGATATCCGCTACC
>JARRMU010000101.1:0-10634 GCA_037385645.1 Gemmatimonadales bacterium
TGCCGCTTTGACCGTGGCCAGCTTGGCAATGAAGATGGTCGTGCTCGCCGACGAGCCGCTGTGTCGCTCCCGCGGCGTCCACGACGTCGGAGGCAAGAATGATGATGTACTGATCCGGGACCACCGAGTCCTTGCGTGCCTGCCCGGCATCCTTCGACCGTGCGGCTGCCTCCGGACCTGCCGCGGGAGTTGCGGCCTCCTGCGTCGACGGTGGGGTCTCGGGACCGGTGGGGCCCGCGTCGTCAGAACAACCGGACCAGAGGCCGATCAGAATCGAAGCAGAGAGCAAAAAGGCCCGCTTGCGCAACATTCTACAGCTCCTTCGCTTACGATGCCTCGCTTCTCCCCGCGAAGCGGACGTCATCGCGCATGCTTGCAGATGCTCCAACCTCTATGCTATCTCCATGCCGGAGCGTGTGAGGCAGATGTTCTCAACCTCTTGGCTCGGTGCACATGAGCGAGCAAACCGCGATCGATCCATGCCCGACCGTCGGTCTGTGCTCTTGGCGTCTCGCCTCGATCGACGACGCCCGTGAGCGACCGCTCATCTACACGTCGGGATCTCGAGGCCACGGCCGAGGATCACGCCGCACAATCCCTCCCACCGCAGTCTCGGTGCCTTTCGCGTCACTGGTTCAGATGCCGACCAGCAACCTGTGGAACGAGGCACACATGGTCGTGAGAACCCGCGCTGAATGGGCAGATCTATGGGCTTCGGCAACGGAGGGTGTAGGGCCTGCCGAGGACGCCCCGTCGGTGGATTTCGGCCGAAGGATCGTTCTGGTCGCCGCCCTGGGCAGGCGTGCCACGGGCGGCTTCGCCATCACGATCGGGGCGGTGTTCGAGGATCGGGAGCGCCTCTACGCGGTCGTGACCGAGACCTCGCCTGGATCGAGCTGTGTGACGACCCAGACGTCTACGGCTCCGGTGGCCGCCATCTCGATCCCGCTCAGCGCGAAGCCCGTCACCTTCGTCAGGCGCTTCGACTCCCTAGACTGCGATTGACCGTCTCCGGGCCCAGTTGGACAACTCCGACTCGCGAGTGGCGTCCCCAGCGCGAACGGGACCGGACGCCGCCGGTCGTCATTTTTTTCAGACCGATTGCAGGAAGTTACCGTTGGCAAAAGCACCGAGTGGGAATGATCCAGGACCGCACCAACTACCGGGCCAGACGTACCGGAAGGTCGCGGCCCAGCTGCCTGAAGGAAGGGCTGCCCGTGCCGACCTACTCAGAAGACCGATACATCGTACATCGTGTCCGGAATGATCGGCCCCAGGATTCTGGATAGCGGGGTCACTTTCTGATGATCGTAGAATACTTCGACGGCGAACAGCTGCTGGCCGTCGACTAGTCCGGCCCCGACGTACTGGGAGACGGTCGAATCCACTTGGCCGACGCGGCTCAGCCCGTCGTATCCGGACGTGGCGACCTGCTCCTTGAGGGTCGGAACACCCCCTTCCACCAGGATCCTCGACACGATCGTCCCGCCGCGCGCGTCCAGTCCGATCGACATCCCATTGGCCATCGTGACCGCGGCCACGGTGTCCAGCGCGGTGCCGCGGACGGCGATGTTGGCCCCCTCCCGACTGAGCGTCGACATCCCATGAGCTTTGTCCAGAGCATTACCGAGCTCCAGAATCCCGAAACTCATGATCAGGAGGAAGGGCAGGACGATCACGAGCTCGACGAGCTCTGCGCCTTCGTCACGGTTCCGGAACTCGAGCGCCAGCTCGCGGAGCCCGCGCCGCGGAGCGCGCTCCGGACGCCCTGCACTTCGAGGGCTCATCGCCCGCCGGCTAGAACGCAGGCTCATTTCTCATCGCGGTGGTGACGACAATATCCTCGAGTGGGGAGAGGAGGTCGCCCATGGGCTGGAACCAGAAGTCGTACGTGTACTGCACTCCCACCTGCACGACCTCTTCCGGAGCTCCGCCGTCGGCGGGAATGATCACGATCTGCGCCACGTCTACGCCCAGATTCTGAGCGCTTCGCTGAATGACCAGCTGGATCGACTCGGCGCGCGTCAGCGGGTTGCCGGTGCTGGGGTCGTCGAGCGTCTGGCCGGTAACAGCAAACCTCGCTGCCTCCGCAACGGCATGCCGGAGGGTTAGACGTGTGTAGTAATGCCGTCCGAGCTCGAAGATGCCGAAAAAGAGAAACAGGACGATGGGAAGCGCGAACAGGAACTCGACGGCTACTGAGCCTCTCGCATTCCAGTCCTATGACTGGCTGTACTCGAGCATCCACTCGCGTCAACCCGTACCGTTGACCGCGACGCTTTGGTAGGATGCCGCGAACCGGGCCAAACTTTCTTAGCGGCTCCATACCCGAGTACAGCCAATCGACTGCCGCACAGTAACACTATCTATCACAACACCTTGCATGACCACATCGACAGCCTCCGGACGGCCGTTCGGCGGTACAATGGCGAGATCGGGACGTGCCAAGCGTGGCCGCCGTGCCATGGCATCCGGCGGCGAGTTCTCCCTACACGGGGATACGGGTCTTTCCCCGCACGACACTCCGGGCGCGGAACGCTAGCTTTTTCTCCAGCATTGCCTTCCAGCGCCCGGAACGAGGTCGATCCGAGGTGCAGCGACGCCAGCGCCCGAGTGGAGCAAAACGTGGAGCGGCAGCATTCCTTATCGGTAGCCTGCGCGCGTTGCGCGACCGAAGCGCCCGCCAGCGCCAACTTCTGCGCCGAATGCGGAAACAGGATCGGAGCGACGACGGACGCGGAACGCCGTATCATCACGGTGCTGTTCGCTGATCTTTCCGGCTTCACTACGCTCACCGAACAGTTGGATCCGGAGCAGGTCCGCTCGCTCATCGCCGGCTGCCTGAACCCCCTCTGCGATTGCGTCACCCGCTGGGGCGGCTTCGTCGATAAGTTCATGGGGGACTGCGTGATGGCGCTCTTCGGCGCCCCGATCGCCTACGAGAACGAAGAGGAGCGCGCGGTACAGGCCGCGCTCGACATGCGCGACGCGCTGCATCAGTGGGCGGAGAGCGACGCGGCGGCCGCGATCTGGGAGAGCCTGGAAGCCACCGACGATCGTGCCCTGCCTCGTGGCTCGACATCGCCGCTACAGTTGAAGGTCGGCGTCAACACGGGCTCGGTCGTCACCGGCGTCTTCACCGGAGGTGGTGCCCACAACTACACCGCCGTCGGCGACGCGGTGAACGTCGCGGCCCGACTTCAGAGCGCCTGCGAGCCGGGCGAGATCCTTGTCGGCGCTTCCACCCACGAGCAGACGAGCCATCTGTTCGAGTTCGGGGACGAACGCTCGCTGGTGGTGAAGGGAAAGCAGGAGCCTGTCCGAGCACGGAGCGTGATCGGTCTGCGTCCGGAGCGCGGTAGATCCAGAGGCTTCCGCGGACGGGACACGCGCTTTATCGGACGCGAGATCCAACTCGAGAGCCTGCGGACAAGCTGGGCATGCGCCAAAGCCGGCCAATTCTCCTGTTGCCTCGTCTCGGGCGCGCCGGGCATCGGCAAGACCCGGCTGATCGAGGAGTTCCGGACACCAGAGGAGCTGAGTCCCGAGGAGTTCGCGCGCGGCCGCAGCTACCCGAACGCGCGAAGCGCGCCGTGGGAGCCGCTGGCGGAATTGCTCCGGGACGTGTACGACATCTCGCCGGAACTTGAGCCGCTCGAAGCTGCCGCCGCGATCGCGAAGAATACTGGAGCAGGGTGGCCTCGCGAGGGGGTCGCCGCTCTGGCCGTGGCGCTCGGCAATCCCGCCTCGGAGCTGCGGGAGCTGGAAGGTTACGGCGGAAAGGAGTTGGAAGTCCGGATCTCGGAGTCCGTCGAGAGCGCACTTCGCGCCGGCACGAACGAACCGACGGTGCTGGTTCTCGAGGACCTCCAGTGGGCTGACCATGCCACGCTGGACTTCCTAACGAGGCTTCCTTCCCTTCAGTCGGATGCTCCCGTCCTGTTCGTGCTCGTCGCGCGGCTCCCCCTCCCGGAGGAGAAGCTTCTCGGCCGCCTGTTCGAGGCAATCGAGAACAGGATCGCATTGGCAAGGTTCAATCCGGCGCAGTCCTTGGCTCTCATCGACGCCGTGCTCGGCGAGCACGATCTCCCCGAACCCTTCACCCGTCTCATCGTGGACCGCACCGAGGGGAACCCGTTGTTCATCGAGGAGATGCTGAAGTCGATGGCGGCGAAAGGTGTCATCAAGGAGGACGAGGGGAGGTGGCGCGCTGCCGCGGACCTCCGCGACATCCCCGTGCCGGACACCGTGGAGAGCCTCCTGAGCACGCGTATCGACGGACTTGGGGCCTCCACGCGGCGGGTGCTCCAGTACGCCGCCATCGTGGGCCGGCGCTTCTGGTCGGGCGTCCTCCAGGACGCGCTCGTCCTGGATTCCGTCGATGGCGAGCTCCACGAACTGGTCGAGAGCGCGATGGTCAGGGCCCAGCCGCGCTCGCTCGTGGCCGGGGATCGCGAGTACGCCTTCGAGCACCGCTTGCTGCAGCAGGTGGCGTACGACGGCTTGCTGAGAGGCCTTCGAGCCGAGTTGCACGGATCCGTCGCCAGTTGGCTCGAGCAGCATCTTTCCGAGACAGACTTCGACGCGGGCGGTCTCGTCGCCTCTCATTACGAGCGCTCGACCACCCCGGAGCGGGCGATCCCGTATCTGAAGCGCGGGGCCGAGGAGGCCAGGAGCCGGGGCGCGTTGCTGGACGCCCGCGAGATGCTGGATCGGTCGCTGAGTGTGGCGACGAAGCGTGACGAGCGCACGGAGCTGCTCTGCCTGGCCGAAGAGCTCGCCGCGGAGATGGGAGACCCGAAGGCCCGGTTGGCAGCGATACGTGAGATCGAGAGGGCGGCTCGTTCCAGCGCCGACGAGAGGCTGGAGGCGGAGGTGGAGTACCGACGCGCGGCATACCTTCTATCGGCAGGCGAGCTGGCGGAGGCAAAGCTGGCAGGCGAGGCGGCGCTCGACCGATTCAGAGATCTCGAAGCGCGCTCGCGCGAGGCTGACGCCTACTCTCTCCTGGGTCGCATCGCCCATCTGTGGGGGGATCACGCGCGCGCGAGGGAACACTACGAGGCATCGCTCCCGATCCAGCGGGAGGCCGGGGACCTGCTCGGCGAGGCCGAGATTCTGGACAGACTGGGCCTTGTCGAGGTGGATCTGGACGACTTCTGCCGGGCTCTCGAGTACTTCGACCGAGTGGCGAACCTCTGCACGCGATTGGGCCACCGCCACATGCAGGTTCGGTTGCTGGCGCACCGGGCCACCGCACTCAGGTGGCTGGGTTGCTACGAGGAGGCCGAGGCAGCGGCACGACGTGGACTGGAGCTGGCTCACGACCTAGGGTCGCGCGCGTCGCTCTCCACCGCCGAGATGACTCTCGGCGTCGTGCTGGCCGCCATGGGCCGGGTGACCGAAGCGATACGATACTTGATGAGTGCTCTCGAGAAGGCGACGGAGATAGGTAGAGTCGCGCTGGAAGCAAGGATCTGGCTGGCGCTGGCGGGGATCTCGGAGGGAGAGGAAGCGGCCGACTGCGCGAAGCGTGCGAGAGAGCTGGCAGCTCGAACTGGCCTCGTGCACGTGGATATCCTGGCCCTTGCGCGTCTGGCAGAGATAGCGCTGGATGAGGGGGATTCGAGCTCGGCCGACCGGATGTCCGCGGAGGCGCTTGCGAAGCTCTACAAGCACGGCAGCATTCAGGGACCTGAAGAGGTCGTTCTTTACGCTCGGGGAAAGGTGTTGGCGGCAGCCGGCCGGAACCGCGAGGCCGCGGCCATGTTCGAGGAAGCGCAGGAGACGATCAGGACGAAGGCCGACAGGATCGAGGATCCGGAGGTGCGCCATCACTTCCTCGAGGACGTGCATCCGAATGCGGCGATCCTCGAGCTGGAGTTGACGACGTGAGGCCGGTTTGACGGGCGAAGCGGTCTGGCTGCTCGTGTTCCTGCTGATCGGCCACTTTCTGGGAGACTTTACGGCGCTCTCCACCGCGAGCATGCTGCGAGCGAAAGCGGTAGGGACGCCGCTGGGCCCGATCGCGGCGCACGCGGCCGTACATTCCGGACTCGTCGCCGTCGCCGTTGCCCTCGTCGCCGCTCCGGGGCTCGGGCTCATCGGGCTCGCCGCGGCGCTGGAACTAGCGAGCCATTTCGCGCTCGACCTCGGCCGCGGTCGCCTCATGCGGCGCTTCCCCCGTTGGGGAGACCCGGCCCACGGCTCCTTCTGGTCGGTCCTGGGACTGGATCAGCTCGCTCACGGTCTGGTGCTGGTCGGTCTCGTTCTGCTCGTCATCTGAGCGGCGTCAGGGAAGCTCCAGGAAGCCGGACGGGCAGATCTCGACGCACTTACCGCACTCCTCGCAACGCTCCAGAGCAAGGGCAAAGTAGGATCCCGGCTCCGGCTCTTCCACGCGACTGAAGCAGAGCGGCGTGCAGTACATGAAGCAATGCTCGCAACCAAAGCACTTTCCGCAGGAGAGGCAGCGTTCGACCTCCGCCAGGAACTCCTCCTCGGTGAGTCGGAGGCTGACTTCCGCACCCGGGTCGGCGAGCGCCGCCTCCACCGGAAGATGCTCCGGTTCGGCAGGCGGACGTGGCGCGTACAGGTCCATACGGAGCTTGGCCGCGGCGATCGGGGCCCGCGGGCCCGAATCGTCCGTCCCTCGCTCGCCGTCGATGGTCGGGGAGCTCCGAGCCAGCTCCGCCGGGGCGCCGCGAGGTGTGGCGCTAGGATCGCGACCACGAAGATCCGCGTGTACCTTCTCGGCGGCCCGTCGACCGTGAAAGATCGCCATCCCCGCGATCCCGAGGCCCAGCACATCTCCACCCGCCCACACGTCATCGTCGATTCGGCCGATCTCGTTCGACACCAGCCATCGGCCTTGGCCGTGAAACGCCTCCAGGCCCCGCCAGTCCGGCTCCTGAGACACGGCCGCTACGAGGGCATCTGCCGGGAGGGCGTGCTCGGAGCCGGTGATCGGGAGCGGGCGACGACGGCCCGAGCCGTCGGATTCTCCCAGCTCGTTTCGCAGAGCCACGAGCCCGACGATGCGGCCGTCGCTGCGCTTGATCTCTATCGGCGAGGTCAGAAACCGGATCCGGACCCCTTCTGCAAGAGCATCCTCGACCTCGCCGGCATCGGCGGGCATCTCCTCCCTCGAGCGTCGATAGACGATCGTGACATCGGAGCCAGCGCGGCGGGCGGTGCGAGCGGCGTCAACGGCGGTGTCTCCACCGCCCACAACGACCACGCGCTGACCGAGATCTACGCGTTCGCCACGGTTGACTCGGGCCAAATACTCCACGCCGGTCCACGTGCCGGGACCCGCGGCCCCGGGGATATCCAGCGGGAGGCTCTTCTGGGCACCGACACCGAGGAAGAGGACCTCGTGCCGCTCGCGTAGCTGGTCGATCGTCACGTCCCGGCCGACTCGGGTGTTCAGTTCCAGAGCGACACCGAGGTCTAGAATGCGCTGGATCTCCCGATCCAGGATCTGGGGCGGCAGCCTGTAGTCGGGGATGCCGTGGCGCAGCATGCCGCCTGCCTCGTCATGCTCGTCGTATACCGTCACCGGATATCCACGGCGAGCCATCTGGTAGGCGAACGAGAGGCCGGCGGGGCCGGCGCCGATCGCTCCGATGCTCTCCGGCTTCGGAACGACCTCGAGCTCTTCCAGAGGGAGGCTAGCGGCGATCGCCCAGTCCCCCAAGAAGCGCTCCAAGGCGTTGATCGCCACGGCGCCGTCCTTTTCGGAGCGGTTGCATCCGCTCTCGCAGGGATGGGGGCAGATGCGCCCCAGCACAGCAGGGAACGGGTTGACGTCGGTGATCATCCGCCAGGCGCGGGCGTAGGCATCCTCGCGGCCGACGCCGGTCTTGGAGCGTTGGGCTATCACGCCGATCCAACCGCGGATGTCGCCGCAGTTCGGGCAGCTGGCCTGGCAAGGCGCAGGCTTTTCCCGCTGGCTCGGCCTGAACACCGATGGGGGGTTTTCGGTCACGCCCGTCACCTCAGGATGCCACCACGGAGTCCCGCTCTATTTCGCCCGCCGAGGCGACGGCGGCCGATCCCGCCTCGCCGCATGTCCCCATCTCGCGAACGAGCGCTCTGAGCATGCCGCGAAACATCACCCAGTGAACCGGAAAGAGAGCGTACCAGTATGCATAGCCCAACAGCCCGGCCGGCTCGAACAGGGCGAGGAGCCGCACCAGCGAACCCGAGCCTTCCGCCTCGACCTCGAATTGCAGCCAGCCTCTTCCCGGCATTTTCGCCTCGGCGACCAGACGGAGCCGACGGTCCCGCTCGAAGGCTTCTACGCGCCAGAAATCCACGATGTCTCCCGCCTGCAACTGCTCCGGACCGCGCTGATCAAGACGGAAGCCCACGCCCCCGATGCATCGATCCATGAAGCCGCGGGTCCTCCAAAGCCAGTTGGCGAAGTACCAGCCGGTGTGTCCTCCGATCCGCTGAATCGGCCGAAACGCCTGCGGCGGAGGACAGTGTGCTCTCTGCAGGCGCGAGTACTCCAGGACCTTCTTCATCGGGTTTCGAGCTCCGGATTCTTTGTGGGGGTGGATGCCGCCGCGGACGCCCGGGCGCGCACCAACTCGGCATTGATCTCTCTAATGCGATTCGACATGGTCTGCAGGATGCTGACAGCCAGGAACGGATCCTCCTTGATCCGCTTGAGAAGCGTTCGCTTGTCCACGGTCAGTACCCGAGCCTCTCCGCGGGCTCGCACGGTCGCGGATCGAACCTCGCGCTCGAAGATCGACATCTCGCCAAAGAAGTCGCCTGCACCGAGGACCGCCAGACGCAGCTCTCCATCCTCCGTCTCCCGCAGCACCTCGACCTCTCCGGCCTGGACGACGTACATGGAGTTGCCGACCTCACCCTGACGCACGATCGCCTCGCCGTCAGCCCACGACTTGCCCAGCGCGGCCCTTCGCATTTGCTCCTCCGGTCTTCCTGTAGCCTTTTCTCCGCGGCCGGATGCCGAGGGTCAGGTTCCAGAGCATGCCCGCCACGAAGGCGGGATGAAGCGTGTTCATCAGGATCTCGCGATAGCTGGCACTGCCCGTGAACAGGTTCCACAGTACGGCACTCATGCGTCTGGGTCCCTCCTTCCGCTGCTCGCGGGCGGTCATGCGAAGAACCCCGCGCCGCCAGAAGGCGAACACCTTGAACCTGCGCGTGAAGCCGAACATGAACTTGCCGATCGCGTTGTCCTTCTCGATCGTCTTGCAGGCCGGCCAGTAGTTGTGTTCGAAGGCCTCGGCCGAGACACCGTGGAAGACCGCTGTCTCGGCCGCTGCTTTCGCCGTTCTGTACGCCGCCCCGATCCCGTCCTTGTACAAGCGGGTGACGCCGCAATCGCCAATGAGCATCAGCCGATCGGCGTATGGTCTCCGGGGGCCCCTGACGTTGATGAGGGGAGCGCAGTTGCAGGCGGTCGGCAGGGCGTGCTCCGGCATGCAACGCCGCACTCCCGGCGAGGCGAGGAACGCCGAAATCAACGATTGGTCAATGTCATCGCCCAGGACCACGAGGGTCACGTACTCTCCCTTGGGGATGAGCGCCGCGAACTCCAGCCTGGGAATTTCGGACAGAAAGACGTGCATCGAGCTGCCGAGCGTCTCCCGGATCGTCCGCTGATCCGTCTGGAACTCGCAGATGTAAGTCCTCGTCGTCCGCGTTGCGGAATCAGGGTCCGAGCCTCGAACCAGGCGCGAGAGGTTACTGTTCACGCCCACTGCCAGCGCCACCAGGTCGTACCTGGAGCCCTCTTCCCCGGCGTGCCGGAGCTGCGGGAAGCCATTCACCCATTCGAGGCCGCTTACGAGCTTCCGCTCGAGCCGCGCGCCGCGATCGACGGCCATCTCCAAGAGATATCCGTCGAAGCTGTCCCACGGCATGTCGCCTCCTCCACGAGGGCCGTTGCCCCGGAAGACGGAGGCGATCCGCTGTTCGAGCACCGGACTCTCGATCCGAACGCTGCCCTCGTCCATGTGCACGACGTAGGACTCTATGCCACGCTGAACGACGCTGGGCGGCAGGTTGATGCCCTCGGCCGCCAGTATCTGTACGAGCGACTCGGAGATGATCCCGCCGCAGTGGTTGCACCCCGCCGGACCCGAATGCTCGAAGTGCCGGGGCTCGTAGATGTCGACGGTAACCGTCAGGTCCACGGCCTCCGCCATGCCGAGGAGGAAGTAGCTGAAGAACGAACCGGCCGGTCCGCCGCCGATCACGGCAACACTGTCGCCGTCCTCGAGGGAGAGACCGGGAGAGCCCTCCTCGGGAAGCGCCGTCAGGAGCGCCTCCAGCGAGGAACGTCGGGCAATCCTCATTTCGTGCTCATGCGAGATCTCTGGTTACGCTCGCCCAACCTTGCTGGCCGCGGGTCTAGAGTTTCTCCGACAATCGGTCCTTCCAAGCTATGATTGAAGCCGTGCGAGGATCTGCCCGGAACCTCTCGTGACGTCCTGTCCGGAATCTCCCCTCAAACGGGCTGCCCACGGCGCCGGGTCTGTCGACTGCGGGTTGATGAGCAGCAGTCTCTCCTACGGTAGCTCGGCAGGTGCGCCTCCTGCGCAACTGTACTTAGCGGGAGGACGAGATCAGGAGCGTGGCGGTGACTCTGC
>JARRMU010000102.1:0-8473 GCA_037385645.1 Gemmatimonadales bacterium
GCCGTAGCAGGTCGTCCTCGATGGCTTGTGCCTCGTCGATCATCTGGTTGCCGAGGACAGTGGCGAGCTGCCGCTCGTCCCGGCTGGCCGTACGCGTCCGATTGTCCAGCGCCACGATGCTGTCGACGAGCAGGTCCAGCCTCTCGAGATCGGCCACAGCCTGTTCGATCCGTACCTCGGTCGTGTCGACCGCAACCGTGTCGGCGGGCAGGGAATCGACGACCTCTCCGACGGTGTCAGAGAGGCCTCTTTCCACCTCGGGCTCTTGCGCCCCGAGGGCAACCGGGAAGAGGAGCAGGATGGGAAGCACGGGCAGCAGGCCGAGTCGCCGTGCCAGGTGGACGGCTATGGCATCTCTGTACAGGCTCATCGTGACCGAGTCCGTTCGGGTGCGGTGTGTGGCGAGAGGATGATACGCTCGCAGCGCCCGCGGGCAAGGCACGAAAGGTTTGTCTCTCGCCCGCCTCTGGTGCATGATGACTCCCGTGGCAAGCCCGGTCGACACACCCGGCAGGCTCGGCCCGCTGCGGCCCACAACGATGCAAAAAGGAATGGTCAGGTGGAACGTATCGTCGAGTGCGTGCCCAACTTCTCCGAGGGGCGGGACGAAGCGCTCATCAAGCAGATTGCCGATGCCGTCGAGAGCGTCTCCGGAATCACGCTGCTCGATGTCGACCCGGGCTCGGACACGAACCGCACCGTGGTCACGTTCATCGGCCCGCCCGGGATGATCGGCGAGGCAGCGTTTCGGGCGGTGAAGCGCGCCTCCGAACTGATCGATATGCGCGAGCACCACGGTGCGCACCCTCGCTTTGGCGCCACCGACGTCGTTCCCTTCGTTCCCGTCTCGGGCGTCACGATGGAGGAGTGCGCAGCCATCGCCCGCGAGGTGGGCCGGCGAGTCGGTGTGGAGCTCGGAATCCCGGTCTATCTATACGAACAGGCGGCCACGAAACCGGAGCGTCGCAACCTGGCGAACGTGCGCGCCGGCGAATACGAAGGGCTGGAGGCGAAGCTGGCGGATCCCGACTGGGCGCCGGACTACGGACCAACCGACTTCAATCCCGCGGTCGGTGCCACCGCCGTGGGAGCGCGCGAGTTTCTCATCGCCTACAACATCAACTTGAACACCACGGATCGTCGCTACGCCACCGATATCGCCTACGAGCTGCGGGAGCGCGGCCGCTGGAAGCGGAGCGGCAACGTCGATCCGTTCTACTACAAGGGAGACGTGGTACGATTCCCGGAGGATGGCACCTACCCCTGTGGCAACTGCGACGTCACCGGTGGCTCTTTCGAGGAGCTTTCCGAGCACTACGCCGAGGCCCACGGCGGAGATCTCTCGGAGCGGTACGCCTCGATCCCGATCGATCCGGAGAGCCCGAGCGGACCGGTGTTCAAGGACGGAAGATTCCCGTTCGTGAAGGGACTCGGCTGGGTGATTGAGGAGTACAACCGCGCCCAGATCAGCCTCAACCTCACCAATTACAAGGTGAGCCCGCCGCACGAGGTCCTGGAGGCCGCGCGGGAGGAGGCACGGAGGCGGGGGATCGTGATCACCGGTTCCGAGATCGTCGGGGTGATCCCGTACGAGGCGATGAAATGGGCGGCCCACCACTATCTGCGAGGGATGAGACGCTCCACGGGTCTCCCGGCGCCGGATCTCATGGAGACCGCGGTCCAATCGATGGGCCTGCGGGAGGTGTCGGACTTCGACGTAGAGGAGCGCGTGCTGGGACTGCCGAAGCTGGAGGGCCCACTCGTCCTTCGCTCGACGTTCGACTTCGTGGACGAAGTGTCGCGCGACACCCCGGCTCCAGGCGGAGGCTCGGTGGCGGCGCTGGGCGGCGCACTGGGCGGCGCACTGACCGCCATGGTGGCCAACCTCTCGGTTCCTTTGGCCGAGTTCGACGGGCATTACGACACGCTGTCCTCGATCGCCGAGCGGGGGCAGGAGCTCAAGGACGCGCTCGTCCGCGGCGTGGACGACGATACGCGCGCCTTCGACTCCGTGATCGAGGCTATGCGGATGGCGAAGGACACCGAGGAAGAGCGGAAGGTACGGGCGAGCGCCCTGCGCGAAGGCTATAAGGCGGCGACGCGAGTCCCGCTGGCCAATGTCGAGCTTTGCGTAGAAGTGCTCAGGTTATGCGCCGAGGTCGCGCCGCTGGCCAGCCCGCAGATGATCAGCGATGTCGGCACAGCGGCGCTCCTGGCCGACGCCAGCGCCCGCTCCGCCGCCTACAACGTCCGGATCAACCTTTCGGAGACGGGGGACGAAAGCTTCTCGAGGAAGATGCGAGGTGCTGTCCAGGCGTTGCTCGCGGAGAGTGCCGAGCTGGCGGGAGCCGTGACGGCGGTTGTCGAGGAGAAACTGGAAGGGTAGGGTCGGTTTGCCAGGCCGGAGGTCCTCGCGAACGCTTCTCGTCGCCCTTACCGTCGCCGTCGCGGGAGAGGCGTCCCGGGCTCCGATCTCGGGACAGGAGACAGCAAGTGAGATCTCCGTGCTCTTCGTGGGCAACAGCCTGACGATCTGGAACGATCTGCCGGCGATGTTGGAGTCACTTCTGCGGTCCGGCGGCTTGGAGCGGGTGCGCGTGGCGTCGCTCTCTCAACCGGGGTTCGGATTGGAAGACCACTGGCGCGGCGGTATCGCCCGCGCGGCGATAAGAACGGGCGAGTGGGATGTGATCGTGTTGCAGCAGGGACCGTCCGCGACGGAAGGTCGACCATCACTGCTCGAGTACTCGGGCCGATTCGCGCAGGAGGCCCGGGATGCGGGAGCTCGCGTCGGCCTCTACATGGTCTGGCCGACCCACGCGCGACGAAACGACTTCGAAGGCGTGAGCGAGTCCTACACAATGGCTGCCGATGCCGCGGACGGCTTGCTGTTTCCGGTCGGCGATGCCTGGCGCGAGGCCTGGTGCCGGAATCCGGATCTCGCTCTGTACGGTCCGGACGCCTTCCATCCGAGTCCGGCCGCGACCTACCTGGCGGCGCTCGTTATCTATGGGCGATTGATGCGCTCGGATCCCAGAGGTCTGCCCTCTCGGCTGCAGTTGGATTCCCGGGAGGTGCCGCCCTCGACGGTCGATGATGAGACCGCGGCGCTCCTGCAGGAAGCTGCGGCGGCCGCGAATGGCAACGAGGCGTCCGAGTCGTGTCGCGGATGAAGGATGCGTCCGGTCTGCGGGTCGTCGTGACGGGAGCGAACTCGGGGGTCGGACGGTCTACCGCCGAGCTTCTGGCCGCCGCCGGTGCCTCGGTCGTCATGGTCTGCCGAACGGAGGAGCGGGGCCGCGCGGCGCTCGAGGCGGTTCGACGACGGAGCTCGGTCTCGAACGTACAGCTCGAGTTGGCCGACCTCTCATCGCTGAGGTCGGTGCGGGATCTCGCCGCCCGGCTTCGAGATCGTGTCGGTCCGATCGATGTGCTCGTCAACAACGCCGGTGTCTACCGGGCCCGTCGCCAGGTGTCCGAAGACGGATTCGAGATGACCATGGCTGTCAACCATCTGGGACATTTCCTCCTCACGAATCTCCTCGTGCAGCAATTCGTCGAAGCTGGTGGGCTGGTGATCAGCGTCAGCTCCGATGGTCACCGAGGCGGCGATTTGAAACGGGCCTCTGTGGAGGACATCCTGAGAGGCCGAGTGCCGTTCAGCGGGTTCAAAGCGTACGCGGACTCCAAGCTTGCCAACGTGCTGTTCGCCTTCGAGCTCTCGCGCAGAACGGGCCATGCCGGCCTCGCGGCGGCCGCTCTGCACCCCGGTGTCCTCTCCACCCGGATCTGGCATCAGAACCTCGACCCGTTGAGCCTGATGATGCGGGCCTTCAAGCCCTTGATGAACCGACCCTCGACGGGCGGCAAGGCCGTTTGCCGTTTGGTCGTAGACTGTGCGGCGGCCGATGTGGACGGGCGGTACTTTCATGTCGAGAAGGAGTCGAAGGCGGCCGATCAGGCCTACGATCGGGAGCTGGCGCAGGAGCTGTGGGACGAGAGCGCCCGATTGACGGGCATGACGGCGGTGGCTGCGTGAATGGTGCGGGATCGTCTGACCGAGGCTGGCGCCCTTCGCCGGCGGGAGCAGCCATGAACGGGGAGCCGGGAGAAGGATCGAGCTCTCCGCGTCGCTTGTTGGGAGCCCTTCGGCGCCGACTGCGCGCCGCGCGCGAGATCTACGAGGGGATGTACATCGCGCCCTACCGGGCGGAGATCCACCGTGAGTACCTGCGGCAGCGAGACCTCTTCCTGCTCGCCGGCTTCTCGGATCTTCTCGGCGTCCCCAGCCCAACTCAGTTCTACCTGCTGGAGCTCTATCCCGAGCTCATCGAGAGCTTCCACGAGTGGCACCTCCGCATGGGGATGGAGACGGCCCCGGAGGGGGGATTCCGCTGTTGCTGAGCCGGCGGTTCCTGTTCTTCGGCGGGAAGGGTGGGGTCGGAAAGACGACACTGGCTGCCGCCACGGCGCTGACCCTGGCCGATCAGCGGCTGCGTACGCTGCTGGTGTCGACCGATCCGGCGCACTCCACCAGCGATATCCTCGGGGCCGATTTGGGTCCCGAGCCGAGGCCAGTGGTCGCGGACTGCTGGGCGATGGAGCTCGACCCGGAGCGCGAGGCGGATCGTTACATAGCCGACGTCAAACGGCGGATCGCCGAGTCGGTAGCTCCACGCCTGGTGGACGAGGTCGAGCGGCAAATCGATATCGCCCGCGCGTCGCCCGGGGCGATGGAAGCGGCGGTGTTCGAGCGCTTCACACGGATTCTCGAGGAGGAGGGCAGGGAGTACGATCGAGTAGTCTTCGACACGGCGCCCACCGGTCAGACGCTACAGCTTCTCTCGCTGCCTGAGCAGATGTCCGCCTGGATTTCCGGTTTGATCAGCCGCCGCCGCAAGCTGGACGTCGCCGGCCGGATGTGGAGGAACGTGGCCGGGGCCGCGGCCCAGGAGGCGGCGTCGAGTGACGACCCCGTCCTGCAGGCGCTCGAGGAGCGCCGCGCGCGCTTCCTCAGGGCCCGGGGAGTGCTTGTCGATGCCGGTCAGACGGCGTTCGTCTTCGTCGTGCTGGCGGAGCGCCTCCCGATATGGGAGACGGCAAGGGCGGTACGAGCGCTCGGCAAGCACGGCATCCCGGTGGGGGGAATCGTGGTCAACCAGCTTCTCCCGGATGGGCTTTCCGGCGACTTGGTGGTGCGCCGGAAGGCGAGGGAGGCGGGCTACCTGGCGCAGATCCAGGAGCAGCTGGGTAGCTGGCCGCTGTGGCGCGTGTCGATGCGGGAAGAAGATCCCGTGGGTACGGATGCGCTTCGCAATCTAGGTAAAAAGATATGGGGTGCTTACGGCATGCTACATGAGATATCAGATGAGATGAAGACCGGCTGCGCGGAGGGTCCGGCGTGAGCGCCATCGTTCTGCTCGTCGTCGGCGTCTCGGCCTTTCTGACCGGCTACCTCGTCTACTCTCGCTACATCGCCCGGCGGATCTACCAGCTGGATCCCGACTTCGTGACGCCAGCCCACCAGTTCGAGGACGGCGTCGACTTCGTGCCGACCAACAAGCACGTGTTGTTCGGCCACCACTTCACCTCGGTGGCAGGTGCGGCGCCGATAGTCGGCCCGGCGATCGCGGTGATCTGGGGTTGGCTGCCCGCGTTTCTATGGGTCGTGCTGGGTACCGTGTTCGCCGGAGCCGTGCACGACTTCGCCGCCTTGTGGATCTCCACGCGGCACAAGGGCAACTCCATCGGAACGCTCACTCAGTCGATCGTCGGGGATCGGGCCCGGGTACTCTTCCTGTTCGTGATCTTCTTCCTGCTGTTGATGGTCAACGCGGTCTTCGCCGTGATCATCGCCAACCTGTTCATGAGCAACCCGGGTGCGGTACTTCCGGTCTGGGGCTCGCTAGCGGTGGCTCTTGTGGTCGGATTCCTGATCTACCGGACCGGCGCGGGCATACTGCTGCCCTCGATCGCCGCCCTGCTCATCCTCTATGCCCTCATCTGGTTCGGGCAGTACGTGCCGTTCGAGCTTCCCGACATGATCGGCTTCGGTCCCACCGAGGCCCAGGTTCAGGCGGCCGGCGGCGAGATGGCCATAGCGGCAGAGGCGGCCCGGGCGGATGGCCTGCGCGTCGGCTGGATCGTGGTGTTGTTCATCTACACGTACGTCGCCAGCGTCCTCCCGGTTTGGCTGCTGCTGCAGCCCCGGGACTACGTGAACGGTCATCAGCTCTTCGTCGCGCTGGCGCTGATCGGCGCCGCCGTGTTCGTCACCCATCCGCGCGTCGTCGCTCCCGCCATCAACCTCAGCCTACCGGCCGATGCGCCGAACTGGCTGCCTCTTCTGTTCATCACGATCGCCTGCGGGGCGATCAGCGGATTCCACGGCCTGGTGGGGTCCGGCACGTCCTCCAAGCAGCTGAACAAGCAGACGGACGCCCGGTACGTGGGCTATGGCGGGGCCCTCGGGGAGGGGACCCTGGCGGTCACCTCCATCATCGCGACGACCGCCGGCTTCGCCCTCTTCGTGGGGCTCGATGGCTGGCACGAGCACTACGGCTCCTGGGCCAGCGCCTCGGCCGGCGCGACGACGGCGTTCGTGAACGGGGTGGGCGTGCTCGCCGAGGGCCTGGGCATCCCGCACGCCGTGGCCACGATCTTCGCGGCGGTGATCGTGATCAGCTTCGCGGCCACCAGCCTGGACACGAGCGTGCGGCTCCAGCGCTACATCATCGGCGAGCTGGGCGTGCAATACCGCGTGAAGGTGCTTCAGAATCGTTGGTTGGCTACCCTGGTGGCGGTGGGCAGCTCCGCTCTCCTCGCGCTGGGCCTGGACCGGGGAGCGGGCGGAATGCGCATCTGGCCTCTGTTCGGGACTACGAATCAGCTGCTGGCGGGCCTGACGCTCCTCATCGTGAGCCTCTTCCTACTGAGGCTCCGTCGCCCGGCCTGGGTGACGGTCGTGCCGATGAGCTTCGTGCTCGTGATGACGACCTGGGCGATGGTTCTCAACCTCATCAGGTATCGAAGCGAGAGCCAGACGCTCCTTCTCGTCGTCGGCAGCGCTATCTTTGTGCTCGAGCTGTGGCTGTTGTTCGAGGCGGTGGCTGCCGTGCGCCGACTGCTGGCGGCGCGCCGGGAGGGGACGCTCGTACTCGAACCGAGGGAAGCGAGACCGGAGTAGACGACCTGTAAGCATAAGGAGGCGGCAGTGATCGCAGTGATGGGTGCCACGGGACACACGGGACGGATCGTGAGCGAGCGACTGCTGGAAGAGGGCCTTGGAGTGCGGGCGCTGGGTCGATCGGCGGACCGGCTCGCCGGCTTGGTGGCGAAGGGTGCCGAGCCGGCGGTGGGCGAAGCCACCGACGCGGACTACCTGACGGGCGCTTTCGGTGGCGCCGACGCGATCTACACCCTGCTTCCCCCGAACCTGCAGGCCGAGGACTACCTCGCGTTTCAAGACCGGGTCGGCGAGGCGATCGTTGGCGCGATCAAGGACAGCGGCGTCGGCCACGTCGTCTTTCTGAGCAGCGTCGGGGCCGATCAGCCTGCGGGGACAGGACCGATCGCCGGCCTTCACCGGCAGGAGGAGCGGCTCCGTCCACTGGAGGGAGTCGACGTGCTCTCGTTGCGCCCTGGCTTCTTCTTCGAGAACCATTTCGAGACGTTGGGCCTGATCAAGCATCAGGGGATCAACGGTGGGGCGGTGGCTCCGGACACGGCACTGCCGGCGATCGCCACGCGGGACATCGCTGCGGCCGCGGCGGAAGCGCTTGCGAAGCGAGACTTCTCGGGCTTCGTCGTACGGGAGCTTCTGGGGCCGCGAGACATGACGATGACCGAAGCGACCGAGATCATCGGGAATGCGATCGGGAAGCCGGACCTGACCTACGTGCAGTTCCCGTACGAGGAATTCAGAGCCTCGCTCACTCAGATGGGGATCCCGGCGAATATCGCCGCGCTCTACACGGAGATGGCCCAGGCGTTCAACGACGGACGAGTCAGGTCGCTCGAGGGCCGTTCGGCCGCCAACACCACGCCGACGTCCTTCGAGACGTTCGCGGCCGAGGTTCTGGCTCCGGCCTACGAGGCGGCCTAGAAGAGACTCGGCCTCGATCGCCAGTGGGGGTGGACGACGTCATCGATCGTTACGAGGTTGCCCGTAGGATTCGAAGGGGCAACGAACCGCCGAGGCCGCTACAGCCGGAACGCGCATGAGCGACTCATCCGATCGTGAGACCCGCTGGCTTCGCGGCGCCGGCATCCTCTCCGGCGTTACCGCCGTGGCGTTGTTCGTTCTCGCCTCCCTGGGGATCTTCGAGCTGCCGCTGTTTCTTCCGCTGCTCCTGCTTGCGGCGGCCAGCGGGCTCATGCTGGCGAGCAGACGGGGTTCGAGCTAGGCGCGCAGGCAGGCGACGGCGACGTCTGCCACCCCCCCTTGCCACATCGGTCATGCTCATCCAAATTT
>JARRMU010000103.1:0-18726 GCA_037385645.1 Gemmatimonadales bacterium
GGTAAGACGACCTTCCTCAACGTCCTTTCAAGCTTCATCCCGACCCGCGAGCGGATCGTCACGATCGAGGATTCCGCCGAGCTCCAGCTTCGGCAGCCGCACGTCGTCAGGCTCGAGACGAGGCCGCCCAACATCGAGGGGATCGGCGAGGTCCCGCAGCGGCAGCTCGTGATCAACTCCCTCCGCATGCGGCCCGACAGGATCATCGTGGGCGAGGTGAGAGGGGCGGAAGCCGTGGACATGCTCCAGGCGATGAACACGGGCCACGACGGGTCGCTGACGACGCTGCACGCCAACAGCCCGCGGGACGCTCTCAGCCGCCTCGAGACGATGATCTCGATGGCCGGTTTGAGACTTCCCGAGAAGGGGATGCGGCAGCAGATCGCGAGCGCTATCGACATCGTCGTTCAGGTCGCCAGGCTCGCCGACGGGACCCGGAAGATCGTGAACATCTCGGAGATCGTCGGGATGGAGGGTGAGGTGATCACGATGCAGGACCTCTTCGTCTTCGAGCGCGAAGGCATGGACGCGGACGGAAACGTCTCGGGCAGGTTCCGGGCAACCGGCATTCGGCCGCGCTGCGCCGATCGCCTGCAGCAGTACGGGATCGACCTGGCCGGCACGCTCTTCTCCGAGATCGATCCCAGACTCACCGCCGTGCGAGGTGGCGCATGAACGAGCCCGGCAACTGGTCAGGAGCGATCTTCGGCTTCATCGCCGTCTCGCTCTCCGTCGTAACGTTGGCTCTCCTCTGGGAGGCGTTACAGGAGTGGAAGAGGCGACGGGCCGTCGCGGATCAGATCAAGCACCTCTCGGAGGGGACGCTCGGTTCCAGCGGATCGAGAGAGATCTCGCTGGCTCTACTCCGCGGCGAGAATGGGGACGATCCCCGGTGGCTGCAGGCGGTCGTGGCGATCCTGCCCCAGCGGCGAGACATCGCGCACCTGCTCGAGCAGGCCGACATGTCGTGGAGCGTCGGTACGTACCTCCTCGTGACCGTCGGCATCGCCGCCGTTTTCGGCATCATCGGCATGATCCTGGTACCGATTCCCCTCGCGCCTCTGGGTATAGCGGCGGCGGGAGCCTATCTGCCCTACGCCTACGTCCGCAAGCGGCGCACGCGGCGCGTAAGCGCCTTCGAGAAGCACTTCCCCGAGGCCATCGATCTGCTCGGCCGTTCGATCCGCGCCGGCCATGCCCTGAACAGCGGGCTGGAGGTGATCGCCGAGGAGCTCGCCGATCCGGTCTCCACGGAGTTTCGGCAGGTATTCGAGGAGCAGAAGTTCGGCCTGCCGCTGCGTGACTCGCTGATGGCGATGGCCGACCGCATCCCGCTGGTGGACACACGGATCTTCGTGACGGCCGTCCTGATCCAGCGTGAATCGGGGGGCAGCCTGGCCGAGATCCTCGACAATATCTCCTACACGATTCGCGAGCGGTTCAAGATCCGGAGGCAGCTCAAGGTCTACACCGCGCAGGGCCGGATGACCGGCTACCTCCTCGCGGTTCTGCCGATCGTCATGGGGGTGATCATCTACACCGTCAGCCCCGAGTACATGAGCGTCCTGTTCGAGGAGTCGATGGGCAGGTTCGCGCTCGGCTTCGCGGCCGTGCTGCAGATCCTGGGCTATCTGAGCATCCGTAAAATCATCGACATCGATATCTAATGATCTACTTCGTGATGGTCCTGTCCGCGGCCTCCGTGTCGCTGATCGTGCTCGCAGTCGCGAGCTTCGCCCCGTCGCGGCCCGCCGCCGTCGACCGAAGGATCGCTTCCCTCCAGGCCGGCGGCCGCCAGCGCGACCTGTCGGAGCGCCGCCGCCGGCAGGAGAAGCGAGAGCGACTCGCCGCCCTGGTCGAGGCCATGGGCAAGCGCATGGGGCAGATCAAGAACGAGCGCGACATGAGGGCCCGGCTCCTGCACGCGGGCTACCGAAAGCCCGGCGCGCTGTACATGTACCTCGGGAGCCGGGTGCTGCTGGCAGCGGGACTCTTCGCCCTCGTCCTCGTGAGCTGGCCCCTCGCGGGCGTCGCGGGGGGGCGGGTGGTGCTGGGACCGATCATGGCGGCAGCGGCCGGTTGGATGCTGCCGCGGGTGATCCTCTCTCGGAAGATCAAGAGGCGGCACAATATCATCCAGAAGGCGCTGCCCGACACCCTCGATCTCATGGTGATCTGCGTGGAAGCGGGTCTCGGTCTCAACCAGGCGCTTATTCGCGTCTCGGAGGAGATGGAGAGCCTCAGCGGTCCGATGAGCGAGGAGCTCCAGATCACCAACCTCGAGATCCGGGCCGGAACGCCGCGTGACGAAGCCCTGCGGAACATGGGCGAGCGGACCAACGTGACCGATCTGCGCCAGTTGGTGGCAATGCTCATCCAGACCGACCGATTCGGGACCTCGATCGCGCAGGCATTGCGCGTTCAGGCCGACAACCTTCGAACCGCGCGTAGGCAGCGGGCCGAGGAGGCGGCGGCGAAGACCACGATCAAGATGATCTTCCCGCTCGTCCTGTTCATCTTCCCGGCGATGTTCGTCGTGATCCTCGGCCCCGCCGTCTTCCACATCGTCGACCTCTTCACGAAGGTAAAATGAACAGACCCACGAGTCTGGCCGAAGCCACCGAGACGCGATCGGCCGAGACGGCTGACGAGAAGGATACGACCGGGTTGCGGCGGACGGCTCAGCCCGCGGCTATACGTGGGGCGCCATCCCGTTCCGGGGAAGGGCCCGACGCCGCTCCACCGGTCCCAGAATCTCTCGAGGACACGGCGCTCACGTCCGCTGCCCTCTCGGATCTCCTCCTGCGCACGCTGAATCAGCAGGGAGCCCGAACCGGGGCCCAGCTGGAGGAGTTCATCAGGCTACCCTTCCACATCCTCGACGACGAGCTGCTGAACCTTCAGCAGAGACGGTTCGTGGAGGTGCGCTCCACGCAAGGCGTCGGACGCCGCGGCTACTCCTTCGATCTGACTGGCGAAGGCCGGAGCCGCGTGCGCGAGATCCTGCCCTCGAGCCGCTACGTCGGCCCCGCTCCCGTTCCACTCGGCCAGTACTGGGCGGTCGTGGACAACCAGAAGGTCCAGGACGCGCGCGTGAGTCGCGAGATGGTTCGTGAAGGCTTCAAGCACATGGTCCTGGATCAGGAGCTAATGGACAGCCTCGGCCCGGCGGTAAACTCGGGCAAGTCCCTGTTCTTGTATGGCTTTGCGGGCAACGGCAAGACGACCATAGCCGAGGCGATCGCCGACATGATGGGGGGCGCGATCTATGTGCCGTTCGCGATCGAGGTGGAGGGCCAGATCATCTCCATGTTCGATCCCCTGCATCACCGGCCCGTGTTCGACGAGGAGCAGAGCGCCGGGGACGCCTGGCTGAAGCCCGCGAAGGGGCACGACCCACGGTTCATCCGTGTGCAACGTCCCGTCGTGATGGTAGGAGGCGAGCTTACGCTGGATCAGCTCGAGCTGCAGTTCGACGCCCAAAGCGGCGTCTTCCGCGCCCCGCCTCAGGTGAAGGCAAACGGTGGCGTCTTCATCATCGACGACTTCGGCCGTCAAAGGGTGCGACCGAGAGATCTTCTCAACCGCTGGATGCTGCCGCTCGAGAAGAACGTGGATTTCCTCACGCTGCCGATGGGGCCGAAGCTGCCTGTGCCGTTCGAGTGCCTGCTGATCTTCTCCACGAACCTGGACCCGTCGGAGCTCGTGGAAGAGGCTTTCCTGCGCCGCATCCGCTACAAGATCCTCATCGGCGATCCGACTCGGGAGCAGTACGAGGAGATCTTCGAGCGGTGCTGCGTGGCGCGAGGCATTCCTTACCGGAGTGAGGCGGTCGCCTACATCTACGAGAACTACTACGAACCGCACGGCATTTACGCCCGCGCCTGCCATCCGCGGGACATCGTCAACCAGGTCTGTGACCTGGCGCAGTACCTGGAGGTCGAGGCGTCGCTCGCGACGCCGATGCTCAAGCTAGCGTGCGGGGCGTACTTCCTGGATACGTCCGACCCGCAGGCAGACAACGAGGAGACCGAGGCACATGTCGACTAGAGCCGTTGGTCAACGCCCGAGGTGGCTCGAGCAGACGGATGTCGAGCCCGCCGACTCGGGCAACGGAAAGGGTGCTGCGGCGCTGGAGGCGGTCGGGCCGTCGGCCAACGGGTATGGATCGGCTCAGGTTTACGATCCTCTCCAAGGGGGGATCGAGCGTCTTCGCGAGGCGGCCATTCAGGTCGCGAGAGAGGATGCGGCGTCGGGCCTTCCCGACCCCAGCAACTCGAGAGGCAGCGAGACCGAGCGCGAGCTCAGGCAGCGCTGCAAGGCCTTCTTCCAGCGCTGGCAATCGCAGGAGCGCCGAAGGCTGAACCAGCAGGTAGCGGACGTCGAGCGCGAAATCGCGGGCAACCTCGGAAGCGCGTCGCTCGAGATCGACCGGTTCGAGCGGTTCACGAACGATCTCTGCCGCCTGAAGGCCAAGACCGCCATCCATCGGCAGGAAGTGACCGAGGAGCTCGAGAAGACCAACGAGGCAAGTCGAGGGCTGCCAACCAAGGTGTATCTGCTGGCGATCTCCTTCCTGGGCATCGTGGAGTTCTTCGCCAACGCGCCGGTGTTCAGCGCCCTGCTACCTCGCGATTCGCTCACGGAGCGTCAGATTCAGCTCGTGGCCGAGACGTCGGCGGGTTGGATGGCTGGCGTCGAGCGGGTCTTCGCTCAGTTCATCCTCCGCCCAGACGCGGCCCTGCTCGCGGCCGGCGTGATCACCTTCCTGTGCGTGCTCGCGCATTTCTTCGGTCACTCGCTGCGAGACCTGATCATGCACCGAGACAAGCAGAAGAGGACCACGTCGGGCAAGACGTCGATAGAGAGCGTGATTCCGATGATCCTCTCGGGTGTCGGCCTGCTGCTGGTCGTCGGCGTGCTCTACGAGGCTCGGGTCACGCTCGGCGAGGTGGGCGAAAAGCGCTTCCAGGAAGACATAGCGGTGGTCGAGGAGCTTCGCCGCAACGCGGGTTGGCTTCGCGTGGACGGGGATCTGTTGGCTGCCAACGAGCAGGCGAACCGCGCCGATGACATGGAGGGCGCCGCGACGCACCTGAGGGAATACGCGGCTTCCATGAGCCGGCTCAGCTTCCCCATCCTGCTGCTCAACATGACGCTTGTCCTGTGCGCGATCTCGGCGGCGTACTTTCACCGACGCGATCAACGACAAGAGGTGTTCAACGAGAGTCCGTTCGAGACGGAGCGGGGGCAGCAGATCGATTTCGCCGAAACGTCGGCAGCCAAGATCAGCAACATCCTCGCCGACCTCGTCCGAAGCATTCGCGAGCTCAAGAGCCTGCTTACCGAGCAGCCGCTGAAAGAGTGGCGGGGGGTCGTGCATCAACTAGAAGCCGTCATCGTACTCTATCGCTCGGAGAACGGGAGGGCGCGCGACATCGATCCCCAGTCCATTCCCGCCTTTTCGAAGCGGGTGCGTTTGGGACTGCAGATCGATGAGGAGTCCCAGGAAACGCATCCGGAGACAAGGGATCCGGAAGACTATGAGCGCGAGCGGCGCGAGCTGAGGGAGCGGTTCGAGAGCGTGCGCCGACGCTTCACGGAGGAGGCAATCGCCTGATGGACGCACGAAACTCAGGCCGCACCTGCGGTGCGGTTGCCCTGGCCGCTTCGATCCTCGGTCTGGGGCTTGCCGCGTGTGGCCCCGGACCGGCGCTCGACGCCTCGGAGGCCGAGACCAGGCAACCCGAGCTGGCGGTTTTCGTCTACGATCGCTCGGCGAGCATCTCCGACTACCAGCTCGAGCTCGCGCAGCAGCTCACCCGGCAGCGAATCGCCGCGCTCTCGCACGGTGACCGGATCGCCGCGGTACAGGTGCTGCAGCTATCGCTGGATGAGCCACCGCAGAGGTGGTCCCAGGATGTGCCGAAGAGGGAGTGGGAGGGCATGGATGTAGCGCGGGATTCCGTCACGTTGGTTCGATTTCAGCGCGATGCCGACGCCTATCTGCGCGCCTTCACCGACGCGTCCAATCGTGAGGAGATCATGGGCACGGATCTGCTCTCGACCTTCCACGACGTCGCCGCGGAGGTAGGGCCGTTCCACGACTATCGGACCGTTGTCTATCTGTTCTCGGATATGCTCCAGTCGGGCAAGGAGGTCGAGATGGAGGGTCTCCGACGCATGCCGGCGGAAGACTGGGTCGAGACGCGGAGATCCTCGAGCCGCCTGCCCGACCTGGATGGGGTGTGTGTCGTCGTGATCGGAGCGAGGGTCGATACGGATGCCAGTCAGAAAGTGAAGAGCTTCTGGGCGGAATACTTCAAGGCGACGGGCGCCAACCTTTACGACCACTCGTTGCGCCCGGTCAGTTTGCCCCTCGATCCCTGCCCGGGGGTCTGAGGCGGCGTTATCAGCGGTTCGGGAACGAACTCGAGAACGAGCGGAGGAACACCGATGGCAGAGCGAGTTGACGTGTTGGAGGCGAGCCACGAGGCACTGACGACCGAGCTTGCCGAGACCGAGCGTCAGATCCAGGGGTGCTATCAGCGCGCCGAGAAGCTCCGGACGGCCCTCGAAGCGCTACAGGAACTACTTGGTGACCAGGCGGTCGTCGAGCTGCAGCAGCTGGAGGGCCTGGACGGCGACGCGAAGGGCGATGGCTCCGTCAGCAAGGTCATGGACAAGCTCCAGGAGGGTGGCGACGGAAAGAAGGGCGAGTCCAAGGAGAGCGAGCAGACGCCCGTCTGGCTGGAGAAGAAGGAAGCCTGATAGGCCCTCTCGAGTCCGCTAGCTCCGTGGCGATCTCGTAGGTCGAAGCCGACGAACACCCCGAAGTTCCCGAGCCGAGGACCCCGGCCGGGCCGCTCGCAGCCGAGTCGCGGGACCGGCGGGCGGTCCGGTCGCTTCGGCGCTGTTCAGCCCCGCACCCGGCACCATCCGGCCCCACCTCCGTATTAGCTCCGAAAGCCATCCTCTGCCGATCCCTCGAGACCAGCGCTGCGGATGTCCTGGAGCGATACAGAGCCGTGCGTGCGGTGACGGAAGGCATCGCGGCTCCGCTCGCGCCCGAGGACTGCGTGGTTCAGACGATGGAGGACGTGAGCCCCACGAAATGGCATTTGGCCCACGTCAGCTGGTTCTTCGAGACGTTCGTGGTGGAGCCTCACCTGAGCGGGTCTCGACCGCTGAATCCTAAGTACGCCTATCTGTTCAACTCCTATTACGTGCAGGCCGGCGAGCGTCACTGCCGGGACCGCCGCGGGTACATCTCGCGGCCGACGCTCGATGAGGTCTACGACTATCGCGCCTACGTCGATGAGCACGTCACGGAGCTGCTCGACACCGCCGGAGATGCGACCCTCGAGACCGTGGCGCCGTTGATCGAGATCGGCCTCAACCACGAGCAGCAGCACCAGGAGCTGATGCTGACGGACATCAAGCACGTGTTCTCGGTGAATCCGCTCCGACCCGTTTATCGAGACCGCCCGTCCGAGACGGCCTCGTGCGGTCCACTCGGGTGGGTGCAGTTCGACGGGGGCCTCCACGAGATCGGTCACGACGGCTCGAGCTTCAGCTACGACAACGAGACGCCACGCCACCGTCACTATCTGGAACCGTATCTTCTGGCTGACCGACTGGTCACGAACGGCGAATACCTGGCGTTCATGGACGACGGAGGTTACGAGCGAGCCGAGCTCTGGCTCTCCGAAGGTCACGCCACCGCCCGGGAGAACGGCTGGAGCGAGCCGTTCTACTGGGAGAAGCGCGACGGACGCTGGTGGATCTTCACCCTGGCGGGGATGCGCGAGTTGGACGAGAACGAGCCCGTGGCCCACGTGAGCTACTTCGAGGCCGATGCCTACGCCCGCTGGGCCGAGGCACGTCTACCGAGCGAGCAGGAATGGGAGGTCGCGGCCCGGGAGCGCCCGATTCGAGGCAACACCTTCGAGACGGGCCGGCTGCACCCGGTCCCGGCCGGCGGCGCGAGCGGGGCGGCAGCGGCGGGTGTCTCGACGGTCGCCTCACCTGCCGGCGAACGACCGCCCGAGTTGCGTCAGATGTACGGCGACCTCTGGGAGTGGACCCGCAGCCAGTACTCGCCGTACCCCGGCTATCGGCCTCTCCCCGGAGCGCTGGGCGAGTACAACGGCAAGTTCATGTGCAACCAGTTCGTGCTGCGCGGCGGGTCGTGCGCGACCTCGGCGAGCCACATCAGGCCGACGTATCGCAATTTCTTCGTCCCGGACGCCACCTGGCAGTTCATGGGTATCCGCCTGGCGCGAGACGTATAACACGTAGGCTCGCGGTTCGGAGGGACCTGGGCGAAGCCTGGGGAAGGGTGGGGACCTATGGCTCGCGGGCGCTGCGGCTACGGAATGATCCGCAGGTTCAGCCCGATGAAGTCCTCGTCGAAGTTGCGGAACTTGCCGATGGTGGACGGGCCGAAGTGTCCGCGCAGGGAGAGCTGAAGGCGAGTGCTCGAGATCCGGAAAGTGGCGCCCGCCAGCAATGTCCCGGCCACGCGCTCGGTCTCGTCGGTGATCCGAAAGTCGGACGCGAAGAGCGGAAAGACGTGCCCATCGGCATCGATTTCGCTCTTGTCCCACTCCAGCCCCCACTGCAGCGCGAGCTCTTCGACGCCCGGATTCTTGTGAAAGTTGAAGTTCCCGCCGACGTAGAGACGCAGTGGCGGGATCAGACGCCGAGCGGCAACCAGCTGAAGGCCGTCGAACGTCACCTGGCTGTTCGCGATTCCCAGTCGGTCGAAGAAGTCGTCGCCGAAGTGTGAGCTCATGTGGAGGATCTCGAACCGTCCCCCCCATCCCGACCAGGTGATCTCGAACGGCACACCGACGCGGAAATCGGCGCTGATGAAGTCTCGCTGCGAGGTCTCGAGAAGGAAGCGCGACAACACCCCTGCCTCGAAGGCGATAGCGATGGCGGGCCGGCTTGCCGTCTCCCGCTGGAACTGCACGACGTTCTGCCGGTAGCCGATCGCTACCTGGGCCTGCGCGTTCCACTCTTCGAGAAGCTCGACGGCCGACGGATCGGCGCCTTCGAGTCCTTCCAGGTCCAGCTTGGCCGAGCCGATCGCTCCGCGGATCTGGGTCTCCAACGGGTCGGCGACGAGCGGCGCGAACGGCTCGGTTCGAACGAACCAGCGCGTCCCCTCCTTCGCCTTCTCCTCGCGCTCCTGCCCGGCGGCGGCTCCCACCGACCCGAGCCAGAGTCCGATGACGAAGAGCATCCCGGCCCGCTGGCGTTGCGAAGTCGTCACTGCGTGGTTCTCCTATCAACTGAGCCGGCGGCTGCCTCAGCGCCGCCACGGACGGCGTGGCCAAAGTGGAGCGAGCCGATCTCGCGCACAATGAGGGAACTGACGAGATGACATACCGGGACCTGGACGTTCGGCTCATTCGAGCCTTGCAGGAGGATGGACGCCGCTCGCTTCGCCACCTGGCCGGACTGCTGAACGTCTCCACGAGCACCGTGAGCAAGAGGCTCGATGATCTGCGTGAGCGGGGTGTGGTTCTGGGCTTTCGGCCGGTGGTGGATTATGCGGCGCTCGGTTACGGGTTGATCGCCGTGACCAAGATCAAGGCGCGGGGAGACGCTCTCCCGGCGATCGTTGAAGCGTTGGCGGCTAACCACAACCTCACGCACGTATACGAGATCACCGGAGAGTTCGATGTTCTGGTGATCGGCCGGTTCAGGAACGAGACCGAGATGAACCGAGAGATCAAGCGGATGCTGAGCCTGCCAGGCATCGAGGGGACCAACACATCGGTCGTGCTGTCGTCTGCCAAGGAACACGCGGACGCGGATCTCCTGGTGGAGATCGCGGAGCCGAGTGCAGGAGCCTGACCTGCCAGAGGCTCTCGATCGCCTGAGCCACCGCGTCGCCGCCTGTCGGCGTTGCGAGCGGTTGGTTGCGTGGCGTGAGGAGGTGGCGCGCGTAAAGCGCGCCGCATTCAGGGATGAGCCTTACTGGGGCCGACCGGTCCCGGGCTTCGGGGACCCGGCGGCATGGCTCCTCGTCGTCGGGCTCGCCCCCGCCGCGCACGGAGCCAACCGGACAGGCCGGATGTTCACCGGAGACAGGTCGGGGGACTGGCTCTACCGGGCTCTTCACCGAGCCGGCCTCGCGAGCCAGCCGTGGTCGATTTCGCGCGAAGACGGCCTCCGGCTGCGCGGTGTCTACATTACGGCTGCCGTCCGATGCGCCCCGCCCGGGAACCGGCCTACGACCTCCGAACGAGAGAACTGCCGAGAGTATCTGGAGGCCGAGTTGGACCTGCTGGGCAATCTCAGGGTCGTCGTCGCCCTTGGCGGGTTCGGCTACGGCCAGGCCCTGCGCATCCTGGCGGGCAGGGGCTTCGAGCTGCCTACGCCGCGCCCGGGGTTCGCGCACGGGCGGGAAATCCCGCTGGGGTCCCGCCTCCACGTTCTGGCCTCATACCACCCGAGTCAGCAGAACACCTTCACGAAGAGGCTGACGGAGCCGATGTTCGATCGGATCTGGGCGAGAGCCCTGGAGTTGAGGGGAGAGCCGCTCGGCTAACCGCGGCCGACCTCCAGCATGCGCTCGACGGCTCGAAGTGCTCGAGCTTGCACATCCTCGGGCACCTCGACCTCGTACTTGAGCTCCTTCAGCGAGGCGAGGGTCTTCTCGAGCGTGATCTTCTTCATGTGGGGGCAGATCGCGCAGGGCTTGATGAACTCGAGCCCGGGATGCGCCTCCTGCACGTTGTCCGACATGCTGCACTCGGTGATCATGATGACCCGGTTGCTGCGAGCCGAGTCGAGGTAGCCGATCATCCCGTTCGTGGAGCCCACGAAGTCGGCTTCTTCGCATACCTCCGGCGAGCACTCCGGATGCGCGATCACCTCGATCCCCGGATACTGGTCCCGGTAGGCCTTGATCTCGTCCACCGTGAAACGTTCGTGCACCACACAGGTGCCGTGCCACGTGAGCACGCGCACGTCGGTCTCCCTGGCGACGTTTCTCGCCAGATACTCGTCCGGGAGGAAGATCACCGTTTCCGAGCCCAGGGACTCGACGACCGCTTTTGCGTTGGCCGACGTGCAGCAGATGTCGGATTCGGCCTTAATGGCCGCCGGAGTGTTCATGTACGTGACCACGGGGACGCCGGGGTGTCGCTCCTTCAGGAGCCGAACATCCTCGACCGTGATGCTCTCGGAGAGCGAACAGCCGGCCTCCGGGTCGGGGATGAGGACGGTGCGCTCCGGGTTGAGGATCTTGGCCGTCTCGGCCATGAAGTGAACGCCGCAGAACACGATGACGTCAGCCTCCGTATCCCGCGCCTCGCGGGCGAGCCCGAGCGAGTCGCCCTTAAAGTCGGAGATGCCGTGGAAGATCTCGGGCACCATGTAGTTGTGTCCGAGGATCACCGCATTCCGGACCTTCTTGAGACGGTTGATCTCGACGATGAGCGGCGCCGCGAGCTCCCATTCGAAGCGCGGGACGCTCTGCTTCACCTTTTCGTAGATGGGGTCCGTCGCCTCGGCAACGGCTTCGGTAAAATCCAGTGTTTCGAGCACTTTGACCTCCACCACGACGCAGTGGCTCCAGCTGCCGGAAAAGGACGGGGCCGATAAGCACCTCCTCCCTCCCCACGATCCTGCCTCGCGCAGCGTTTATGAAACGCGAACCGCGCGAAAGTTCCGCCTTCGAGACGTCGTTTCCGGGTTCCATGCGCTATCCCTCGCGACGATCCCGTGAGGCTCGAACGCGGGGCCCGCAGCGAACGGGCGAACACTCGAGCCGGGCCCGGCCGGGGGAGTGCGGCGCCGGCCCGAGCGCCACGATATTCTTCCACCATGAACAACGATAAGCTCAAGCGGCGTGCGGAGGATCTGCGGGTCGCGATACGCCACCACGACTATCTCTACCACGTGCTCGATGCGCCGGAGGTATCGGACGAGGAGTACGATCGCCTGTTCCGCGAGCTGAGGTCGCTGGAGGAGGCGCACCCACGGCTTTGCACCACCGACTCGCCCACTCAGCGCGTGGGCGGCAGCCCGTTGGAGAGCTTCGAGACGGTCGACCACGTCGCTGCGATGCTCAGCCTCGACTCGGCCCAGGAAGAGGAGAAGCTGCGGCGGTTCGACGAGCGCATCCGGCGGGGCTTGGGCGACGAGACTCCGGTCGAGTACGTGCTGGAGCCCAAGCTGGACGGCGCATCCGTCGAGCTCGTCTATGAAGACGGCGTCCTGGTGCGGGCTTCGACCCGGGGAGATGGCGTCCGGGGCGAGGGGATCACCGAGAACGTGCGCACGATCGCGGCGGTCCCGCTGCGTTTGCGATCCGCGGACCGACCGGTACCCCGCCTTCTCGCACTGAGAGGTGAGGTGATCATGCGCATAGGGGCGTTCGAGGAACTCAACGAGCGCTTGATGCGGAGTGAGAAGGTGCCGTTCGCCAATCCGCGCAACGCGGCGGCAGGGTCGCTCCGCCAGCTTGATCCAGGCACCACGGCGTCTCGCCCATTGGACATCTTCGTCTACGACATACTGGGCTTCGAAGAGGGAACGGATCCACCCGCCACGCAGTCCGCCGGCCTGCAGGCGATTCGTGAATGGGGATTGCCTTCCTCGGAGATGGCACGCGGCGCCTCTTCGGTCGAGGAGATCATGGCGTATCATGCCGAGCTCCTCGAGCTACGAGATGATCTCGATTACGAGATCGACGGGATCGTCATCAAGCTGAACGACCTGGCCGACCGTGCGCGGCTGGGCACGACTTCGCACCATCCTCGATGGGCTTTCGCCTACAAGTTTCCTCCCCGAAAAGAAATCAGCCGCGTCCTCAAGATCGTGCCCAGCGTGGGGCGGACCGGAGCCGTGACGCCCATCGCGATGCTGCGGCCCGTCGAGTTGGGGGGCGTGACGGTCAGCCGAGCGAGCCTCCACAACCGGGAGGAAGTGGCGCGAAAGGACATACGCGAAGGGGACCGGGTGCGTGTCCAGAGAGCGGGTGACGTTATACCGCAGGTGCTGGAGCGGCTCGAGGAGCCCGGTCGAAGGCGCGGTCGCCGATGGCGGATGCCCGACGCTTGCCCCTCCTGCGGTTTCGAGCTGGTGGAGCGAGGCCCCTTCACCGTTTGTACGAACAGTTTCGACTGTCCCGCACAGCTCGCCGGGCGAATCCAGCACTTCGCTTCTCGCGGAGCACTGGACGTCGAAGGCCTCGGCGAAGAGACGGCGCGACAGCTCGTGTCGGAGGGCCTGGTCCTGCACCTGCCGGATCTCTACGCGCTCGACGTGGAACAGCTCACCCGGCTCGAGGGGTTTGCCGAGAAATCGGCCGACAATTTGGTAAAGGCGATCCAGGAATCGTCGCCCGTCGAGCTACGGCGGTTTCTTTACGGCCTCGGGATACCGGAGGTCGGGGCGGCCGTGTCGCGAGACCTCGCGCGACACTTCGGCACCCTGGCGCGCGTTCGGTCGGCCTCGGCCGACGAGCTTCAGGAGGTCGAGGGGATCGGGCCGAAGATGGCGGAGCGAATCACGGCCTTCTTCGGCAACCCCCGGAACGCCGCTCTTCTGGATCAGCTGATCTCGGGGCCGGTGGAGCTGATCGAGACCGAGGCCGCATCGGACGCTGCCGGTTCCGTGTCGCCGTTCGAGGGTCTCAAGTTCGTCCTTACGGGGGGTTTGAAGCGCTGGACCCGCGGCGAGGCGAAGGACCTCGTCGAGTCACTGGGCGGCCGTGTCACATCGAGCGTGAGCAGGGGCACGGACTACGTCGTGGCGGGAAGTGACCCCGGCTCGAAGCTCGAGAAGGCCGTCGAGCTGGACGTCACCATACTCGACGAGGAGGGATTCGCGGCCCTGCTCGAGGATCAGACCGGGGCATGATCGAGAACATCGAGATCGCGCGGCAGCTGAGCGAGGTCGGCGACCTGCTGGAGATCCAGGAGGCGAACCCTTTCCGAGTTCGCGCCTACCGGAACGCGGTGCGCACCATCAACGAGCTTGCCACGCCGCTCGACCGCATGGTAGCCGACGAGGAGGACCTGACGGCGCTTCCAGGGATCGGGAAGGAGCTGGCCCGTCACATCGCTGAGCTGGTTACGACGGGGGAGATGGGGGTCCTCACCGAGCTCCGGGAGAGCGTGCCCAGCACCCTGGTTCAGATCATGCGCTTGCCGGGCGTCGGGCCGAAGAGCGCCCGCAAGCTCTGGGACGAGCTCGGCGTCGAGACTGTCGAGGAGCTGAAGTCGGCGGCCGAGGAGGGCCGGGTGTCAGAGCTGAAGGGTTTCGGCGAAAAGAAACAGGCTCTGATCCTCTCGGGAATCGAGCAGTTCCACCGCCATACGGCGCGCTACCGCCTCGACGAGGCTGATCGCTTCGTAGCGCCGCTTTTGGAATACCTGAACGCTCTCGATGAGGCGACGAAGGTGGAGGTCGCAGGGAGCTACCGACGACGCCGTGAGACGGTCGGGGACATCGACATCCTCGTGCTCTCGAGCGACCCGGCGCCGGTAATGGAGCATTTCGTATCGTACCCATCCGTCGAGAGGGTCCTCGCCGCCGGAGGGACGCGCGGCTCCGTCGTGCTCCGAAGCGGGCTGCAGGTGGATCTGCGAATCGTTCCTGCCGAAAGCTACGGCGCTGCCCTCGTGTACTTCACAGGCTCGAAGGAGCACAACATCCGGCTGCGGCAGCGTGCGCTGGACCGAGGTCTGACCGTCTCCGAGTACGGGGTGTTCGAGCTACGCGACACGTCCGAGCAGGAGTCGACGCCCGCAGAGGCTGAACCGGAAACCGAGGACGCAGACCTGCGCCGGGCAGGACGGCACGTGGCCGGTCGGACGGAGGAAGAGGTCTACGGAGCCGTCGAGCTCCCGTACATACTTCCGGAGTTGAGAGAGGCGAGGGGAGAGATTGCGGCGGCGGAGGCGGGCGAGCTTCCCGAGCTGGTCGATCTCGACGATCTGAGAGGCGATCTCCAGATGCACAGCACCTGGTCTGACGGCAAGAACAGCATCGAGGAGATGCTGGATGGTTGCGTCGGGCGCGGCTACGAGTACTTCGCCATCACGGACCACAGCAAGGCGCTCGCCATGATCGCAGGTCTCGACGAAGAGGCGCTTCGACGCGAGATCCGGATCCTTCGCAGCATGGAGGTGGACATCCTCGCCGACGGCACGCTCGATCTCGCGGATGAGATGCTGGAGGCTCTCGACCTGGTGGTGGTCTCGATCCACTCAATGTTCAGCCTTCCGGCGGCGCGTCAGACGGACCGCGTCGTGAAGGCGCTGCAGCACCCCTCCGTAGACGTCCTCGCCCACCCCACCGCTCGCCTCATCAACAAGCGGGATCCGGTCGATTTCGACCTCGAGCAGGTGTTCGCCTGTGCAGCCGAGAACCGAGTGGCGCTCGAGCTGAACGCCAACCCGCATCGCCTCGACCTGAAGGACACGCAACTCATGCTCGCGACGTCGTTGGGCGCGAAGGTGGTCATCAGCACCGATGCCCACCGCGTAGCCGAGTTGGGGTTGATGCGGTACGGCGTGGAGCAGGCTCGCCGGGCGTGGCTCGAGAAGGGCGATGTGCTCAACGCTCTTCCTCGGGAGCGGTTTCTGGACTACTTCGGGATCGAATAGCTCAGCCTGCCGTCTCCTCGAACACGATCCGGACTCCCCTGTTGGCGAGCTCCTCCACGACAGGCTCGTACGGGATTCCCTCGTCGGGGGCCAGCACACCCGTCTTCTCGATCACGCCCCGGCCGATGAGTAGCCCCACGATGCTCAAAGTGAAGCCGGTGCAGCGCATCATCGCCGTGATCCCTGTCTCGGGATCCTCGCGGTCGACGAGGTTCCAAGTCAGGACGCTGGGCTTCCCCGCTCTCTCCCCCTTCGCCACCACGCGTAGCACCACGAGGTCTGGCTCGCCCGGCCGGATGAGTTGGGGCGTGGCCGCGGCTATGAACACGTCGCGTGGCACAATCTCCTGTTGGTCCACCGTGATGGGATCATCAGAGAGCAAGCCCAGGTCGCGGATCGCCGTCATGATCTGGGCGTGCCCGGGGTAACGCAGCGTCTTGTAGGCCAGGTAGTCGACGCGATTCTCGAACCGCCAGGGGAGCGTGGAGGCTCCTCCGGCAGTGTGAAACGCCTCCAGTGTTCCGATGCCCTCGAACTCGAGCAGCTCCAGGTCGGAGAGGGGCTCCCGCTGTTTCAGGCGTCCCTTCGAGAGGATCCAGGACGGGGTCGTGAGGTAGTCGATGGCACCCTCGAGAGAGAAGACGATCTGGTAGTTGAGGGGAGGCAGGGGATTCTCGGGAAGGCCGCCCACGTACATCCTCACGTCGGCGGCCGAGTCCAGACGACGTATCGCCTCGGCCGCCAACACGTTGGTGAGGCCGGGCGCCAACCCCATGTCCGGTATGATCGTGCAGCCGGTCTCGGCGGCCCGGTCGGTCATGGCGAGCTGCTGGAAGACGATCTCGGTGTTACCTCCGAGGTCCGAGTAGTCGCAGCCGGACTCTATCGCCAGGCGGGCCAGGTCGTTGTTGAAGGTGTATGGCGCGGCCGATAGCACGACATCTCGGCCTTCCATCGCCTGCCGCACCTGCGCCTCGTCGGCGAAGTCGACCTCGAGGAGCTCCAACCGATGTTCATCTGTCGACACGGCTCGAGGTCGCTCGGGTTGGAGGTCGGCGATGATTACGGATTCGACATCGTCCTGGCCCAACAGGTCAAACGCGCAGGCCGAGCCCTGAAGCCCGCCGCCAAGAACCAGAAACCTCATCCGGTCGCCCTCATCGAGACAGCGTCATGGCGAGATCGCGCGAAGCGAGATGAAGCTGCGGTGACTGCGCGACCTTACGCTGCCGGAAGTTATCGCACAACGGCTCAGGACGGCGCATGACGGAAATCCCGAGCGGAGGAGGAGGTCGGCAAACGACACGGCACGACAGGGACGCGACAAGGTTTCCTACCCTTCCGCACATGATCACGGAGCTGGCTCTCTCGCCCGGCCACTCGGTCTCTCTTCGAAAGCAGCTGGCCGCGCAGATCGGAGCCGCCATCCGGTCGGGTGAGCTGGATACAGGCCGACGGCTCCCCAGCGGTCGACGACTGGCGGAGCTTCTGGGTCTTCACCGACACACCGTGCATGCGGCCTACGCGGATCTGGCGAGGCTCGGTCTCGTTCACCAGAGGCGGCGAAGCGGCGTCTTCGTACGCCCGGGCGCGGCATCCGGCAGCTCGTGTAGGCGGGATGTCGGCAGTTTGAGTCTGGAGACGGAGTTCGCAGAGTTCCTTCGCGTCCAGCGATGCACGGGTCGCTCAGCCGCGGAATTGAACCGGTTGATGAGTCGCTGGGCGGAGAGGTCCTTCGAGCGAGGCATCGGGGTCGTGGAGCCCGAGCCGGCCCTGCGTCGGCTGATCGCGGCCGAGATCGCCGCAGAGCTTCCCGACGTGGAGGTGACGGGCTCCGGCTGGTGTAGAGCCCGCAGGAGGCCGGACGCCCTCCGAGGTCGCTGCCTCGTGGCTCGCCATGAAGTGGCTACGGGCTTCCGGGGCTTCGATCCGGCGCTCGCGGATCTGATCGTTCTCCGGACGACCTGCGTCCGAGAATGCCGAGCGGCCGTTCGTGCTCTCCATGCCGGACAGGTGGCGACCCTCCTAACCTCGAGTCGCCTCCTCCGCCGCTACGCCCGCGAGCTCCTCGCGGGGGATCTCGGAGGTAGCGTCGGACTCGCTTGCCCGAGGCCGGAAAGGCGATCGGATCTCGACCGGGCACTCCGGATTTCGACCCTGGTCCTGGCCGATCTCAACACCTCGTTGCCGGATACGTCTTCCGTTCCCGCGTTTGCATTCCAGCCCGTCCGGGTCGTCGATCGCAGGTGGCTCCGAAACCTTGCGCGATACATCGGAGTCGGGCCTCGACGCTGGAAAAACGCGCCTGCGGCGGAACTTGAACGCTTGCGAGGCATAGGGTAGGTTCACGCGCCTCGAATGGCGCGATGATTGCTGTTTTCGTCCCGCAGGCGACACTGGCCCGTAGTGTAACTGGCAACACGCTTGGCTCTGGACCAAGAGATTCCAGGTTCGAACCCTGGCGGGCCAACTGTATCATTCGAGGTGAAGGGGCAGCGGCACTTCGGTCTTGCCGGCTCCTTCACTTTTTTCGTCGACGGGTTGTCCGGAGGGGTGGCCGAGTGGCTAAAGGCGGCGCCCTGCTAAGGCGTTGGGCCGAGAGGCCCGCGTGGGTTCGAATCCCACCCCCTCCGCTTGCGCGTTCGGGCGATCCCGATGAGGACCGTGGCCGGGCGCTCCCGACCTCCCGGACGGGTGGCCGAGCGGTCTAAGGCGCACGCCTGGAGAGCGTGTGGGCACCTCAAGTGCCTCGTGGGTTCGAATCCCACCCCGTCCGCTCCAGATGTTACGGCTCCAGCTCGCACGGCCCGGAATCAGGTTAACCGAGCCTCGCGAGGCGCCGTCCTTTTCGGAGGGGTGGCAGAACGGCAATGCACCGGTCTCGAAAACCGGCGCCCTCACGGGCTTGTGGGTTCGAATCCCACCCCCTCCGCTTTATTCCACGCCGACCTGCCGCTGACTGCTTGCCGGGTCTCAGTCCGGAGCATTTTCGGGGTGGGGTGAGAAGTGTGGTTTAGAACCTTGCCCGAAGCTCTCTCGCGCTGCCCAGAACTGAGCGACCGCCACTCCCGCCAGTGCCTCCAGCTTCCCG
>JARRMU010000104.1:0-11856 GCA_037385645.1 Gemmatimonadales bacterium
TCCCGTTGCCGGTCGATGTCACGTTCTTCATGGAGTCTTCGGCGTCGAACGTGACCAGAATGCCTGCGGTGCCTCCATCCGGGACCTCGAACGTGCCGGTCTGGACGAGAATGCCCGTCTGGTCGCCGCTGGGGACGCGAATCTCGAGCGGTAGGTCGGTGCCAGCCTCGTAGAGGACCTCGTCGATCATCGTGTCTTCGAGCAGGCTGAGCGACACCCCATCGAAAAACAGGCGCAGGAGGTTATAGGTGCCGGCCGGCACGGCTTCGAGGGCAACCTGGAAACCCGAGGAAGCCTCGTCGGTCTCGGGCAACTCCAGCATGTCGACCTCCTCCTCGCCGTCCGCCGTCAGATCGATGCGGATCCAGGGGTCGTCTCCGCCACCTGCCTCGCCGTCACCTTCAGCCTCACCGGAGGATCCTTCCTCAGCAGTGCCGACGCGGTGGACTTCGACGGCCGTGACGGCGACGCTGAAGGAGCCGACGCTTCCGATTGGAACCACATCGAAGGTGGGGGTGCCGACGCCGGTCGCGGCCGCCAGGCCGCCGGATGCCTGGCTCAAGGCGACGGATACGTGTCCGGTGCCCTCGGGACCGGCGCTGTTCCCGCACCCGAGCAGGCCCAGAGCGCACACCATTCCCAGACCAACCCAGCGCATTCGTGTGCGGATGTACATGGAAGCCTCCGTTCGCTGTCCGGTGACGTCGATGCTGTTGTCGATGCCTCGCTCCGGCCCGCTACTCCACGAGCCGTACCACCTTCACGAGCGTGCCGCCTGAGGTCGATGGCGCCCCGACTCCGGAGGTGAACCCCATGAAGCGTGCCCGGACTGGATCATATTCGGTCGGCTGCGACTCGACGAAGACCTTGAGGAAGTTGTTGAACTTGATCGCCGTCTTGCCGGGCTTCCTGTACTCTTCCGGATCGAAGGTGGCGATCTTGATGATTCGGGGGCTCGTGTTGTCGGCGTACTTCGAGCTCTTGACCACCTGGGCCACCGGATCCCAGTGCGCGTCGGGATCCATCTTCATGAGCTCCCTCATACCCTGGTAGGTCGGCCCTTCCATGTCACCGTTTTCCGTTTCGTATTCCCGGTCCAGCGTGATCGTCGCCTGGTTGCAGTTGCAGATGTTGGCTCGATACGGATCCGCGCCGCTCTCGCCCTCGGACTGCCATACGCATCGTAGACCCAGCTCTCGGGCTCGTCCCAGATCCGGTTCCCATCGTCGTCATCTACATCGAGCCAGCGGTCTGGAATCGCCAAGGGCTTCACGCAGACCGCTTGCACCGCTCCTACGGCGGCTTCCGCCGCCGCCAGGGCGGCCACGTCTACGAGATCCACGTCGAGGATTCGGGCAAAGAAGGTGTTGGCCGTGCCGTCGACGCGCACCCGCACCTTTTCCTCCGCGGGCAGCACCTGGATATCCACCTGACCGGCCGAAATCGGGGTGCGGAAAGTCCCGTTTGCCAACGCGTATTGAAGGGCACGCTGACGTGCCGGGTCCGTTGCCATCGTGACGGGAAAGTCGATGAACGCACTCGCGCCGGCGAGCGCCGCCGCATCCGCCGCGTTATAGAGCATGCCGACGTCGACGGCCAGCGCACCCATGCCGAGTAGGATCGCCAGGCCCACTGCGACCTGGATGATGGCAGCTCCCTGCTCATTCCCAAGTAGCTTGGTCCTCATAGACAGGCCCCCTCATACATTCACTCCGTGGGGCAAGAACCTCTCGATTGGTCCGGACATCCCCGATCACCATGCCCAGTTCGAGGGCGGTGGCCTCCCCCGATGCCATCTGGCTCAGTCCGAGTCCCTGGTCCCCGCCGCACCGCTCGGTTCGACTCCGTTAGCATGGCGTGTCGGGAAGAGACGCAGAGATTAAACCAACGGACACGTCAGGATGCGCTCGAACTGTGACGTGGATCGTAAGACGATCTGTTAACAGGCATTACGTGAATGGAAGTCAGAAGTCGGGTCCGTGCCTCCCGGGCCTCGTTCTCCGCAACCTATGTGAACAATCTGCCTAATTCAGGCGAAGCCTGAGCGAGGCGAGAAGAGTGACTCTCGTGGCACAGGGGGGCCAACCAGCCGAGGCAGCGAGGTAGTTTGGTGTAGAGCTGGCGACACGACTCGACGCGTCGCTGAAAGGCAGGAGGCTACCTAGCAGAGCCGCGGGGACCGAAACCTCAGTGTCAGACGCAGCGACGATCACCGCACGAGTCGTTACGGGACCCGGAGCTGCCCCGGAAAAGCTCTTGCGCGCCACTCGCCTCGTCTGAAAGGCCCGCTTTTAGCGGTGCGACGCCCAACGGCGAAGAGCCGAACCCGGCCCGAATATTGCCCGAAGTTGCGAAACTCGGAGTGCTAGGTTCGGAACTCGGCGGCGTAACGCCTCTGCATTCGGCCGGCGCTAAGCGCGGTCCGTCCTAGCGCACGGGCGGTGGCGGTCCCGAGGTCGCGCCGCTCTTTCCGTTCCCTTGAGAGATTACGAAGCCCGAAGCCGGATGGTAGCCACAGAGATGCCGAAATGAGAAGGACGGTCAGACGTGAGACACCGCAATGGGTTGCTTGAGTGCTTGTCAGCGTGAGACCCTTGCTCGATGGTGCCATCTGTGCATGCCTTCGAGGCGATCTGTCAAACCGGTTTCAACGGTAGGTTGCGTGAAGTCGAATGCCGCAGAGGTGATCATGACTATTCTTCGATCTTTGGTCGTAACCACAGCTCTGACTATCTGGGTCGGCCCGAACGTCTCGCTTCTTGTTGGCCAGGAGCCGAGCCGTGGCGACGGGTCCCTTTCGAACCGCGGATCGCTTCAGGGACTTGATGGGGTCCACGTGCAGACCGTTCTCAAGATCGACCGTCAAGCGGCCGAGGCAAGCCCTAGCCAAGAGGCGACGCGAACCTTCATCGAGAGCTTGCTCGCCGATGCAAACGTGCGGAGCTTGGGGCCCACAGACGCCTCGTCGAGGCCCGCCTATCTGAAGCTCGATGTGGGCATCCGTACGCTGATTGCCGGGGGCGAGCCGGCTGGTTGGGCATACGTTCTGAGGCTCCAGGTCTTGCAGGAGGTGTGCGTCGAGGGCCTTACGCGACCGTCCGGGTGCTCGGTTACGCCGACATGGGGGACCGGTACCTCGCTACCCACGATCGTGCCTGAGAACCTCGGGATGACGCTCTACGCGCAGGTCGCAGACGCGGTGGATAGATTTCTTCGCGACTACGTGGCAGCCAACAGCACTTGAAGGAGCCCGTCGGGATGCCCTTTCCCTTTTTGCCCTTCCGCGCTCCTGATCTCGTCCTCCAACCGTGCGCCGCCGAGTAGAGTTGCAGTACGCCTGCCTCGTTGAGCTTTGCAGCGATTTCCGGTACGGTCAGTGGGGGTGAGCCGGGCCGCAATCGCTGTAACTGAAAACAGACAAGTTGATTGAGAACTTCCCTCACTTTTTGGCACCATCTGTGACCTTCACCGCCACACCGTAGCATCGTTCAACCCACAACGGGGAGGCAGAATCGTGCGAAACGGCGAGGGTAGTAGCGGGCTGCTCGAGGCAAGCTATGACGGCGTGAAGCTCGAACTGGAGCAAGTCGAGTCCGACATTGAGAAGCTGCAGGTAAGGGCGGAGAAGCTCCGAGCTGACACCGACGAACGGTGCGGCGGTCGGTGATGTTTGGTTCAAGCAAGATGAGGCCGTGTCACGGCAAGCAGACGGTGGGTATCAAGGGACACCGTGAGCGCCGATCGGGACGTGACAGGCGGAGCGGTCACGATCGCCGATCGGGCGACGATCGACGGAAGGAACAGCTACCGATCGACTTCTCGGATAGGCGCAAAGGCGAGCGACGCCGTGGTGAACGGAGAAGCGGGGAAGATCGCCGGAAGACCGCGCGAGCTGAGCCAAGCTGACTACACGTGACAGAAACGCCAAGTTCGACGCCAATGGTACAGCAGCGTGGCCTATCTCGGGCCGTTGCAGTCACGAGCGACCGAGACCTCCTGTCAACGCTGAGGCACATTCTGGCCGACGCCGGTCTTCCGATCACCGTCGAAGATGCCATTGCCGTTCCGCCGCGAAACGTGTCCCGCTCGCAGCTTCAGGATCTTCTGGACGCTCGACCGGGTGTGGTCTTTCTGGACTTCTCCGAGGAGCCGGAGATCGGCGTCAGCTTCGCACAGTACCTGGCAGAGACGATTCCGAGCGCCACGATTATCGGCATGGGGCCCACCCTGCCACCCAACCTGCTGATCTCCGCGATGGATGCCGACGTGTCGCGGTATCTGGAGGTGCCGCTGGAAGCCGCCGCCGTGGTGTCGACGCTCAAGAGGCTGAATGTCGAGTCAAGTTCGCTACCCGAAACCGAACCAGATCCACCGCGCCGCCGTGGGCGGATCCTCCATCTGTTCAGCCCGAAGGGCGGATGCGGCGCCACGACGATCACGGTCAACCTCGCGATCGCACTCGCCTCCGAGAAAGCTGGACGGGCGCTCATCGTCGATCTGGACCCTGAGCTGGGCGATGCCGCGCTCCTTCTGGGCGTGGAACCGAGATTCGGGGTGGTCGATCTCGTCAACAGTCTCGGCCGGTTCGATGCCAGCCTGCTCGATTCGTTGGTGGCCAAGCATGAGTCGGGCGTGCACCTGCTCTCGGCACCCGAAGACCCGCAGGAAGTGGGGCTACTCAGCGGCCGGGAGATCAGCGCGGTGTTCGAAGCGGTCCGCGATCACTACGACTGGCTTCTGGTGGACACACCGAAGTCGCTCGTCACCAGCACGATGGTCGCGCTCGAGGTGGCGGACGACGTGCTGTTCGTAACCCTGCTCGACCTCTTGTCGCTCAAGAAGGCGACCCGCAGCCAAGCCTTGTTAAACCGGCTTCTCAAACCCGGATTCGAGACTCGACTCAAGCTCCTGGTCAATCGGTACAGCCCGGACGACGTCATCACGTTAGAGGATGTCCGAGACGCGCTTCGCCTCGAGGTCTACCAAAGCCTGCGGAACGATTACGCCTCCGTTATCCAATCAATCAACGCTGGAGACCCCGTTCGTGAGAGCTCTCCCTTCGCTCGCGACGTGAGGCAACTCGCCAAGAAGCTGATCAAAGCGCAGGAACAAGACGGCGTGAAGGCGAAGGCGGCCAAGAAGGGCAGCTTTCTTTGGCGAGCCATCAGTGAGTTAGTTCCCCACAGTAGCTGAACGCACCGCCGCAGCCCTGAGAGACCCTAGTGCCGAGGGTGGAGTGAGCGAGCAGGTGTGTGCCGATTTGTGTGCCAACTCGTCCGAAAGCAGCTAAACTCAGCCGCACGGAGGAGATGATCCGGGCGCCGAAACACGGGACGGCGCAGGACAGGACGACACTCAGGCGGCCCAGCCGTAACCCAGTTCTACGGGCTACTTTCGGTCTTGAAAACCGGCGTCCGAAAGGACTTGCGGGTTCGAATCCCGCCCCCTCCGCTTTACCACCATTCGTGTCTCACCGCTAGCGCGTCTCGACCGCGAATCCCACCCCGTCCGCTGACCTAGACGGCTACATGCCTCGGCCCGTTCTGCGGCGGTTTCGAAGGTGTACCCCAAACTGTCGCGGCCGTAGTGAAGCGCCGGCCGGGAGTGGCGCGGATGAGAGACACCCGAGGGGACGAGGATGCGTCGAACTGGCGTGCTATGTGCGGTGCGACCTCTGACGGTTGTGAGTGTGCTGGTCTCCCTTTGTTGTCCATATATTGCTCTGTTATGAACCTGCTCAAGAAGAAGGAGGCGATGACCGCCCAGCAGCTCGCTGGATGGGTCAAGAGTGCCACCATCGAGGCCCTTTGCGGCGGCGCAGCGGAGGCCGTTGTGTCCTGTTGCCCAGGTTGCAGCGAGGATCAAGTGCGGCGAGAGATCGCGTACATCCTGCACGTCGCCTATCAGGTTGCGGTCAAGGACAAACTAGCGCGTGACCAGAAACTATCTGCACATGACGCCGCCTCGCGGGGGTGCAGCGCAGCCCTCGTCGATGAGGGGCTTTGGGTCGCCGACGAATTCGCAGACCGCTGGGACCGCATGATCCCACTGATGGAGCTGGAGTTCGCAAAGCACGAGCGGCCGAGGCTCTACAGAGCCGCTGGTGCCCATCTCCGAGAGTCGGTTTTCCGGGCCGATGATGTGGCCTCATTGAACCTGCAGCAGCGTGCGGCCTGGAACGCCGTGGAAGAGCTCTTCATCGCCCGTCTAGAAGCGGCCGAAAAGCTCTTGCGCAGCACCCGACTCGTCTGAACGTCCCGCTTCTTGTGGTGCGACGCCCAACTGTGAGAAAAGCCGACCCGGCCCGAATATTGCCCGGAGTTTCGAGACTCGGAGTGCTGGGTTCGGAACTCGGCGGCGTTACACCTCTGCACTCGAGCCGGCGCTAAGCGCGGTCTGTCCCAGCGCACGGGCGGTGGCGGTCCCGAGGTCGCGCCGCCCTCTCCGTTCTCCAGAGAGCTGCGAAGCCCCGGAACGGGATGGCAGCCACAGAGATGCCGAAACGAGAAGGACGGTCGGACGTGCAACACCAGAACGGGTTGCTGGAGGCGGGCTACGACGGCGTGAAGCTCGAGCTTGAGGCCAGCGAGCAGGAGCTCGAGAGGCTGCAGCAGCGAGCGGATAAGCTTCGTGCAGCCCTCGCTGCGCTTCAGGAACTGATCCCGGGACGCCAGCCTGCACCGACGAACGGTGCAGCGGACGGTGAGGTCTGGCTCAAGCATTGATCCTGCTGTACAAGGAGGGTCCACGAACCCGCTCGGCTGTACCTCCCAGCGGACGTTTCGGCAAGGGCGATGGCTGGTCATCGGCGGACCGGCTGCCTTGCTACTTCTCTTCAGTGCGCAATCTCTGGCGCAGCAGCGACCGCTAAGAGTTCTGCTCGATGTCGAGTGGAGCGACACCGCGAGCTTGGGCGAGCGGCGGATCGGTGAGCGGCTTCTCAGCCACCTGCGCACTCAGTTTCGCGCCCTTGGCGATGTGGAGGTCCTGGCGTGGGACGAGGGCTGGGGAGCGAAGAGACTCCTCGCGAATGACGCTGGCGTCGGCGTGCTGGGCTTCCACGATCGAGACTACGGCGTCGCCGTATTGATCGAAGCGTGGACGGCGTGCCCTGGGATCTGGCCGTTGTACTACGACTCGCCGGCGTCTCGGGAGCTCGCGAACGGTGGGTCTGGGGAAGGGAGCGGCGAACGCCTGCGGGCGCTCTCGACGCTGCTGCAGAGCTGCCGTGTTCAGAACGCTCGGTGGCTTCACATCCTTCCTACGTCGGACATGGCGGAAGTGGTGCGTGGCATGGTTGCGCGCATCGACAACGATGTACTGGAGCCCCTTCGCCAGGGCCGTCGACCCGAGAAGCTACGAGTCCCGTAACGGCCGTCCGGGTCGCCAGCGTTGCGGCGCGAGAGTCGGCCTCGTCGCCTCGCACAGGCCCCGCCTGAACGCTAGGCAGATTGTTCACAGGGTCGCAGAGGACGAGAGCTGGAAGGCACGGGTCCAACTTCCGACGTCCATTCTCGTAACGCCAGCTGAAGGATTGTCTTATGGCTACGTGGAGGGGCGAGAAACAGTTCGACGGGCCACGGGTGCGTTCTCTGCATCCTCTCCTTTTGAGAAGCCGTGCTGTACCAGGTAGAGAATGGAGGCTTTCATGAACGTTCACACAGGAATGCGTTGGGCAGGAGTTTGGGCGGCGCTCGCTGTCGGTCTGCAGGGGTGCGGAAACGGCACGGGCCCCGAGGGCACCGGGCACGTATCGGTCGCCTTGAGCCAGGCATCCGGCGGCCTGGCGGCCGCCACCGGGTTCGGCACGCCCACGCTCGACGTGATTCCGCTGGGGAATGTCGGCTCCTTCAACGTCGACGTCACGGCCGTCGAAGTCCACCGCGTCGGAACCGACGAGGAGGCATCCTCCGGCGAGGCCGAAGGGGAGGGCGAGGTTGGAGGCGGATCTGATCCCTGGATTCGCATCGATCTGACGGCGGCCGGGGAGGAGGAGGTCGACATGCTCGAGTTGCCCGACGCCGATGGAGCTTCCTCGGGTTTCCAGATCGCCCTCGAAGCTGTACCCGCCGGCACCTATAACCTCCTGCGCCTGTTCTTCGACGGTGTGTCGCTCAGCCTGCTCAACGACGCCATGATCGACGGGGTTCTCTACGAGGCTGGCACCGACCTCCCGCTCGAGATTCGCGTCCCCAGCGGCGACCAGACGGGCATCCTCGTCCAAACCGGTACGTTCGAGGTCCCAGATGGAGGCACCGCCAGCGTCGAGGTCATATTCGATCCCGAGAACTCCTTGAAGAACGTGACAGTGACCGGCAACGGGATCATCTCCGTGACCCCTGTGATGAGCGGACAAGTGGTAGTCACTCAGGCACCGCCCGAGGAAGGAGCCTGAGGAGTCGGGAAGCCGGAGCGCGAGGGCTTGGATGCGAGACGCACGAGGTCTCGGCGCGCTGCTGGTCGCATCTGCAGCAGCTTGCGGCCCGCTGGATGCCGGCCAGAGCCGCCTCGAGGATGTCGACCGTTTCGATGAGAACTGGGTCGCGCAGCTGGCGGTTGGTACGAGCTTCGAGATGCGCCTGGCTGACGACGTCAGCGCGCGCTCCGCAACGGCCGGGTCGCCGATCGTTGGGGTCACCATCCGGCCGGTCACCTACGCCGGAGTCAGCGTCGTCCCGGCGGGGTCCATGGTCACCGGCACAGTCACATCCATCTCGAAAGACCCGCCGAGGCTGAGCGCCAGCGTCGAGGAGGTGACGATCGACGAGTCGCCGCACGCGCTACACGGGGCCGTCTACGACGCGCCGCTGGCCCTCGACACCAAGGCCGAGTGGGCCGTCCTGCCCGCCGGCTCGCTGCTTACTGTCGTACTGGAGCACCCGCTTCGCGTCGAGGTCAGCGAAGTGCCGACTGTCGTGGGGTGGCTTCGTTGAGCCGGGGCGGCTGAGGGACCAAGGGCGCCGTCGCTCTCAGTCGCGATGAGATCGCTCTCCGACCACATGTTCTGCGGAAGCCTTCTTTCGTCCCGAGCCTTGCGAGATAACTAGGCCGCGCAGATGATTCCGCTTTCGCAACCGTTCCTCGGAGGTAGCCATGGGCCTCGCGCTCGTAGACTCCTACGCTGTCAAAGTGCAGCGCCACCAGGACGAACCGGCGGCCGAAATCGAGCTCCGAGCCACATCCGGTCACGGCTCCGCCATCCGCTCCATCAGCATCTTCCTTCGCTTCCTGGAAACGTTCAGCATGCCGTCACCAGGTTTTGACGAGACCGAGCGCACCGTCTGCGTCTCACTGCCGTACCGTGATTTCGACCGGATGTACCATGTCCTCCAGACCGAGGCTCCAGTGTGGGCGAAGTGGGACGCGACCGAGGAGCATCCATATTTTGCCCTGAGCACAGCCACGGAACCGCCCGGCGAGGGCTTCATGGACGAGGACTCGGGCGAGTAAGCGGCAGAATCACGCGGGCTTTCGGCTCGTCCACCGCTTGAAGAGGTCAGAGATCGTCAAGCTGGAGAGGTCTCGGAACTCCCCGGCATCGAAGAACGATCCACCGCATTCCACACAGGTTTCATACCAGATGTGCCGTTGCTTCGGATCGACGTGCTGCGTCATGCTGCCGCCGCAACGCGGGCAACGGTACTCGGCGATGGCGTTGTACCGTTTGCCGTCACTGGCCCGGCCCGTGTCGATGGCGGCTGCGGCTTCTCTGGTGCGCAGGAGTTCCATTTCGCCGGCGTCGAACCAGATGCCGCCGCAACGCGTGCAGCGGTCGACCTCGACGTCCTCGATCTCGATCTGACGCATGTCCGCGCGACACTTTGGGCAGCGGATCGTGCCGGAGAAGAACATCACCGCCCCGGTCCCGCCCGCGCCGATCGTGAAGCGGGGCCTTTGCTCACGCCTCCCGTCCGGCTCCGAGTCGCGCCCGTACCGGTGGAACATCAGGACCAGCACGGTCACCAGCACCAGCGCGCCGAGCAGCATATAGATCTCTACGTATTCGGTCTGCTCGGCGATCATCCCGAACAGCTTCGCGCCGGACGAATACCCGAGGTTGTGAGCCGACATGTAGATGGCGAATTGCGTGGCCGAGGCGCTGCTCGAACAGATCACCATGGCGAGGGCGAGCTCACAGACCATGATCACTGGCATCATCATGATCCAGAAGGAGAGCATGGCTTTGACATAGAGGTTGTCTTGCCAGAGGAGCTGGGTCTGCGCCAGCAGGACCGCGTGCACGCCGACCAGGGACAGGTTCAGAATCAACATGGGCCGGGAGCCGAAGCGGTCGATGGCGGGTCCCATGCTCAACGCCACGACAGCGCCGATCAGTCCCATCACGGCGACCAGGCCCGACCACTGCGCCGTCGTATAACCGAACACGTTGACCGCGGCCACCGGCATCAGCGCGTAGCCATAGCCAGTGACCATGCCGCTGAAGAACATGATCACGAGAACGAACAAGCTAGCGCGCTTCCACAGCACCCGGTTGATGCCGCCGAACACCGCCCTGAACGAGCCGTCAGCGCGCCACTTCGACCGGGCCTCTCCGCGGGACCAGGGCAGACGGCGTTCGCCCTCCTTCTCGAGCACGAAGATGAAGAGCAGGAATACCACGCCCGCGAGCGCCGACGCGACGATGGCGGTGATCCGCATGCCGAACACTTCCAGCAAGAAGCCAGACACCGTCGCGGTCAATGCCCAACCCGCCGCCTTGCCGAAGCTCATGAACGCGTTGAGTCGACCCTGTTCCCTGACCGGCGTCAGGTCGATCGACATGCCGTCCACGGCCACGTCCTGGGTGGCGGCGAAGATGTTGATGAGCATCCCGATCATCATGAGCCGGCCCAGCTGCTCGACTGGGTCGCTGATCGCCACGAGCGCCAGCAGGGACAGCGTCAGGCCCAGTTGCGCGCACAGCGCCCAGGGTTTGCGCCGGCCCATGGGGAGGAACATGAACCGGTCCATGAAGGGCCCGGTTACCAGCTTGAACACCCAGGGCAGGATGACCACGGCCAGGTAGGAGCCGATGTCCCCGGCGCTCACACCCAGGGTGGCCAGCCAGGCAGGAATCGCGATGCTCAGCAGGCCCCGCGGGATCCCCTGGGCGAAGTACATCATCGCGCCGACGGCGTAGCGGACCCGCGAGCTGTCGGCGAGGACTGGAGTTGCGGCCATCAGGTTGTCCTCCCCGTCAGGCACCGGTATACGGTCGACGTCCCGCGGGAATCTAGACCGGGACGGAAAGGGCGCAGAATGGCGGACGACCGCGGGCGCGACAAGCCTTTCCCGATCGCTCCCTCCGAGACATATGGCACAGAATGGAGGTTCTCCCGACTTGCGGTGCGCACTCCCTACCGTAGGCTGAGGCAGAAGTTGCTCGGCCCCCGACTGCGCTGAACAGACGCCCACCGGGACGCCTGGCCGATCGCGCCCGCCGACTCCAATCACCGAATACCTCGACCGTGCCAATCGAGGAGGCATGCTATGAATCTCTCCGCACGTCTATCGCCGGTTTTCGCGCTGACAGCCGCTGTCCTGATGTCCTGCGCGGATTCAACGGGACCGACGACTCCTGACCAAAAGATAGAGCCCGATATTCTAGCCAGCTTCGGCCAGAACCCTGTGATGCAATCCGCCACCGGAAGCGGCCAGTATCACACTCTCTCCGGGCTCTGGAGGACCTTCAGCTTCAACGGCACTAGCAAGGCCGACGGCACCGCGAGAGGAAGGTTTCACTTTCGCATCCACGATATGAAGGGAGAGGGATCGAGAATCTGGGGTGACATCACGTGTCTGACGATTGAGGGTAACCAGGCTTGGCTGGCCGGATACGTGACCAAGGCCGGCAAT
>JARRMU010000105.1:0-24574 GCA_037385645.1 Gemmatimonadales bacterium
CCATCGACCATCTGCGCAAGAAGCAGTTGGATACCGTCTCGATTCACGGCTCGCCCTCTGCGGTTACGGCGGAGCTACAGGCGGCCACGGCGATCACGGTCGAGTCCATGGAGGAGCGGCCGGACGAGGCGCTTCAGTCTCGCGAGATCGGCTCGGAGATCGAGGTCGCGATCGGCGAGCTCAGATACGAGTATCGATCGGCCATTATCCTTCGGCACGTGGAGGGCCGCTCGTACGAGGAGATCGCGGAGATCATGGATGTCCCCCTGGGCACGGTCAAAACGTATATCCACCGGGCTCGAAAAGAGCTCCAGGAGCAGCTCCAGCATCTCCTGGAATGAGGTGCCTGGAGCGGGGTCTTGCTGGGTGAAACTTCTATCAGGAGGCCTTCGTAAAGAAGAGCGAGCGAAAGCGCAGCAGCAAAGGGAATCATGAGTGACAGAACCGCAAACCTAACGAGGCACCTGACACCCGACGAGGTGGAGACGTTCGCGCTCGGCCTGCCGGCCCAGCCGCGAGCGGCTCGAGCTCATCTCGGCAGGTGCGTGGAATGTCTCAGGGAGGTCGAGTCTCTCCGTGCCCTGGATGAAGCGCTATCCGACCTTTCCCAGCCAGCGCCCAGCCCGAGGTTTGCCGAGCAGGTCATGGCTCGCGTCTCGCTGCGGGCACCCTGGTACGCCAGGGCGTGGCCGGTAACGCGTGAGCACTGGCTGCCGCTTGCGGCGGCGAGTCTCGTGCTGGCGACGGCGACAAGCCTCATGGCTTTGTGGCTCACCAGCCAACCAGAGCTGAGTCTCATGAGCCTCTCCGGTCTCGTGGTGCAGCAGATCCGAGACTTCTCGCTCCAGGTGGTGATGGCGATCGGCAGCTTGCTGTGGAGCTCGTCCGTCGTTCGGTCGGTCATCGAGGCCACGGGCCGGATCGGCATGGAAGGAGCTATCCTCCTGTTGTCGGCACTGAGCCTGGTCACGATCAGCGCCGTCGGAGCGATGATGCGGCTGATGCAGCCTGCCCCGCTTCGGCTGCGCAACGCGGCCTAGGCGGGCCTGGCGGAGATAATCGAGAGCGAGGCGAAGACTCGTACCGAGACACCGGTAGACATCAAAGGGAACAGAATGATCAACAGGTTCGAGAAGGTCAGGAACGGAGTCCTCACGCTGGCGGCCGTCACCGTCACCAGCACCGCGTGCGTTCTGTTTTTGCCGCTGGGTCACCTGGGTACTCAGGAGGCTCCGCAGGCGGACGCACAGGAGGCGATGGTCGCGTCCGTTTCAATGTCGGGCGCCAAGGCGGTCCTGACACTGGGCCTCGCCAATGGGGCAACCCGCAGCTTCCGGCTCGAACAGGGGAAGCTCTACATCGATGGCGTCGAGCGAGGCAGCTACGAGCCCGGCGGTGCGCTCGAGAGTGCGTGGCGGGAGCTGCTCCGCAGCCCGGCCGTGTTCTCCGCGGAGGATCTCGCCGGCGCTCTGCGTGACTGGTCCGCGCCGGCGGACGCCGACGAGGCGGCCGCCGAGGCTCTGGAGGCTGCGCTGCACTCCGTGGCGGACCTCGCTCCCGTCGTGGAGCTGGCGAATCCACCGGCTGCCCTGGCCGAGGTTTCCGTCGATGGACCCAACGGAGGCGTGTCCATCGCGCCGGGCCGACTCTCGTTCGGAGAGCTGAGTGAACAGCTGGACAGGCTGCGCGCCGCGCTGAGCCGGCTCGGAGAAGATGTGGCCGACGCGCATGAGGATCTGGCGCTCGTGGTCCACGACTCGTACTCCATCCCCGCCGATCGCACGGTCGAGGGAAACCTCGCGTTGCTGGACGGTGAGCTGAGTCTCGACGGCACGGTCGAGGGAGACGTGCTCGTCCTCGACGGCACACTGCACCTGATGCCTCACGCCTCTATCGAGGGCGACATCCTCCAGGTAGGTGGCGACGTCGAGCAACATGGCGAGCCCAGTATCGCCGGGGAGTTGCTCTCGATCGTGCCGCTCGCTCCACGATCGGCTCCCGCGTTGGCGCCGGCACCCGACGTTCGAGTCCGGCCGGTGACGCGCGTTCACGTCATGGACCACAATCGCGGAGGCTTCTTCGGCTCCATCTATCGCAACTTCGAGCGGGCGATGGATGGCCTCGGCGCCACTCTCGGCTGGCTCATCGGCCTCGGGCTCGCCGGTGTGGGACTGGTCTACTTCCAACGAACGCGGCTGGAGACGGTCGCGGACACCGCACGCTACAATATCGCGAGATCCTTCGCGATCGGGCTCGCCGGCGAGGTGCTCTTCTTCCCGGTTTCACTGATCCTCGTGGTCGCGGTGATCACTTGGCTGCTCATCCCGTTCTATGCGGTCGCCGTCGCGCTGGCCCTCGTCGGCGGCTACCTGGCCGTCGCTCATGGCGTGGGAGAGATCTTCGCCGAGCGGCGATTCAGGAGCCACCTGCTCGAGAGACTCCGGCGCTCGAACTCCTACTATTACGTACTCAGCGGATTGGTTCTTCTCCTGATTCCGTTCGCGTTGGGGGCCGTCCTGTGGGTGTTCGGCGGACCGCTCTCCTTCCTCAGAGGTCTGACCCACTTCGCGGCCGGCCTCGTGACCTGGGCGGCCATCACGTTGGGTTTCGGTGCGGTCATTCTCTCGCGTGGAGGCTCCAGAACGGAGTACGCCCGGGGCTACGCTTCGAGCGTACCGTTTGCCTCGTCGGAAAGGGAGGACGTCGCGTGAGCCTCACAGCTTGCCCCACCCGTGGAGGTCGCGCGGTAGTCAGCGGCCTGGCACTCCTCGCTCTGATCGGGTTCCGAGCGGAAAGCTTGCCGGGACAGGAGTGGACGGAGTTCCGATCATCCCGGCAGGCCCACGCGGTGGCGGAGTCGTTCGCCCTCGAGGTCGTTTACGGGGTCGGCCACCTATCGGTGGAACCGGCGGAAGGCGATCTGCTCTATGACGTCCGTATGCGGTACGACGCGGAGCAGTTCAAGCCCGTCAGGCAGTGGAGCCTCGACGAGGGACGAGGACACCTTCGCGTGGGGCTGACGACGGTGGATGATGACGGGGATTGGATCAGCGCGCTGGCATCGGGCGACTTCGATGTCGATCCCGAGTTCTCCCTGGACCTCGATGAGCTGAAGGACTTCGACGAGTCCGCCGGCACGTTGGAGCTGAAGCTGGGCCGCCGACTGCCTGTCGACCTCAAGTTGTCCGCCGGTGCGGCTGCGACCGAGATCGCCCTGGGTGGCGTGGCCGTTTCACGCCTCGAGCTCACCACCGCCGCGAGCGAGACGGAGCTGGCGTTCGACGAACCGAACCCGGTGCGCATGGCAGACCTGGTCATCAAGACGGGGGCGGCCGAGGTCACGGCCGAGCATCTCGGAAACGCTCGCTTCGACCGCTTCGACCTCAAGGGCGGGGTGGGAGACGTGGTGCTCGACTTCACGGGCGCGTGGAACGGAGACGCGACGGGAACCGTCCGAATGGGTCTTGGCTCTCTGGAGCTGAAGATTCCCGCCGAGATAGGCGTCTGGATCCGGAAGAGCAGCGTGCTCACCTCGTTCAGCGCTCCGGATCTGGTGAAGGTAGATGGCGGTTACCGTTCGCCGAATTGGGAAAGCGCCGCTCACAAGCTGGAGCTCGACCTGAAGACCGCTTTTGGGACGATCGACGTCGACGTCGTTCCTTGACGCTTGCGGCCGGCAACCAGATCGGTGGGCCGTCCCGCATTTGAAACAGAGCTCGAGTCGGCGCAAGGACCCGGCTCACGTTCAGGGGGCGCCCAGCGATGGCCTCACCTCCACCTTGTCATCGCGTTCCACGCCCAGGCGTTCGCTCGCGTTCCCGTCGCGGACCGCAATCTCTAAGGTGCTGGGACTCAGCGTTTGCAACGTCACACCCGAGATCAGGACTTGGGGCGACGCGGGCAGATCGTCGTTACGTAGATTCGTGATCAGGTTCCCGAAACGGTCCACGTGCAGCACGTGTCCACAAAGCGACTCACCCCGTCGTGAAGGCCGGGGCAACACCAGCTCGACCATCTGGTCTCGCCGGACCTCCGGACCGATGCGTTCCGCATCCAGACCGGCGGAGAGATGAGCGGCCGCGGGCGCGAACACATCCCGCCCGTGGAAGGTGCTCGAGGGAGGGGACCCGTCGATCGACAGATCGATCTTTCGCGCTTCCTCTCCCGCGAAGGCACGGCAGACGAAGGTGAGAAGGCCGTTGTCGGGCCCGACGAACCAGCGCTGGGCCGCGCGCGCCACGATCGGCCTTCGTGAGCCGCCGACTCCGGGATCGACGACGGCCAGGTGCACGGTTCCAACCGGGAAGCGGCTCCAGATTCGGCCAAGGATCCAGGCCGCTCCTCTTACATCTCCGGGCGTCACATCATGAGCCACATCCACGAGGGCAGCTTCGGGAGCGTGCGTGACGAGCACCCCCTTTACCTCTCCGACGAACCCGTCCCTCGTACCGAAGTCGGTCGTGATGGTGACTACGCTCATTGAGCTCTCTCTCCGCCCCGGATCAGACCGGGGCACGGCGCCATCGACCCGCCCGCCAAAACAGGCTCATCGCCAAGCCGCGAGCGACTCCGGTCATACTGATCGTCCACCAGATGCCCGTTACGCCGACGGTCGCGGCCAGCCAGCAGGCGAGCGGGATGCGAAGAGCCGTCAGCGAGATCGAGGCGATGGTGGGCCGAGTCGTGTATCCCGCTCCCCCCATACCGCTCTCCAGGACGAGTTCCAGCGCCATGAAGGGCTGTGCGATCGCCACGATCGACAGGTAGCGGGCACCGTGGCTGATCACGCCCGGATCCTGAGTGAACATGCGGATGAGCTCTTGAGGCGCAAGCAGAAGAACGGCACCGGCAAACAGAGTGAAGTAGAGGGCATATCGGGTCGCCACACGGCCCGAGGCCTCGGCGCGATCGGGTCTTCCGGCTCCCAAGTTCTGACCTATGGCGGTGGCGGCTGCCGCCCCGAACCCCAACGAGACCGTGTAGCTGATCGCTTCGATCCTGTGGCCCACGCCGAGGGCGGCAAGAGCGTCGGTACCGAAGGGAGCGGTGATCCGCGTAAGAATCACGTAGATGAAGGAGAAGACGATACCACCCGCCGCCAGCGGAGCGCCGATCCGGAAGATCGTAGCGATCTGCGAGGCACGGAGCGGGCCTCGCGCGAGCAGGCCCCGCCGCACCAGCAGGGGATAACCTACGGCGCAGCCGATGGCGCGAGTCACGAGCGTCGCGGCAGCGACACCCTCCACGCCCATCTCGGGAACGGCCCCGGGCCCGAAGATCAGAAGGGGATCCAGGACGAAATTGAGCCCGACCGAGAGAAGGAGGATCAAGAGCGGGGTGCGCGTGTCGCCCGACGCGCGGAACGCAGCCTCGAGGACGAAGTAGCCGAATACGATCGGCACTCCGGTCAGGTAGACGGACAGGTAGCCCTCGCCTTCCGCGGTTACGTCCGGCGGAGTGCCCATTAGAGAGAAGACCCCGCGGAGGCCCGCCAGGCCGAAAACCGCGATGAGCACGGCCAGAAACAGGCCCAACCACAGGGCCTGGTGGCCCGCGTCGGCTGCCGCCGATCGTCGACCTTCGCCGTGACGACGGCTGGCTACCGCCGTCAGCCCGACCGCCGGCAGCGACGCCGCAGCGAGCACGATCCACACGATGAAGCCTCCGGTCGCCACCCCCGCCAGAGAGGTCGATCCGAGACCCTGACCTACCCAGAACGTGTCAACGAGGTTGAAGGAGGCTTCCAGCAGCCCCGCCGCGACGGCCGGTCCGGCAAGGCGAAGAACAGCAGATCCGACGAGTCCTCGAGTGGGATCTACGGTACCTCGGGTGAGGTCAGGCGTGCTCCGGCTCCAACTCGGAGAGCCGGGCGGCGGCAGCCTCCGCGACACGCATGAAGGCGCTTCCCTCCGGAGACTCCGACCTTCCAATCACGGTCGGGGTCCCTCGGTCACCCTCTTCGCGAACCGCCACGCCGAGAGGAATCGCTCCCAAGAACGGGATATTCAGCGTGGCCGCCAGCTTTTCTCCGCCGCCAGAGCCGAAGATGTCATGTGAGGCGTCACACGCGGGGCAGACGAAGCCCCGCATGTTCTCGACGATGCCGATGACGGGCACGTCCAGGGTCTCGAACATCCGGATTCCCTTCAGCACGCCCCCAACCGCCACGTCCTGCGGGGTCGTGACCATGACCGCTCCGGATACGTGCACGAGCTGGCACAGTGACAGCTGCGCATCGCCGGTGCCGGGCGGCAGGTCCACGAGAAGATAGTCGAGGGTCCCCCATGCCACCTGCTGCAGGAACTGCCGCACGATCCCCATGATGATCGGGCCCCTCCAGATCGCCGGCGTGTCCTCGTCGACCAGGAAGCCGAGACTCATGAGCTTCACGCCGTGGGCATCGAGAGGGAGGACGCGATCCTCCACCATGCGGGGCCTCGCGGTAGCTCCGAACATCGTGGGGATGTCGGGACCGTAGATGTCGGAATCCAGCAATCCGTCCCGATGACCCATCGACGCCCAGGCGGCCGCGAGGTTGGTGGAGACGGGCGCCTCCGCGTTCGTCGACACCTCACCCTGCGGGGCGCCGGGCTCCACGATCGGAAGCCGCCGCCCCGGGCGGCCACCGCCCGGCTTGTCTAAGCGTGTCTCATCCATGTTCGAATCCCAACGAGATCGTGGTGCCAGTGGAAGAATCGTCTACCGCTACGCGGCCTCCCAGAGACCTCAGACGGCCTCGACGGCTCGAACTCCGGGCACCTGCATTCTGAGGCGTTGCTCGATGCCCGCCTTCAGGGTGAGCATCGACATCGGGCAGGCGTAGCACGCGCCAACCATGCGAACCTTTACCAGACCTTCTTCCTCGTCGTAGCCGACGAGCTCCACGTCACCGCCATCCGAGCGGATGGCCGGGCGAACCGAGGCGAGCACGTCCTCGATCTTCTCTCGCGCGCTCATCGTGGTCGTGGAATCGTTCATGCGGTCAACGCGTTTTGGGGGGACGATGGCTCCAACGTAGCCGGGCTCGCAGGGCCGGTCAAAGAGAAGGGCCGCCTGTCTGAAGCGGTCATACCGCCCGCCGTGAAGCGGGTTCCGGCACCTGCCGACGCTGATGCCCTAGCCGGATTCAGCGCGACGCCGGTCGGAGCTGGAAGCGGCGAACCGCCCGATCCTCCACGTCGCGGCGCCACAACGGCACCGGGATCAGTCGTGGCTCGCTCCAACGAGCTGACATGTCTCGGTAATGAGTGCTAAACGGGTTGCCGCTCTGACCCGTAGGAAGCAGGAAGTATCCCATGCTCCCCGTTTCGCCCATCACGGCGACGAAACGCTCGGATGGGCCGTAATCACCGACATACGGAGGCGTCCACGATGTCGAGTCCAGAGGGCTCCACCTAAGGTAGTCATCCGGTCGGACGGTGTTGGGACCGCCCGGTGATGGGTAGGGCCCGACGTTGAGGCGAAGGAGCCGCTCGATCAGCCCCGACCGGCCAAGCGTGTGAACGGACTGTTCAACGTGAAGCTCTCCCCAAGGCCTCATTCCCGTTGCCTCGATAGCATCTCGAATCGCCAACTCCTCCAAGCCGGGCAAGGTCTCCAGCGTGTCGGTACGCACGTCATCGACCCAGGGCCCGGCGCCGTCCTCCAAGACTCGAAGGAAGGCCATGGTGGGAAACTCCTCCCACGGCTCTCCCTCGTACTCGTCACCCGCCACCAGCTCACGAAGTCGGTAGAACCAGGCGTAGAAGAGCGAGGCGGCGCGCGAATCCAGACTGACATCCCGGTTCCAAGCCTCGAGCAACATAGCCGCCGAGTCGGCGCCGACACGTCGCGCCGCGTCGGCGGCGCGAGTTCCGACCCTGTCTGCGAGCCCGCTATACACATCGTGCTGCAGCGCCGCCATCTCCTCCCAGGTCCAGCGCGACCCCGTTGCCAGTCGCTCGCTGATCCGTCCGGCCCGGAACGGGGCAGCGTAGTCTGACCCCAGAAGCCCGAACAGGTTGGGTGCCTGGAGGTTGTTGGCGCTGGCGATGAATCCCTCGTTGGGCTCCCGGCCGGCGGGCAGGCTCGAGGGCGGCCAGAACGAGTGCCACCAGTCACCGATCCGGTCGGACTCGATCGGCAGGGAGCCGTCCGTATCCAGATGGAGCGGCACGGTGCCGCTGAGGCGGTATCCGATCGTGCCGTCGGAGCCCGCGTAGACCACGTTCTGCTGAGGCGAATCGAAGGCCTGGACGGCCGCGTCGAACTCGTCCGCGTCGGTCGCCTTGTTCATCCGCAGGAGACCCTCCATCTCGGTCGAGCCGCGATCGGCGACCCACAGCACCGACAGCGTCGCTCCGAGGGGAGGCAGGACGTCGGTGATCACCGGCCCGCGCACGGTGCGGCGAATCTGATGCACCTCGGGTGTTTCCCGACCTCGCACCCAGATCGTGTCCGGCGAGACCATGAACTCGAGCCAACCATCCCCCTCGCGATAGGCCGTGCCATCCGGCTGGACGGCCTCGATGGAGAAGTCCATGTCGTCCGTCATTCCGTTGGTGAAGCCCCAGGCCACGCCGCGGTTGTAGCCAACCACGACGCCAGGTGCCCCCGGCAATGAAACACCGGCCACGTGATAGCCCGTCTCTTCCGCATGGAGGGCCTGGATGTACCATTTGGCCGGCGCATCGAGACCAAGGTGCATGTCGTTCGCCAGCAGGGATCCACCATGAGCGGTGCGATCACGTCCGACAGCCCAGGCGTTGGATGCGTTAAACCCCAGACGCTCTAGGAGCTGGTACGTGCGCCTCCATTGGAGCCGTGCTGCCGGGTCGGAAACAGGGTCCATAGCGAGCGCCGCAGCCTCCGGCGCCAACCCGATGCTCTCCGTGCGCTCGAACGGGATCGGAACCGAATCGCGCAGCATGGTGGCGCCCCAGCTGGGGTAGGCTGGCGGCAGGTAGGCGGCCTTCTCGGCCGGCAGGATCGTGTGCGCGTGGAAGCGGGCGAGCTCTGTCCTCCACGCCGAAAGATTGAACGCCATCACCTTTCCGATAGCCACCGAGGAGAGCGGCTCCCACGGCTCGGGCTTTATACCGAGAATGATGAACTCGGGGGGCAGCGGGCCCTTCCAGCTCCTGATTCTGGCGTTTACCCCGGCCGCGTACGCTTCAAGGATGCCCCGCGCTTCCTCCCCGAGCGCACCGAGGCTCTTCTCGGCGGCCCCTTCGAGATTCAGCGTGCGCAGAAGGCGATCGGCACCGAGGGCGCGCTCGCCGAACAACTCCGCCAGCCTTCCTTGGGAGACGCGCCGGAACATCTCCATCTGCCACAAGCGCTCCGATGCGTGGATGAAGCCCTGCGCGAAGAAGAGGTCCCGCTCGCTCACGGCGTAGAGGTGGGGAATCGCGAAGCTGTCCATGACCACAGTGACGGGGTCCCGCAATCCGGACACCCTGATCGTCCCGTCGAGCCCCTGTCGCGAGGACTGGAGGTAGAAGTAGGCGATCGTCACCACCGAAGCCGCCAGGAAAGAGAACCCAGCGACGACGAAAACGAGCGTGCGGACCAGGCCGCGGAGATTCACCGACGCGTTCGGTCCGGCGGGGGCTCCCTGCGTTCGCGGCGTCCGGCCGACTCGAACAGAACGCGGCGGAACGAGATGTACTCCCCGGCCCGACGCAAAAGCAGGCGCCGTCGATACAGGGCATCGAGCCGCACGCGTGCCTCCCCCTCCGGCAGCCCCAACTCCCCGGCCAGCGGCTCCGGCCCAATGCGCTCACGCTCGCATACCAGGCGCCAGAGATGCACTTCCGACTCCTCCACCGCGCCGAGGAGCACCGACCGGCCGTCGGCCAGCTCCGCGGCCACAGCCAGCTTCCGCCGGCGTAAGGCGGAATCGATCGGATCCTGGTGGTGCGCCTCGAGACCGCGAATCAGCACGAAGCGACGCCGGGGCCCGCCGGGATCCGTCTCGACCTGGGCGGACCGTCCCACGGCGATGCACGCGAGCTCGGCCACGACCTCATCCGCGCAGCTGTAGTCGATCACGGCGACGTTCTTGAAGTCGAGGACCGTGAGCACCTCACCCTCGCAGCTCGCGACCTGCGCCTCGATGCCCTTGCGGACGGCGCGTCCGGTCGGGCGCGTGACCAGGTAGCTGAAGAGGCTGGCTTCGGACACGAGCGGATCAGGTCCGGGGTGCAGCGTCGTCATGTCGCCACCGGCTCCTCGACGCGCGCCGGCAAGACGATCAGGACCTGAGCGCCGGGGAAGTACGGCAGATCCGACCTGAGCGGTGACAGATCATCCCAGTCCGGCACCCTGGCGATCATCGCATCTCCACTGCGGATTCGTACTTCTCCGTTCCACTTGGTCACTTGTTTCCGTATCGCCTGCAAACCCTGGCCTCGCCCCGGGTCTCGAAAGCGAGACTCGCCGTTCAGGAAGGCCGCCTCCAGCGCGGTGGCCGCCGACCATCGATCGCCAAAGCGACGCGCGTGTTCGGCGGCCAGCGAGCCCTGAAAGCCCAACCCCACGTCCATGACCGCCAGGACGAGCACGTCCCGGCCGAGTCGTCGCTTCCAGTAGTAGGTCTGGGCGCACACCCACCCCACCGCTTCGGAGTGCTCCAAGATGTTCTGGCATACCTCCGACAGCATGACGCTGAACTGAATGACGGCCGGCTTCGGGTAGTGCAGCCGGCTCTCCAGGATCAAGGCCGCCTGCTCGCGGACTCTCTCCACGACATGGTGAACGTCCTGGTGGGACCGGATCGGCGTGATCTCGAGGAGTGCGTCCGAACGGCCGTGCGGGCGTGAAGAGCGCGCTCCCAAATCGTAGATCGTCGAGGCGTTCTGCCAGAAATCCATCCGATCCAGATAGCTGCGCACCTCCGTTGACTCGGGCACCTCGAGGGCCGGAGCCAACCCGGTCCGGTCGCTACCCACCTGGCCCGCTGCAAGCAAGCCGATCAGGCCGTAGGGAGAGACCCACCTGACGTGCCTGGCATCGAACAGCAGGCGCTCGCCCTCCCGGGCACTCTCGAGGTCGCTGATCAGCTCCTCGAAGGTGTTTTCATCCAGAGTGTCGGGCAGCTGAATGACGCGGCTCATCTCCACCTCGGTCGGGCCGTGCGGCCGGCTCGCAGCATCATGATGTCCGCGCTCGTGGCTCGAGGGTGCTCGTCGACCCGGCCAGCAGGGGGCCGAGCCTGGATGCACCTCGGTGCTCCGCACTGCGCGCCGCCAGCTCGTTGGCACGCTCGGCGGCAGCGCGAAGGGACGACCCGCCCAGAAGCGAGGCGAAACAGGTCATCCCCCACACGTCGCCGCAACCGGTGGGATCGGGCTGCCGGACTACCCGAGGCGCGGCCGCCAAGGCGCTCGTGGCCTGAGCCGAGCCTGGCGCCGGAGCGCCGGTCTCGGAGGTCAGGCCGTCGAAGCCGGACTCGGCCACCCAGGCCGCCCCGCGCTCACCGAGCGTGACGAAGAGCGCCTTGGTCTCCTCGCCCACGACGTCGGCAGCGAGCTGCCAGGGATCGTCGCAGGCGTGGGCGAGGAGCTTCAGCTCGTCCTCGTTGACCTGAACCAGATCGAAGCAGCGAAGCCACTCGCGCCACTCAGTGAGCGGTCGCGGCTCGCGCACTCCGCCGGAACCCACGCCAAGGAATATCGAGTGTAGGTCGCAGTAGAGCGGGCCTCTATGGTTCTTCCTAACTTGCTGTGCGGTATGTAAATCCAGCTCCCAACCGGCAATGAAGTTAACGTACAGAGCATCGCAGGTGCGCGCGAGCGGCTCCAGCTCCTCCCAGGTCCACCCGGGAACGCCTCCCTTCAGGGTCTCACAGCGCCGGGCGCAATCGCCGTAGACGATCTCCACTTCGTTGTTGGCCTCTTGCACGGTGAGCACGCCATCCAGGGATCCGACCCGGCTGAGGCTGCTCAGATAGGCGTTCGCCCGCTCCCGCAGATTGGCTCCGACCTTGACGATCGGCAGCAGCTCCCAGCCGTCCGGCGCCGCCGCCTCGAAGGCCGAGAAGCCGTAGCAGATCCCACCCCACTCCTCGACGGGCTCGCTATGCACCGGATCGCGGGCGTGAATCGTATCCCAGACCATCGTACCGAGGGCACCGAGCCGTTTCACCTCGACCTCACGCCGCCCGGACCAGTTCGAGGCTCCGACGTCGCCGGCCGGTCAGAGGCCACCACACCTCTCCACCTTGAAGGTAGCCGCAGCGCCTACCACTCCAGCCATTCCGCCCAACTCACTGCTCACGATCTCGCAGCTCTCGAAACCTTCCCGGAACGCCCTTTTCCTCACCTCTCGGCGGAGCGGCGCCAGGAGGTGCTCGCCCGCACGCGTCACGCCGCCGGAGATGACGATCATACCCGGATTCAACAGGTTGATGAGATTGGCCAGGCCCGTCCCGAGGAACTTGGCCGTCTCTTTCATCACCTCCTTCGCGTACAGATCTCCGGCAACGATCGCCTCGTAGACGGTCTCCGCCGTGATGAGCTCCAGCTTCCCTCCCACCAGAGACGGCAGGAGGCTGTCACCCTCGGCATCCAGACCCTCGACCGCACGGGCGGCGATTGCCGGACCCGACGCGTAGGCCTCCAGGCAGCCGTAGTTGCCGCAGTTGCACTTCCGTCCGATCGAGTCGATGGTCATGTGCCCGAACTCTCCGGCGACGTCGGAAGCTCCGTGGAAGACCTTTCCGTCGAGCACGATCCCACCTCCGATGCCCGTCCCCAGGGTCACGGCAATCAGGTTTTGTACGGACTTTCCGGCTCCCTGCCAGTACTCGCCCAGAGCGGCGCAGTTTGCATCGTTGTCCAGAGCCGCTTCGAGCCCGATTCCGTTCGCTATCAGGTCGCGCAGAGGGAAGTTGCGCCAGCCAAGATTCGGCGTCTCTAGCACCGTGCCCGTCGCGCGGTCGAGGGGACCCGGCGAGCCGATGCCCAGACCGAGAAACCCATCCTCCGGTATGGCACGCTCGCGCCCCGCGTCTTTCATGGCGGCCCGGATCATCTCGATGATTCTGTCGACGACGAACTTCGCCCCTCGGTGGGGCTCTGTCGGCAGAGATCGCATGCCGAGCACCGTCCCACCGTCGTAGGGCAGGACGCCCACGTTGATCGAGGTTCCGCCGAGGTCCACGCCGACGATATAGCGATCCGTCATTCGATCCTCAGATCCAGCGCTCGAGCCACGAGCCGTTTCGAATCATCCTCAATCTCCGACCTGCCGCACAGCTAGAAACGCTTCCTGGGGAAGCTCCACCGACCCGACCTGTTTCATGCGCCGCTTTCCGGCCTTCTGCTTTTCAAGCAGCTTTCGCTTTCGCGTGATGTCCCCGCCGTAGCACTTTGCCGTCACGTGCTTCCGGTAGGGCCTGATCGTCTCCCGGGCAATCACGTCTTTTCCGATCGCGGCCTGGACGGCCACCTGGTACTGCTGACGCGGGATCAGCTCCTTCAGCTTCGCGGTAACCTTCCGCCCGTGGTCGTACGCGTGCTCGCGGTGCACGACCACGCTTAGAGCGTCGACCGAATCCCCGTTCAACAAGATATCCAGCTTCACAAGATTCGATGCCCGAACCCCGATCGGCTCGTAGTCCAAGGAGGCGTAGCCTCGGGAAACCGATTTCAACCGGTCGTAGAAATCGAGCACGATCTCCGCCAGCGGCAGCTCGTAGGTCAGCTCGACCCTTCGCGAGTCCAGGTAGTGCATGCTCACGTACTCCCCGCGCCGGTCGTGACAGAGAGCCTGCACACCTCCGATGTACTCGGCCGGACAGAGGATCCGGGTGCGAACGTAAGGCTCTTCGATCACCTCGATCCGGCCGCGCTCGGGGAGCCGGCTGGGATTCTCGACGTCCTGGGACACGCCGTCCGTCGTGGTCACCCGATATCCGACATTCGGGATCGTGGTCACGAGATCCAGATCGAATTCCCGTTCGAGTCGTTCCTGCACGATCTCCATGTGGAGGAGGCCGAGGAAGCCGCAGCGGAAGCCGAAGCCGAGGGCGGTCGAGGTCTCCGGCTCGTACATCAGGCTCGCATCGTTCAACTGGAGCTTCTCGAGTGCGTCGCGCAGCACCTCGAAGTCGTCCGAGTCGCTCGGATATACTCCCGCGAACACCATCGGCTTGACCTCCTGGTACCCGGGCAGCATCTCCGGTGCGTCGTGCCGGGCGTCGAAGATCGTGTCGCCGACGCTCGTGTCCGCCACTCGCTTGATCTGGGCGGTGAGGTAACCCACCTCACCGGCGTACAGCTGCTCCACGGGACGGAAGGCGAGCTGCATGTAACCGACCTCGTCCACATCGTATGTGGTATCTCGCGCGCCGAACCGGATCCGCATCCCCGCTCGCACGGAGCCGTCGACGACTCGTATGAGCGGGACAGCGCCGCGGTACTTGTCGTAGTGCGAGTCGAAGATCAGCGCTCGGAGAGGCGCCTCCGGGTCGCCGGAGGGCGGCGGGACGCGATTCACGATCGCGTCCAGCAGCTCGTCGATGCCCTGGCCGAGCTTTGCCGATACCGCAATCACCTCGGCCGGGGAGACGCCCAGCAGATCGCAGACCTCGGCGCCGATGGTCTCCGGATCCGCCGACGGGAGGTCGATCTTGTTGATCACGGGTACGATCTCGAGAGGCTGCGGCTCACCTCGTAGGTAAAATCCACGTGGCCCGGGGTGTCGATCAGGTTGAGCTGATACACCTCTCCGCGGAGCTCGTAGCGCATGCGGATCGCGTTCAGCTTGATCGTGATTCCGCGCTCGCGCTCCAACTCCATCGAATCGAGCACCTGCGCCTTCATCTTGCGTGGCTCCACCGCTCCCGTGACCTCCAGGAGCCGATCGGCCAGCGTCGACTTGCCGTGGTCGATGTGCGCGATGATCGAGAAGTTCCGAATCCGCTGCTGATCTAGCACTCGACCACCAGTCCATCCCAGGCCGGGAAAACGCCGCTCGGCAGCCGGCGTTCCAGCTCGGTGTGCTCCAGTCGATGCGTCAAATGGGTCAAGAAAGTACGCTCGGCACCCAGCGCTTCGGCGACTTCGATCGCCTCTTCGACGTTGAGGTGCGTGGGATGAGGGTTTCCGTACCACAGCGCCCCGAGGATCAGCACCTCGAGCCCTCTCAGCGAGCTCACGGCATCGTCCGGAATCTTCTTCGCGTCCACGACGCACGCGGCGTCGCCCACTCGGACTCCGTAACTGCGGTAGTAGCCGTGGGGGCAAGCGATAGGCAGTACCGAGAAGCCGGCGATCTCGATCCGCTCCCGATCGACGAAGGTGTGCAGATCCAGGTCGGGGACCGCCGAGCCGGGCTGACCATGAGCCTTGGGATCCCAGATGTACGAGAACCGGCTTCGTAGCTCGCCCTCGTACTCCTCCGGCACGTGAACCGGCAGCGGAGATCCGGATCGAAGCGAGAAGATCCGCAGATCGTCCATCCCGTGGACGTGATCGGCGTGTGGGTGGGTCACGTAGACCGCGTCCAGTTTGTCCACGCCCGCCGCCAGCAGTTGGAGCCTCAGCTCGGGCGGTGTATCCACGAGCAGGCGCCGGCCGTCCTGCTCGACCATCAGGCTGTGCCGCCCGCGTCGGTTCCTGGCGTTACCGGAGGTGCAGACGCGGCATGAGCAGCCCACGACGGGAATGCCGAAAGAGGTTCCGGTTCCGAGGAAGGTGAGCTTCACGGCCCCCACCGAGTCGCGCAAGAGCGATCGGCCGTCACAGGTGCTCGATCCGCATCATGTTGGTCGTTCCCGGGACGTGGAACGGGACACCGGCGGTGACCACGAAACGATCCCGGGTGCCGGCGAGCTCGAGCCGCCTCATCTCATCCCGGGCGGCATCCCGCATGTGGTCGTACGACACCTCTCCGCGGTGCATGATCGGGTGCACACCCCACACGAGAGACAGCTGATTGTACGTTCGCCACTGATCGGTCACGGCCAAGATCGGCACGGGAGGCCGTTGCGACGCGATCACTCGGGCGGTGAACCCGCTCCGCGTGAGCGTCACGATGCAGCTGGCGTCCAAGCGCTCCACGGCCTCCACAGCCGCGGCCGAGATCGCAGCGGAGCTGGACTGCTGGACGTGAGACCGCTCGGTTTCCACGCGACGGCTTCGAGACCGTGGCGTAGTCTGACTCTCGATACGGCGGACGATTCGGGCCATGGCCCGCACGGATTCGACCGGGTACTTGCCGACGGCCGTCTCCGCGGAGAGCATGACGGCATCGGTGCCGTCCAGCAGCGCGTTGGCGACGTCGGATACCTCCGCCCGGGTGGGCCGTGGCTGCTGCGTCATCGACTCGAGCATCTGGGTCGCCGTGATCACGGGGCGAGCCAGCTCCTGGCCCAATCCGATCACCTGCTTCTGCACCATCGGCACCTCCTCGAACGGCAGCTCGACGCCGAGGTCTCCCCTGGCCACCATTACGCCATCGCTGAGCCGGATGATCTCGTCCAGCTCCTTGAGCGCCTGGTCCTTCTCGATCTTGGCGATGATCAGCGCCTCCCCTCCGACCTCCCCCCGGGCCTCCTCGATGTCTCGCGCGCGCTGTACGAAGCTGAGCCCCACGTAGTCGACGTGCTTGGATCGTGCGAACTCGAGGTCGCGGCGATCCTTATCGGTCAAGAATTCTGCATCGAGGACGACGCCGGGCAGATTCATCCCCTTGTGCGTCTTCACATCTCCATCGGTCAGCGCGACGACCTCCAACTCGGAGCCCTGCACGCTGGCTACCTCGAAGGCGATCCGGCCATCGTCGAGGAGGATGCGGTTACCCTTCGCGAGGCTGCTCGCGAGACCCGCGAAGGTCATCGGGATGGCTCGCTCGGCCCGCGCCGATTCACCGTCCTGGGCCGTACCCTCGGGCACGAAGCGATAGCGCTCGCCCTTTGACACTCGGATCGGGCTTGAGAGAGCTCCGACCCTGACTCGCGGGCCCTGAAGGTCGCACAGAACGGCGATGGCACGTCCGATCTCTCGAGCCAGGTCCCGAAGCTGGGCGATAATCGCAGTGGCCTGCTTGTGGCTCGCGTGGGCGAAGTTGATCCGGATCGCGTCGGAGCCGGCTTCCACGAGGGCGCGAAGGGTATCCGGGTCGCTGCTGGCCGGACCCACCGTGCTCAGAATCTTGGCTCGTCTCAGCTCTGCTCCCATGTCTCCTCAGACCTGGCTCGAGGGCCGCGGTCCGCCCGACATCGAACGGATCGTCCCTTCCCTAGCGCTATCGTCGCGGGGGGATTGCAAGGCACCCCCTCAGCATCCGACGGAGAGGCGGCTGAAGGGGTGACGCGTTGTACCGGAGGGTCCTACCCGTCAGGCGATCAGTTGTTGATACGCCGAGGAGAGTTCCGGGCGGTGCTCGGAGATCCACTGGTGGATCGTCCGCAGGCTCGGCATCGGCAGCGGCTCGAGCGCTCGCATCTGGAGGCCCGGAATCACACATACCGCCGCGCGTCGAAGAAGATACGCCCGCTGTCGGGATCTCTGCTCATCGCTCAGGCTGGTACCGCCGGGGACATCGGGTATCGGCTCGAGCAGTCGTCGGTAACTGTACACTTCCCGGGCTGAAAACTCGGCGGGGATCTGGTACGCCCTTCCAGCCAACTCGAAAAGACCGTCCGGTTTGATGGACAGAAGTTCAGCCATGTCCAACCTCCATTCCAGCTTGCTTCGCCGGTCCGGCACCGCACGCGAACGGTGAGCAGGGCTGCCAACATACGACGCCCCGCCATAAGCGGCAAATGATCGCAGAACGTACGTGGGCATCGTGTGTATACGCCTCGCGTCGCCAGCTTGCGCGGTGGTTGTTATGACCGGGTCCCCGAGATAGCTTGGTGGCCCCGTATTTCCGTATTTATCGATTATTGGGGGAATTAGCGCACCGTGTTTTTTCGGTGTCTCGGAAGGAGATGGTTTCATGGCGCGGGAGACAGGCACCGTAAAGTGGTTCTCGAACGAAAAAGGCTACGGCTTCATCAAGCGGAGTAACGGCGAGGATGTCTTCGTACACTACACGGATATCGTCGGCGATGGGTTCCGGTCGCTGAAGGAGGGCGAGCCAGTCGATTTCGAGGTGATGATCGGAGACCGGGGGCCAAAAGCGCACCGTGTCGCGCCCCGGGACGCCACCGACGTCCCCGGAACCGTCACGGCGGACGGAGAGGCGCCCAGCCTGGGCTCGCAGCTCCGTGAGAAGCTTGGCCGCCTGTTCAACGTCGCATAGTCGAAGGGAGGCAGCTTGGAGTATCGTCTGGACGAGGGCGAAGAGCTCGATCGTGCACTGAAGAAGTTCCGGCGGAAGGTTCAGCGCGCCGGGATCTTTCGTGACATCAAGAAGAACCGGTTCTACGAGAAGCCCAGCGAAGCGAGGCGGCGCAAGATGAAGGCGGCTGAGCGCCGGCGGAAGCGCCGGAAGCGGCGGGCGTCGAGCCGCAGCTGAGGACTCCTGCAGCCGGGGGTCAGGGTCTACATCCCACCAGCCCCGGCTGCGTCACGTAGCTCCTGGGCGGACGCGCACCACCCCCGAACACAGCGCACTCCGAATCACCCGCTGCCGCGATGGCCGAATAGCCGCGGCGATCTCCTTGAACGATACTCACCTCGACACCTGGGCTGGGAGAGAACGCTAGCTCCTCGAGCTGATTCGTGTAGCGATCGTTGGCGGAGTAGAAGCTCACCTGAGCCGCGTGCAGGGCATCGAGATCGGAACGCAGGGTGGCCTCGGAGGCATCCGCCCCCGGCGTGCCGGACGATCCGACGACGGCCTGGCGCGCGCATCCCGCCAGCAGCAGGCTACCGAACACGATGGCGCCGAAAGCGCCCTGTCGGAGCCAAGCGGCCGTCCGCGCCCGCTCAGTCATCTGGATCATCTCCCGCCCCTCCGAGCCTCCGTCCCTGGTGTCCGCCCCGCTCAGACGCCCCAGACTATAGACGAAACCGCTCGACGAGACGTTTCTCCGTCTCGCCCTCGATGTGGGCCTCGACCTGGAGGTGCTCCTCCAGGCCTGAGCCGCGCAGCTTTTCCCGCAGTAGCTGATCGACCTGGAAGACACCGGCAGAGTTGGTCATCTCCACGCGGATCGTGACCGGCACTTCTTCCCCCCGCTCGATGTGCACGGCTTCAATCGCCTCGGCCGACACGGCATGGATGCTCACGGATCCGGCCCGAAAAGCGATGCGGGAGCGACCCTCGGCCATGTCGAGGGCATCGGCAATCCGGAGCACGCCCGCTTCGACGGTGAGCGGCCGCCCACCCGATCGGTGAGCGATGATCGCGTGCAGCACCTCCGACACCAGGATCTCTAGTTCCGGGCCCTCGTAAGAGGCCGACAGCAGCTCCCGGAGAATCGGCCTGGCGATGAAGAGCGAGTAGGCTTCGTGCCCGTCACGGTGAATCGAGATTCCGACGTCATGCAGCAGAGCGGCGAGGCAGACGACAACTTCCGCGTCGGCTGGCTCCATGGCGTAGTCGGCCACGACATTTGGCGTCACGCCACCGTCGGCGAGAAGTCGCAGGAGCCGCAGCGCGGAGTTCGCCACGATCTGCACGTGCACCGGGCCGTGATCCGACATGGAGAGTCGCTCGACGGCGTTGACATTCTGCGCCACCCAAAGCGCATAGAGCTCATCGCTCTCGTTTACCCGGTCGACGATGGTCGAGAGCCTCGGGTTGTGGCGGGCCGGAAGACGAACGCGGACCCGATTCGCGAAGCGCTCCTCGATCGAGCCTGTGCGGACGTCTTCTCCGGATTCCTGTTGCGGTCCGCCGTCACTCGACGTCATCAGGAAACCGCTCGCTCTCCAACCCGGGCAAGGCGCTGGCCCGCTTCCTCGAGCATATCCAGGGTCTTGGGGAAGGCAAACCGGATCAGGTGGCGCCCGTCGGCAGGGTCATGGTAGAAGCTGGATCCGGGCACGGGAGCTACGCCGATCTCGCGCGTGAGCCAGAAGGAGAACTCGTCGTCGGGCAGGTCGCTGATCTCGGAGAAGTCCGCCAGGATATAATAGGCCCCCTCCGGCGGAGAGGCCCGAAAGCCCGCGTCGACCAGGCGGCCGTGCAGCGCATCGCGCCGGACCCGGTAGTTCGAAGCAAGGCTCTCGTAGTAGTCGGGACCCAGCGTCTCCATGGCCGTCGCCACGCCCTCCTGGAGGGGGGCCGGGGCCCCTACGGTGAGGAAATCGTGCACCTTTCGGATGGCGTCGGTGACATCCGGAGGCGCGATGATCGTTCCGATTCGCCAGCCCGTGACGCTGTACGTTTTGGACGCCCCGCTGATCGTTATCGTCCGGTCGCGCATCCCCGGCAAGGTGGCGATCGGCACGTGCGCCCCCTCGTAGATAATGTGCTCGTACACCTCGTCGGTCACCGCCCACGCGTCGTATCGAGCGCAGAGCTCGGCGATTGCCTCCAGATCCTTCCGAGACAGGACCCGACCGGTGGGGTTGTTCGGCGTGTTCAGGATCAGGGCGCGTGTCCGGTCGGAGAAGGCTCTCTCCAACCGGTCCAGGTCGAGCTCCCACCCGGGCGGCGCCCAGATCGGGCAGAAGACCGGCTGCGCCGCGCAGATGATGGTGTCCGGACCATAGTTCTCGTAGAACGGCTCGGGAACGATCACCTCGTCGCCCGGATCGACGATCGCCAATAGAACCGCCGCCATGGCTTCGGTCGCCCCGCACGTGATGGTGATATCGGACTCCGGATCTACCGCCATCTCGTAGAGCTCGGCGTACATGCGCGACAGCGCCAGCCGCAGGCGACGGGAGCCCCAGGTAATCGCGTACTGGTTGACATCATCGTGGATGGCGCGCGCCGCCGCGGCCTTCAGCACATCGGGAGCGGCGAAGTTCGGGAAGCCCTGAGCGAGGTTGATCGCGTCGTGCTCGTTCGCCAGCCGGGTCATCCCCCGGATGCGCCGGCACGTCGCCGCCACATCCCCATCCGGCAGGCACGCATGCCCCAGACGCGCAAACCGCAGGTATACCGCCCGGAGCGGGTCGAAGGTCGCTTCGACGCGATCGTCATCGGCTCTGGCATGGGCGGCCTCTCCGCTGCCGCTTTCCTCTCGCAGGCCGGTCGACGGGTGTTGGTTCTCGAGCGGCACTACGTCATGGGAGGATTCACGCACACGTTCCGGCGCAAGCGGTACGAGTGGGACGTGGGCGTTCACTACGTCGGAGAGTTCCAGACCCAAGGAACACTGCCGAACCTCCTTCTCGCGGACATCAGCGATGGCAGCCTGGCGTGGGCTCCGATGCCGGCGAACTACGACCGTATCATCTTTCCCGACCACGAGTACGACATCTGGGCAGGACGTGAGCAGTTCGTGGACGGGTTAACCGAGGACTTCCCGTCGCAAGGCGAAGCTCTGCAACGATATATAGAGACGATCGACGAGGTCCACGAGGCCGCGATGCGGTTCTTCGGACACAAGGCTCTGCCGCCATTCATCGCGGCCCCGTCTCGGCCTTTCCTGTGCCGAAGGTTTTTCAGGCACGCCGACCATACGACTCTAACGACCCTTCGACGGCTTACCGACGATCCGAAGCTGATCGGAGTCCTCTCCGGCCAGTGGGGCACCTATGGACTGCCGCCCGGCGAGTCCAGCTTCGGCATCCACGCCGTCGTTGTGAACCACTACCTGGACGGCGCTGCCTACCCGGTGGGCGGCGCCGGCCGTATCGCCGCCAGCATCTTGCCGACCATAGAGACGGCCGGGGGAACTCTACTCGTAGCCGCCGAGGTCTCGGAGGTGCTGATCAGGAACGGTCGGGCCGTCGGCGTCCGCATGGAAGGCGGACAGGAAATCCGCGCGCCCGTGGTGGTGAGCGATGCTGGCGTCGCGAACACGTTCGGCAAGCTGGTCGACGAGGAGACGCGCCGCCGGCTCAAGCTGGAGGCGAAGCTCGCTGAGCTGCAACCATCCGCCAGCCACGTTTGCCTCTACGTAGGGCTTGCCGAGACCGCACAGAGCCTCGGCCTGCGCGCAACCAACCGCTGGATATACCCGGGATACGACCACGACCGAAATGTGCGGGAGTTCGAGAGCGATCCCGACGCCCCCCTTCCGACCGTGTACATATCCTTCCCGTCGGCGAAGGACCCGAGCTGGGAAGCGCGTCGAGGGAAAACGACGACCCTCGAGGTCATCACCTTCGCCCCCTACGAGTGGTTCGAGCCCTGGGAACACGAGCGATGGAAGAAGCGGGGCGAGAGCTATGACGAACTGAAGGACAGGTTCTCCTCCCGCCTGCTGGAGACGCTCTACGAGCACGTCCCCGAGACGAAGGGCAGGGTCGACTATCACGAGCTCTCGACCCCGCTCTCGACCCGGCACTTCGCCAATCACGGCAGGGGCGAGATCTACGGCCTAAGCTTCACACCGAAGCGATTCCGGGCATCGTGGCTGGGGCCTCGCACGCCGATCGGTGGGCTCTTCCTCACGGGCCAGGACGCTGTAGCGCATGGCGTGATGGGGACGCTGTACTCCGGGCTGGTCACAGCCTCGGCCGTGTTAGGCCGCAACGTTCTCAAGGACGTCCGGCGACGCGCATCGGTCTAGGGCATCATCATGACACCCGCGTAGATCGAGATCCCGTCGAACAGGTTGCCCAACCGCAGATTCTCGTTCGGGCTGTGCTGGTTGTTGTCCGGGTTCACCATCGGAAGCAGGACGAAGGTGGCGCCCAGGTAGTCGGGGAAGACGTAGCCAGGAACGCTGCCGCCGTGCGTCGGGATCACGACCGGCTCCTCGCCCGTCGCCTCCCGGACGGCTTCGACGACCGCCTGGGCCGATGGATCATCGAGCGGCGTCCGCACCGCCGGGTATCCTCGGGTGGACACGATCTTGGCCAATCTCGGATTCGCCAGACGCGTGGCCAGATCGGGCTCTTCCGAGACGACGTGGTAGCCCTGCTCCTGCACGTGCCCGATGAAGCGCTCGACCTGGTCCAGAGGCTGGATATCACGGACGAGCCGGAAGTCGAGGCTGGCGATCGCCCGGTCGGGGACGATCGTCCTCGCCTGGTCGCCGATCCAGGCGCTCTGCAGCCCTCGGACGTTGAACGACGGCAGCGTGACCATCTCCCAGCGTGAGCGCCCGTCCCCCTCGGGCTCAGCGCTCCCCAGGCGACGCCTCTCCTCCTCCTCATCGGGTAGCGCCGCCAGCGCGGCGCTGTCGGCGGGACCGAGTGGAAGCACGTCCGAGTACCAGCCCGTGATCGTGACGCTCCCATCCTCTGCTTGCATCGTGGCGAGCAACTCTGCCAGCGCCTCGGCCGGGTTGGGCGCCCAATTCGCGTAGTGCCCGCTGTGGAGTGGCACGGTGGGCCCGTAGACCGTGATCTCGGCAGTCACGATCCCGCGAACCCCGAACACGGCGGTCGGCCGGCCGCTGGAGTGCCGCGGGCCATCCGCGATCACAGCGATGTCCGCCGCAAGCAGGTCGGCGTTCTTCCTCACCATGCGATCCAGGTTGGGGGAGCTCGCTTCCTCGTCACCCTCAAAAATGAACTTGAGGTTGGATGTCGGTTCGAGCCCCGAGGCCCGGAGCGCGTCCAGCGCCGCCAACAGCGCGACGATTGGCGACTTGTCGTCCGAGGCCGAGCGGGCGTAAATCCGCCACTCGTCCTCGATTGGCCCCTCCGCGGGGAGCGCGAACGTCTCCGGCGAAGTCTCTAGCGTGCCGTTCCGCAGGACCGGTTCCCATGGAGCGTGCCCAATCCAGCGGCTCGGATCTGCCGGCTGGCCGTCATAGTGGCAGTAGAAGAGGATCGTGCGAGTCGCACCCGGCACTTTGATCTCGCCGAAGACCATCGGCGGGCCGCCGGTCTCCAGAAGCTGCGTCCGGATCCCGCGTTGCTCCATCATCTCCTTCACCCGCCGTGCGTTCACCCGGATGTTCGCCGCATCCGCCGCGACGTTCGGCAACGCGAGGAAATCGATGAGCTCGACCGCGATCTCCCGCCGGTGGGCGTCTACGTACGCGGCGACCGATTCCGCTTGAGCGGCCGCCGTCGGCACCTGTGCCGCCATCTGCGCCGGGATCATCCCTACCGCGGCTGACCCGGCGATCCACGCCGTCGACAAGCGGAGCACCGTTCCGGACGGAGCACCCATCATGGCACCTCTACCTTGGTTGGACGGAGGACACGAGATGAAGAAGGCTCCCCGGACGTTATGGCCAGAGGGCCCGATCGGCGAGGCGTCACCGCCCCCGCCGCATGGACTGGGGGCTACACGAGGAGGCGGGCTCTCAGGGCGAGTGATTCGCGGCGACGCCGTCGAGACCCCATAGCGCACCGTTGCAGAGGGAGCCGGCGCCTACGGACCGACGGGTGCTCCCGAAGCGAGCATTGAGACGCCCTGAGGAGACTCCCCGAGGCTCCGAAGAAAGGCGTCGGTAGCGAGTCGGAAGGAGTCCCGCCGGTCCCCCAAGCGCCGGCGGCCTACCGAGTCAGCCGCACTCCGAGTAGCCGCAGGCGTGGCACTTCGCGCAGCCTTCTTCGAACGTGAGCCCCGTCCCACAATCCGGGCAGGTGCCAATGAACGTCCGGGCCGCCTGCTC
>JARRMU010000106.1:0-12176 GCA_037385645.1 Gemmatimonadales bacterium
TTCTGGATCTCGCTTGCGCTGACCATTCCGGTTCTGGCTCTGGCTCCGATTATCCAGGAGCTTCTGGGCCTGCGGGAGACGCTCGCCTTCCCGGGAGATGCTTTTCTGCAGGCCGCCCTCGCAACGGTCATCTATTTCTATGGAGGATGGCCATTCCTGTCGGGTTTCCTGGGCGAGATGCGAGCGCGTCAGCCCGGGATGATGACGCTGATCGCCTTGGCGATCAGCGTGGCCTGGGCGTACAGCGTGGCGGTCGTTCTCGGCGTCGAAGGCGAGGTCTTCTTCTGGGAGCTGGCCACCCTGATCGACATCATGCTGCTCGGGCACTGGATCGAGATGCGATCGGTGATGGGTGCTTCGCGGGCGTTGGAGACCTTGGCTAGGCTCATGCCGGCAGAAGCACACCGGCTCGTCGATGGCGGGGCACTCGATGATGTCCCGGTGGCCGAACTGAAACCCGGCGATCGAGTCCTGGTGAAGCCGGGAGAGAAGCTCCCGGTAGATGGAGAGGTCGTCGAGGGCCGAACCACCGTGAACGAAGCCGCGCTCACGGGCGAAAGTCGTCCGGTGGAAAAGGGCGAAGGGGACGAGGTGATCGGCGGTTCCGTGAACGGCGAGTCGGCGATCACTGTGGAGGTCAGGAAGACCGGTGCCGAAACGTATCTCGCCCAGGTCGTGGAGTTGGTCAGGAAGGCGCAAGAGAGTCGCTCCCGCACTCAGGACCTCGCCGACCGTGCCGCTCTTTGGCTCACCATCATCGCACTGTCGGTCGGGGCACTGACACTCGCCGGCTGGCTCGTACTTGGCAAAGAGCCCTTCGACTTCGCCCTGTCTCGAATGGTCACGGTGATGGTGATCACGTGTCCCCATGCGTTGGGCCTGGCCATTCCACTTGTCGTGGCGGTCTCCACAGCGCTCTCGGCACGGCAGGGACTCCTCATCCGGGATCGCTCGGCGTTTGAACGCGCCCGTGAGCTGGATGCGATCGTGTTTGACAAAACGGGCACACTCACGGAAGGACTGTTCGGCGTCACAGATGTGCTGTCATTAGGGGAGCACGAAGAGGCTGACATCCTCCGGCTCGCTGCGGCGATCGAAAGCCAATCGGAGCATCCGATAGCGGCGGGAATCGTGCGCGAAGCTGAGAACCAGCGGCTGGAGCTGCCTGTGGCGAGAGACGTTCGTGCGATCCCGGGCAAGGGGGCGGAAGGACGCGTCGGGAACGACACGGTCCTAATCGTGAGTCCCGGCTACCTGAGGGAGAACGGGCTCGAGGGCTCAGATGGTCGCGTGCAAGTTGCTGCCGAGCAGGGGAAGACGGTTGTCTACCTGGTCGTGAACGGGCGAGTAGAGGGGGCCTTGGCGTTGGCAGATGTCATACGGGATGAGTCCCGTGAAGCGCTCGGCCGGCTTCGGGAGCGGGGCATCAAGCTGATGATGCTCACCGGGGATACGGAGGCTGTGGCTCGTTGGGTAGCGGGTGAACTCGAGCTGGATGACTACTTCGCCCAGGTACTCCCCGACGACAAAGCAGCTCGGATCGCGGAGGTGAAGGAGCGCGGTCTGAGAGTCGCCATGGTGGGGGACGGCGTGAACGACGCACCGGCGCTCGTCGAAGCCGATGTCGGGATCGCGATCGGTGCCGGAACCGACGTGGCGATCGAGTCCGCCGACATCGTGCTCGTGCGATCGGACCCCCGAGATGTGGCCTCTCTCGTCGAGCTGGCCCGGGCCACGTACGCCAAGATGGTGCAGAACCTCTGGTGGGCCACCGGCTACAACGTAGTCGCGATCCCCCTGGCGGCCGGCGTCGGGTACGGGGCGGGCATTCTCCTGTCGCCTGCGGTGGGTGCCGTGCTCATGTCGATCTCTACAGTGGTCGTGGCGATCAATGCGACGCTACTTGGGAGGCGTGCCATTACCTGACCGCCCGGACCGCGCGCAGACCTCGCCCAGAGAGTTCGCCCAGTGGGGCGAGAGTCGCCGAGAGCTATGACTCTTCCGGCACAGCTATCCTGAGGATGAATGACGAACCAAGCCGACGATGGTTGGAATGCAGGGGGGACATACGAAGACTTCATGGGTCGCTGGAGTCGCCCTCTCGCTGAGGAATTCATCAAGTGGGTGGATCCGTCTCCCGGTGGACATTGGCTTGACGTGGGGGCGGGCACCGGCGCGTTGGCCGCTGCTATCTGTGCGATGGCCCGACCGGCTTCGGTGGTTGCCTCTGATCCCTCCGCGCGGTTCATCGAGTCTGCCAAGCAGAGGCTCCACGATCCGCGTGTGACCTTTGTGGTAGCTGGTGCAGAGAGCTTTCCCCGCCGTCATGGTGGCTACGACGCGATCGTTTCGGGCCTCGCGCTTAATTTCTTTCCTGACCCCGGTCTTGCGATGGAGGAGCAACTAGATGCCGTCTGCCCTAATGGCTTGGTCGGGGCATTTGTCTGGGATTACGCTAACGGGATGGAGTTCCTCAGGCACTTTTGGGACGCGGTAGCGGCGATCGAACCTGAAGCTGGGGAAATGGATGAAGGCCGGCGCTTCCCCATCTGCGATCCGGACTCGCTAGAATCCCTCCTCAGATCGGCCGGGGCTGAACGGGTGCGAGTCGCTTCGCTCGCTGTGCCGACACTCTTCTCGAGCTTCGAGGACTATTGGCACCCCTTCCTGGGAGGTGCTGGGCCGGCTCCTAGCCTCGTGTCGACTTTGTCCCAAAAACAACGCCGCGTTCTAGTCGATGAGCTCCGCCGTCGGCTCCCGATGCAGGAGAGTGGTCGCATTCAGCTCCAAGCCCGGGCCTGGGCGGTGGTCGGCAGGGCGCGGGTTTAAGTAGGCCCGCGATTGCCGAGTCAGACCTTGCAAGCCAAACCATTACGTAAGAGGGTGCCGCATGGCGATGTCTGATCCGATCTCCGACATCATCGGGGACTATCAAGCCTTTGCGAGTATGCAGGCCGATCGCCTTGCTGCCCGCGGTGTCGACATCACACCCTACCCACTCAGCCATCTCGCCGTCCGCGTCGTCGATTGGGACCTGTACGTCCACCAGCGGACGCTTCTTGAGCGCCATGCGCGTGCTAACCGCGAGAACGTGTGGAACGGGCGTCCGATCTCCTTGATAATCCTGGCCGAGCCGATCAAGGTTCTCGACGGAAAACCGGTCTTACGGATCGAGCTGATCCCACCCGTTCACCAGCGCGTATACCGGATGGGTCTCGAGCACCTCGGCGTCGTCGTGGGTGAGGAGTTCGACGAGTTCTCGCGAGTCCATCGAGCTGTGCTGACTGGGCAGCAGTTCCAGAGTGCCGGTGTCGATCCGGTCTACGTGCTGTTTGAAGACTTCACCCACGTGAAGTTCTACCGGCGGTCCTTCTTCGACGTCGTCGAGGACGAAGAAGGACCCTTCGAGGGCTTCACTCACGTTGACGACTGGGTGCCACAGCAGCTAGTCACCGCCACCGGACCGAACCGCTCCGGCAGTGAAGAAAGCTGCTGCCGTACGCAAGCGACGTAGCTGATCTCGGCCCCTCAGCTGAGGCTCTTTTCGTCAGGTGGGCGAACTCGGAGGGCGAAGGTGCGCTTCATCCGGATCCCGTGCTCCAGATACTGAGATAGCCGGCCAATCAGCTGAGACCACCTGAGAGGGACCGCGATTGCGTGGCCTATACCTTATGATCCTGCCCGTATCGCGTGCGGACCTCGCCCAGTAAGTTCGCCTAGTTAGGCGAGAGTCGCCGAGAGCCACGACTCTAAGTAGATTACTTACAAATAGTTAGCCGGGGTGGCGGAACGGCAGACGCGAGGGACTTAAAATCCCTTGGGCTTCGGCCCGTGTGGGTTCGATTCCCACCCCCGGCATACACTTACGGGATCGGGCTTCGCGGCTCGATCCCGTTTTTGTGCCCATTCTGTGCCCAACCTTCCCCAGACAGGGCAAGTACGCCCATGGACACGACGCAGTGGATTAGCAATCCAATGCGTGCTTGTAAGCGGTTGATAGGCGGCATGTTGGAAACCGACTGTGCCCACTCTGTGCCCGACCTGGCCTGCTTTCGGAGGTGGTGTTGAGCGACCGTGATGGTACAGATCCACTCGCCTTTGCGTTGGAGGCCGATGAGATAGAGCGGGGTGCGGCAGCGGCTGGCATCGTCGGCACTACGCAGGAGAACATGCCGCGGTGGCGGGCAACGAACGCGAAGGGCGAGCTGTGCAGAGCCCCATACACGCTTGTTGGTGGTGATGGCTACTGCGCCATGCACCGACCAGGGGACGCGCAGGAGAACCGCAGGCGTCGGCGGCAGGGAGGGGGCTCCCGACCCTCTCCAAACTTAGGAATCGAGAGGCCTCTGGCAACGCGTCAAGACATCGGAGCGAAGCTCGCGTGCACCGAATCGGCTGGCCCCCCGACAGACCGGCACCTGCCTCCCACCCGTGGCCGATAGGGGGCCGAGAAAACGCCACCACCTGCTCAGCACATATCTAAGCCTGGCCCGATTTCCGCACTGTATGCGTACTTCTGCGGAAAAGTCCGCATCAGGTAAGCACCTTCCTTACGGTTTCCGCACCTGATACGGGTGGGCTCGTCCTCCAGCTGTCTCTTCAACTCCTCCTTGCGCTGGGAATCCGCAAGAGCCGCCAGCTTCCCCCTCGGGAGCTTGAGGAACTTCTCCATCTTCCCGTCGATGTCGGTGCGTTTCGGCGCGGGCGGTGCCGTGATCGGCGTCCTTAGAGCGCCTGGAGCTCGGTGACTTTTCGGAAGTGATGGCCGTGTATGGCCAGGGTCACGGCCAGCGGAAGGAGCCGGGGACGGCGCATCAGGGTCCAGGCGAGGAGGGACCAGTAGTGGCGGCGCTCCCGGCCCCGCACCCCCAGGTGCCAGACCGAACGGAAGAAGGCCCGGAAGTCTTCTACGGTTACGGGGGTCCTCACCTTGGGAAGCTGGTATTCCCGAAGAAATGTGCGCACCCGCTCGTAGAAGTGTTTCGGAGAATAGATGTGGTCGAGTATCCGCTGGTAGCCCGCCTTGAGAACTTCCGCGTCCATCTTCGGAATGATGTTCGTGGTGCCGTCCGTGTTGTCCCCGGAGATTTTCCCCAGGAGCCGTCCCTCTCGCTTCAACCGCTCGAAGAGACGAGTGCCAGCGGGTGCCTGGAGAAGCCCGACCATGGCGGTCACGATGCCGCTCCTCTGGATGAAGTCGATCTGGCGCTCGAAGATCGACGGCGGGTCCGAGTCGAAACCGACGATGAAGCCGGCTTGGACCTGTAGCCTGGCTCTCTGGATTCGCTTCACGTCGGCGATCAGGTCCCGGCGGAGGTTGTGCTTCTTGTTGCTCCCTGCCAACCCCTCCTCGTCGGGTGTCTCGATGCCGACGAACACGGTATGGAAGCCGGCCTCGGCCATCATCTCCAGGAGCTCGTCGTCGTCGGCCAGGTTCACCGAAGCCTGGGTGTAGAAGGTCATCTCACGCTTCCGGCGCCTGTCCTCCCGTCTGCCACCGAGAGACCGCTGCCACTCGATCAGGGCCGGCAGTAGTTCGCGCTTCACGTGCTTGCGGTTGCCGATCAGGTTGTCGTCGGCGAAGAAGACCTGCCCACGCCAGCCGCAGGTGCGAAGCGCCTCCAGTTCGCCGATGATCTGATCCGCGGTCTTGATCCGGGGGCTCCGGCCGAAGAGGACGGTGACGTTGCAGAACTCGCAGTCGTAGGGACAGCCCCGAGAGTACTGGACGGTCATCGACTGGTAGCGCTCGAGGTCGGCGAGCTCCCAGAGGGGGATGGGACTCTTGGTGATATCGGCGAACTCGGCGGCCCGATACACCCGGCCGGGACTGTCTTCTGCCAAGTCGCTCAGGAGCCGGGGAAGCGTGACCTCGGCCTCGTTCAGGACGAAGTGGTCTGCGCCGGCGAAATCTCTGTGCTCGGCCGTGAAGAGAGGCCCGCCGGCCACTACCGGGACGCCTGCCTCGTTGCACCGGGCGACAATATCCCATGCGGAGGCGCGCTGGACCGCCATTCCCCCCACGAAGGCGTAGTCTGCCCAATCCAGATCATCGGACGCCAGGGAACGGACGTTCAGATCGACCAGGCGCTTCTCCCAGTCGTTGGGCAGCAGCGAAGCCACCGTGAGAAGCCCCAGAGGCGGCAGTGCCGCCTTCTTCCGCACGAAGGGAAGCGCGTACTGAAAACTCCAGAAGGTCTCTGGAAACTCGGGGTGTATCAGCAGTGCGTTCATGGCGCTCGCGACAGAGAACGACGTTTGATCACGTCCGGACCCGAACGGTGAGGCGGGACAGCCAGGTTCTCTTCTATGGCCCGACGGTCAGCCTTCTGGTTCAGACTACAACGAGGATGGCTCGCCGCAAAGCTTCGCGCGCTGGGGAGGAGGAGTGTGCTGCTCATCCGCGTTCTCTCACCCTGCGTGAGGCCGCGTCCTCTGGGCGATGAGTTGCTCCAACTGTTCCCAGACTTCGGGCCTGATGCTGTCCGCGAGCTCCTCGCTCCTCTTGCCGAGCATCACGGCGATCGCGCTCGTGTCCAGGCCGGCGATGCGGCATTCTTCGATCAAGGCGGTGAAATGAATCCGGGCTTCCCGGATCATCCGACCGAACAGGGTCGCGCCGTCCCCGCGCTCTCCTAGCGCCAGGGCCAGCAAATAGAGATCCCGAGCGCCGTCGAGCCGTTCAGCCAGGTATTCCTTGGCCTCTTGGGGTGGACGCTCCTGAGCGGAATGTGGATGATCAGTCACGGCGTGGCTCTCCTGTGATGTGGCGGGTCGCTGTTGCGGCACTCTAGCTTCTGCGCTCGTCGGGGGGTGGCATGGCCGCCCATCGACAGGCTGGTGAGATAGGAAAAAGGAATCGGAACCCGTTCGTTCCCGAGGCCCTCCTACCGTGTTTCGACGAACAACTTTCTGCATCGCCGCCCCGTGTTGCCGCCCACAAGGCGCCATTCATAGGCCCCGAGAGATGGGTCATCCAATCTCGACGCATCGCTCGGTAGCGGTCGGGCTACGGATTCCCGAGCCGCTCGAGGATCGTCTCCGCCAGCTGCCGAGCGTGCTCCAACCCTTCGGCCGTGGCCGAGATTGCGACGTCGCCGCGGCGGAGCACGTGGACGGTCGTCTGCTGCTCGGTCTGGTTGTGAATGGCGAACGCGACATCGCCCAAACCTTTGAGGTCTTCGGCCGAGGCATCCTGCCCCAGCCCCCGGTCGGTCTTCAGGATCGACTCGGCGTCCAGGAACAGATCGGGAGTAGATACCCAGAGCGAGATGTACTCATAGGTCGCTGTGCCCGGATCGCCAATGCCGTAGTCGCACCCCTGGGAATTACCGTAGTCGCTACGCGACGCGGCAGTCTTGGCCTCGCCGCCGAGAAGCTCAATCACGTCGCGCTCGGGGAGCAGCTCGCAAACGTTCAGGTCAGTCAGGTCGCGCGCCGTCGAGCCTTCCAGCCCAGCGTCGCCAACCTCGTCTCCGTCGGCCGTGGTGGTTTCAGCGAGTTTGTCGTCACCTTCGGTGCACGCCGAGACGGCAGACAACGCGACAAGAAGCGCGGCGCTTAATAGGGCTCGAGAGAGGCAGAGTCGAGGCATGGCACAGCCTCGGTTTTGGTGGATGAGAGAGCGCTTGGGCAACCTTCTGGAGGCCGAATAACGGATATGCGACAAAGCTGCGGGCGCAACCCAACGAGGTGGAAGGTCGAGTAGCTGTTGAAACCCCTTCTGCTGCGCGGAATGCCTGATCATAGCGCTGGATCTCCTGCCCGCTGACACGGAAGGGGAAACTACCCAAGCTAGTGAACTCGGATGACGATTTCCAGCTTTCACGATGTCGTACTTCGTGCCGTCAGGTCTTGGCACGGGATCACGATTCGTATGTTGGTGCACCGTGCCCATCATCACCCACGCTACGAACACGCAGATGACTGTCCCCACGGCGAGGATGATGAGGATCGCACGCGGGATCGTGCGGTATGCCCTTCCCAAACCATTCACGACCTGCTATTATCCAGGGCTTGGCGTTGGATGTCTGACGAGAATTCGACGCTCTCGTCCGTCTTCCTGCCTTGGTTCCTTCCTACTCCGCTGGACGTCACCAGCCGGAATGCGTCAGGTTGATGACTGGGCCGAGGAGGCAGGCTTCGAGACTCTGATCGTGGACTCCGCCACGAGCGCGACGGCAACGGGGAGATCTACGTGATGGATGCCAACGGCTCCAATCCCGTGAGGCTTACGGACGGTTCCTTTCCCGACTCAAGACCCGCCTGGTCGCCCTCGCCGCTGGGACCCTGAACCGTAGCGGTGGCGCACACGGCCCACAACTTCTCAGGGGCGGCCCTTCGGGAGCCGCCCCTCTTCTTACATCAGCCACCCCCTTCACTTCGCCTTCGCCCCTCTGCGCATCCGGCCCCCACGCTCCTGATCTCGCCCTCGTAGAGGTGCGCCTTCCCTGATCTAGGCACTGTCACGCTGCTATTAGGACCGAATAGATTGAAGGCATCGAGGCTAGCTGCTTACTTCAGCGCTCGTCAGTTTCAACGGAGGCTCCCGATGAAGAAGTACTTCCTTCCCGTGCTCCTCGTCTTGTGGAGCCCGACCGTCGAGGGCCAAGTGGCGGTTGCTCACTACTACGCCGAAGGTGCCATGCAGCCCAAGGGATTTGCCGCAGTCTCACACTACATGACCAGAGTAAGTCAGGTTTTTGTCAAGGAAGGGGACCGCTGGGTGATCCGCTCATCCCACTGGTCTCCCGTCGCCGCCGGATCGGGTACGACGCAGAGTGTTCAGTGAGGAACGTCCAAGTCAGCTTTCAAATGGGCGGTTCCTTCGGGGCCGCCCCTCAGTGCATCTGACCTTGCCGTCACCTTGCCGTACCGGGGGTAGGCGAAACCAGATCCAAGCCTGGGACTCCAATCCGGGACTCCGTATGATCGCTGGCTGGACGGCGCGGTGGCACTTCGGCCACCACTCTACTCCAGAAGCTTTCGTCCATTCGTTCCTGGTTGGGGGTTTCCCCCAGAAGAAGCCTCAAGATTATCGCGACAGGATGTGTGGGCTGCGCGGCAGTAGGGTCAGACTGATGTAAACTGGCCACGTCTTGCCGGGAGGCCCCGATGCAGAGGGAGTAGCCGGGAATGGCGGAGGCGCACATACCGGTCTTAAAGTCGGAATCATCCGATCGGCACTTCGCCTTGCGGCAGCGTTCTGGAGATTTCACCGTTTGCCGTCAGGTGCGTTGGTACCAACACGTTCAGTTCGATGCGCTTTTGGTCACGCTGTTCCGCAGCTGGCAGTACGTCTACCAACAATACAGCGAATCCCTCGAGGCCGAGGACGAATGGCAGGCTGCGAGTAGAAACCTTCTGTGGATCATCCGTCAACCGGGAGCGGAGGATTGGTGGAAGGACAGGCAGGCCATGTTCACCGACCCTTTCAGGTGCTTCCTAGGCGAACGGGGACGGACAGGTCAGGGAAGGCCGGACGACGCCGCTTGAACCTACACACTTCCTCAGCAACATGGGTTCGGACGCGGTTCCTTTGGGCTTCCTTGAAGAGCCAGGGTCGTTGACCTGCGAGGGGACGTCTAGGGATTCAGGTTGCCGGGCGCCGCCAGACAGGTGCTCGGAACGACCATCCCGCTGCCGCCTCCGCCGCCGCCAGGGCATACGAGCTCTTGACCGATCTTTTGGCAGTCGTCGGGATCCTGCCACTCTCCGCCGGGAGGAGGGACGTCGATCTCGGAGCACTCGTTCCCGGTGGAGCCCGGCGTCTGCCAGGGCGTTCCCTCGGTTGGAAAGCTCACCAAATCGCCGTCTCGGACCGCTGAGCCGAGGCGCATGATGAACCAGCCGTAGTTGTCGTTGTTGCGTATGGCGATGTTGCGGTGCCAGCACTCGCTCTTGTTGGCGAGGTGCATGGTCTTGTCCGGACCGTACATCTTCTCCGTCTTAAGGCCGCTGGCGCAGGTGTTCCCGTCGGCGTGAAGGTGCGTGTCCCCTAGGAAGTAGCTTTTCCAGATCTGCTCCTCCTTCCACGTAACGGTCGCGTGGTGCAGCATCTCGTGCGCGATGATAAGCGCCCGGTACTCCTCGTCGTCGTCGAAGAAGCCCTCGCAGAGGTTTACGTAGCCCTTTACCCTTCGCCCGATACGAGGCGTAGGGACCGAACCAGGCGCGAGGGGACCAGTTTTCATTGCCATCGCCCGACCTGTAGCCGTCCTCCCAGAAGTCGTCGCGGAACTGGCTGGCGCTCGCTCCGATAAACTCGAGCAGTTGGTAGGTGCGCCATACATGATGATGAGCGAGCGCCCACGACTTCTTGGCCTCGTACAGACTCTGCCCCGGCTGCATGCCCATGCAGGAGCCGTCCACGAACTCGGGCCAGTGGATCGCCGGCATCCCGGTTGGCAAGTCGAGTGATTCAACCGGATCCTGGACGACGCCGAGTCGGCCATGGGCCTGCCCCTGTTCGCCGGTCTTCTCCTCCGCCTTGTGGACTGATACTGTCGCCGTTTGCACGCCGCTGACACGCGGCTTAGGCGTCACCTGAGCCGGTCGCATGGCAACCCGAGCTGATGGCGTTTGCGCGACCCTCGGGACAGCGCTTGGGGTGAACACGAGGACGGGAAACGCACCTCCGTCGGAGATCGCGACCATCATCGCGTCGAGCGGAGTGTTACTAGCGAGATTGCGAGGCTGATTCGTCTCGGAGATGGCCTCCATGGGGAGATCGGGGTCGACCGGCTCGCCAACCGCCTGAGGCAACCGGATGCCTTCAGTCGGCCTGGAGGTCAAGGCTTTCTCGGCCGCGGGTTGCATTTCTTGCACACGAGCCGGATGCCGGTTCGGCGCCTGTTCTCGCTCTTGGGCTGCCGCCGGCGCTGCGATCAGAGACAGAGAAAGCCCGCCGATCCACAGGTGAGGTAACTTCGCGCCTTGCATGGGACGCTCCTTGCCAGGATGTGGGTCATCCGTCCTCGGAATATCCTAGCGAGGAGGCGTCAAGATCCGTGCCCCTGTTCGGGCGCTCTTATGACCGGTCCGGGACGAAACAGAAAGGACGTTCAACATCGTGCAAACGGCCCTCTCGGCGGCCACCCATCAGCCCTTCCACGCTCCTGATCTCGTGCTCCTAGAGCTGCTTTCCATACGCGTCCGAAGGTACAAAGCCAAAGTCGCATCGCTTATGAATAAAAAAGCCGCACGCTTCGATATGACAAGCTGGAGGCCGCCACGATGCCCCGCCTTGCCCTCCCACATGCAGCCCCGAAGTAGCCGCCGAGTTTCGCTTCACAAACTCCTTCGTGCCTTGCAGCCTTCCTCCTCGCCTGGGTGTCCGGGCTCCAAGCCTCGGACACGACATTCGTGAGCGAGGGCGATCGCGTTCGGTTGACAGCTTCCCAGGTCAGCAGGGCACGCCTTGTCGGAACGGTATCCGCTTTTCGGTCGGACACATTGGTGATCCTGCCTGAGGGGGAAAGTGTCACCTTTGATGTACCGTGGTCCGAAATCGTCGAGATTGAGGTCAGCCGAGGAACGAAGTCGAACTTGGGCAAGGGATTGTGGATAGGTGCGCTCAGCGGTGCGGTCCTAGGCGCAGGCATCGGAGCAGCTCTTGATTGCGCAGCGATAGCTGACGTGGATGAAGGGTTTTGCGTTGTGGTTGGCCTGGCCTTTGGTGTCGGCGGAGGTGCGGTGTTGGGTCTCGCTGCAGGAGCCTTGAGTACGACGGAGCGATGGCAGAGGGCAGAGTTCCCCGCACCACCTCCTGTGAAATTTGGCATCGGCAAAGACGGCTCCGTGCGACTGGCCTTCTCGTTAAGGCTGTGAGGGAGGTCGTTATGTGCGGGCGTGTAGTAATGATAGGGACAGCGCTTCTCGTCTCCTCGTCTCTTGCGACTGCGCTTCCCCTTTCGGCCCAAGAAGGGGAGGGACCTCAGGAAAGCAACGACGAAGAGAACCCTCCGGCGTGGTTCCTTCGCGTCGAGGGCGGTGCGGCCAAAATCCATGACCGAGATCCGTCCTCCGCCTGGTTGGGAGTGAGATGCGGACGCAAGATCCTCCAAAACGGGATTCTCCGGTGGGACATGGGTATCGCTGGATCGGGCGCTGACGAGGGCTACTTCACCTTCACCGGCGCGATCGAGTTACAGCCTCTGCCGCGCTTCTTTGTAACG
>JARRMU010000107.1:0-9085 GCA_037385645.1 Gemmatimonadales bacterium
AGGGTTTTGGGATCCTGACCCGCATAGACGTGAGGACAACGCTCAAGGAGAAGATCGGCGTCGACTTCAAGCCGTACGTCATTCTGGGAGCGTGCAATCCGGGACTCGCTCATCGGGCGCTCGGCGCGAACGACAGCGTCGGCCTACTGCTGCCCTGCAACGTCGTCGTGACGGAGACCGACGCGGGAACGGAGGTAGCCTTCGCCAGCCCGAGGGCGATGCTGGACCTGGCCGCGATCGATGAGATCCTTCCGGTGGCGGAGGAGGCCGAGAGGCTGCTGCGGGAGGCCTGCGACTCGCTCTAGCGCAACGCGGCGGAGGCCACCCTCATTCGGGGACCTTGCCGGGCTTGACGAGGCTCTCGCGGAGAAAGCGGAGGACTCGCGGCCAGGAGTCGCGCTCGGCGGCTGCGTAAGCGACAGCGCTTCCGCCCAAAGCGAAGTTCGGCGTGGTCGACAGGCCGGTGGTCGGGCGGAAGGGCCGGCCGATCGCGTGGCCGGCGCCCTTGTAGTACAGATGGATCGCCGGGAAACGATGCCCGTTGGCGTCCAGACGATCGATGATTCTCTCGGCCATCAGTGTCGACGGCCAGAGAAGATCGTTGCCGCCGGACACGAGCAGTACGGGTCCGTTGATCCTCTCGACCGGGATCCGGGACTTCTCCACGGCACTCTTGTCGTCGAGGCTGGCCCGGTAGAGATGAACGATGTAACGCTTTCCGCCGGCCGTAAGCTCGCGGATTCTGGCTTCATCGGAGGTAAACGGGACGAAATCCAGCGGACTGCCGTCCCGGGACCAAGACGACCTCCTCGCCCCGCTGAAGTCCAGGCCCTGCCAGACGACGTGGCTGGGGACGTACGCGACGACCGCGTGCACCACCGGATTATCGGAGGCAATCTGCAGCGCCAGCTCGGCACCCTTCGAGGCGCCAAACACCCCGATCCTCGACGCGTCCACCTCGGACCTTCCCTCGAGCCACCGAAGCCCTCGCTCGACGCTCTCGAGAGGCACCAGCCAGAGTCCCTGCGGCAACTCCTCCATGCCCGGCTCGGGATTCCCCTCGGCGTCCGGCCATGAGCAGTAGGCGAGGGCGAGCGCGGCGAAGCCGTGCGACGCGAGTGCGGCCGCCTTCGCCTCGGCAGTCTGGAGGCCGCACTCGGAACCGCCCAGCACGAGCAGGGCCGCGTACGGACCGACGCCGGAGGCGGGTGCAGGAAGAAAGAACGTCCCAATCAGGGCGTCCGTCCGCACCGGTACGACCTGGACGCCTGGCCGCACGATGTGCCTCACGAGCTCCGCTTCGGTCACGACCGCTCCATCCACCTCCACCTGCAGGTGGACCAACTGGGCGTTCGGGAATCCCGTCGTGACGGGCGGGGCGGTGGTGTCCCTCACGGCCGACCAGAACAGCCCCATCGGGTCGACGCCGTCGTAGGAGCCCGCCCGCGGCGCGTCGGCGTCGAGATCGATCCTGCCGTTCCTCCTGGCCTCGAACTCGGCGCTGGCAACCCACGTGCCGAGCTGCGAGGAGGCGACCATGCGGAGGATAGCCCTCTGGCCGGGATCCAGCCCGGAAACCGAGATCACCAGCTCCTCGTCGATCAGCACTTCGTCGGCAGAGAGGTGGATCGCGGGCTGCCCGCTGACCGGTACAGGCCTCCACAGCGCGACAATCACGCAGGCTGCCGCGAGGAGCGGAGGGGAGCCGGGTCTGCTTCTCTTCATCGGTAGCGACGGCGCGTCGGCATGGGTGGACTCGGCATGGTGGACTCGGCTTTGGTCTCGACCGAAGCTACGAGCCCCCTTTTTGGCGGCGCCAGGCCACGCCAGATTCCCCAAACTCGAAGCCGGGCGGGGAACGTCGATCAGATCAGAGGAGCGGAATGAGCGATACCGAGCGACCATGGGTGGACGGCATGACGATCGGCCAGGTGCTGTCTGAGGCAGCGGCCCGTCATCCCGACGGCGAAGCCCTCGTCTTTCCCCAAGCCGAGTTTCGGCGCACGTACGCGGAGTACGACCATCTGGTGAACAGGGCAGCCGCCGGGCTTGTTGCCCTCGGCACGAAAGTGGGAGACCATATCGCCATCTGGGCCACCAACTGGCCGCAGTGGCCGATCCTGCAACTGGCCAGCGCCCGGGTCGGAGCGGTGCTCGTCACGATCAACCCGGCCTACCGTCCCGAGGAACTGGCGTACGTGCTCAAGCAGGCGGACGTTCGGACGCTGTTCACGATCGACAGGTTCAAGACATCGGATTACTTCGCCATGCTTGGCGAGGCGCTACCGGAGCTGGCGGACTCGACGCCCGGCGAGCTCGACTCGGACCAGTTCCCCGAGCTTCGTTGGATCGTCTCCCTGCCGGAGTCAGGAGCCGCGGGCATGATATCGTGGGAGGAGATGCTCGGCCGCGGGGATGACCTCGAGCCCGAGGCGTTGACGGCGCTCTCCCCGGAACTGTCGCCCGACGACCCGATCAACCTGCAGTTCACGTCCGGTACGACCGGCTTCCCCAAGGGCGCGCTCCTGTCTCACCGCAACATGCTCCTGAATGCCTATTACTTTGCGGAGGGCCTCCGAGTCACGGAGCGGGATCGCGTCTGCGTGCCCGTCCAGTTCTATCATTGCTTCGGATGCGTCATCGGCACGCTCGTGTCGCTCATCGCGCGTGCCACGATGCTCGTTCCGAGCGAGTACTTCGCACCCGCGGCGGCACTGGATTGCATCGAGCGCGAGCGCGCCACGGTCATCTACGGCGTCCCCACCATGTTCATCAGCGAGCTGGAGGACGAGACCTTCCAGGGACGAGATCTCGCCTCTCTCCGGACCGGACTCATGGCCGGAAGCCCCTGTCCGGTCGAGGTGATGAACCGCGTGATCCACGACATGGGGGTCGGGGGTATCGCGATCGGATATGGCCTGACGGAGGCATCGCCCGGCGTGACGATAACCGGGTTGGACGACCCCATCGCATGGAGGGTCGAGACGGTCGGTAAGCCGTTCCCGGGGATCGAGATCCGGATCATGGACGCAGAGGGCCGCCCGCTACCGGACGGCGAGCAGGGCGAGCTTTGCGTGCGGGGACACAACGTCATGCTGGGCTACTACAAGATGCCGGAGGCCACGGCCGAAGCCATCGACGCGGACGGCTGGCTCCACACCGGTGATGTCGCCTTGCGGGATGAGAACGGTTGCTACCGCATCACCGGACGGATAAAAGACATGATCATCCGCGGCGGGGAGAACGTCTATCCACGCGAGATCGAGGAGCTCCTGCACGCGCACCCGGACATCGTCGATGTTCAGGTTGTCGGCGTACCAGATCCACGGATGGGCGAGGAGGTATGCGCCTGGGTCAAGCTGCAGCGGGGATCTAACGTCGACGAAGAAGAGATCCGCGAGTTCTGCCGGGCGCACCTAGCCCACTATAAGGTGCCCCGACACGTGATGTTCGTGGAGGAGTTCCCACAGACCGTGACCGGCAAGGTGCAGAAATTCAAGATGCGTGAGAAAGCCGTAGCGAGCCTCGGGCTGTAGCACCGGCCGGCTTGCGAGACGAATCAGGTCCTTTCAAGGAGTCGAATAGGATGCGAACCGATCATCCGGGATCCTTCGCCCGGCGTGCGTTGGGTGTGTCACTGATGTCGATCGTCCTCCTCTCCCCGGCGAGTACGGGGCTAGCGCAGACAACCGGGCACCCCCTCGATCCTCTCAGTTGGGAGGAGCATTGGGTGGTGCTGGATGCCATCGGGTCCGCGGGTCATGGCACGGACTCCACCCGCTATGCCCTGGTGACCCTGCACGAACCGGACAAGGCGGCCGTGGCAGCCTGGTCACCGGGAGAGCCGTTCCGGCGGGAGGCGTTCGCCATCGTCAAGCAGGGCACGAAGACTTTCGAGGCGGTGATCGATCTCGACGATGAATCCGTCGCCAGCTGGACGGAGGTGGAGGGCGTGCAGGCGACCTGGTTGGAGGAGGAGTTCGGGATCGCAGCCGGCATTGCCCTCGAGAAGGAGGAGTTCCGCGAGGCACTGCGACGGCGCGGCTATTCCGACCTTTCGCGGATCGAGTGCTATGGTCTGCCGCTCGGCTACTTCGGCACTCCGCGCGAGCGGGGACGGCGGCTGGCCACGGTCGAGTGCGTCGACACCTGGAGAGCCCGCAACACCTTCCCCCGACTGATCGGCGGTGTCGAGGCGCTGGTGGACATGGACGCCGGCGAGGTAATCGAGGTCAACGAAGGCGAGATCGTTCCCGTGGCCTCGGTCGACGCCGAGTTCGACGCCGCCTCGATCGGCGGCACCCGCGAGACCGGGACTCCGATCTCCATGGAGCAGCCCCTGGGTCCGGGCTTCGAGCTGGACGGCCACACGGTGCGATGGCAGAAGTGGACATTCCATCATCGCATGGATCCTCGTGTCGGCACCGTCATCTCGAACGTGCGATACGATGACGGGAACCGTGCCCGGTCCGTGCTCTACCAGGGACACCTTTCGGAGATCTTCGTCCCTTACATGGATCCGGCCGCGCCCTTCTACGCCTACAACTTCCTGGACGCCGGCGAATACAGCGCGGGCGGACTGGCCGCCCCGATGGAGCCCGGACTCGATTGCCCCGACAACTCCGTCTACTTCGACATGATCGTGGCGGGCGACGATGGGAAGCCCGGAGTGAAGCGCAACGTCTCCTGTCTGTTCGAGAGGTACGCGGGCGACGTCGCCTGGCGGAAGCGCTCCGACAATCTCATGGAGAGCCGGCCGAGGCGTGATCTCGTGCTCCGGTTCATGGCGGTGCTGGGCAACTACGATTACGTCTTCGATTGGGTGTTCAAGCAGGACGGGTCCATCGAGGTCGTCGCGGGCGCCACGGGGATCGACGCCACCAAGCCGGTCGCCCAGCGCGTCGCGAACGCGGACGTACCCCGCGGAGCGGCCGTACTGGCAAGCACCGATCCCGCGGCAGCCGCTGGCCCGGCCAGCGGCTCGGGAGCGCCGCATGCCGACGATGAGGGCGGGTCGGCCGATCAACCGGACGCCTATGGTCGCTACATCGCGGAGAACCTCGTCGGCATCAACCACGACCACTTCTTCAGCTTCCGCCTCGATCTGGACGTGGACGGCACCGCCAACAGCCTGACGATCGACCGGCTGGTAAAGCAGCGGCTGCCGGAGGACCACCCGAGAAAGAGCCTCTGGGTCGTGGAGCCCACGGTGGCGCGCTCAGAAGCCGATGCCAAGCTTCGCATCAACTTCGAGCGGCCTGCGCTCTGGCGAGTGATCAACCCGGCGATCGACAACTACCTGGGCTATCCGGTGAGCTACCAGATCGTGCCCGGATCCAACGCCGTGTCGCTCATGGATCCGGACGACTATCCGCAGCGGCGGGCCGGGTTCATCGACCACCACCTGTGGGTGACCCCCTACAACCCGGACGAAAGGTTCGCGGCCGGCCTCTATCCGACGTTGAGCGAGCCGGGGCAGGGACTCCCGGCGTGGACGGGAGCGAACCGACCGATCGCGGACACCGACATCGTCGTATGGTACACGGTCGGTTTCCACCACGTACCTCGCGCTGAGGACTGGCCGGTGATGCCAACGGCGAAGAAGTCCTTCGAGCTCCGGCCGTACGATTTCTTCGACCGGAACCCGGCGCTCGACCTTCCGGCGCAGCCATGAGCGCGCCAGCGCGGTATGCCGCCGTCCTCCTGATGCTCCTCCCCTTCGCCGGTTGCGGAGAGGGGACGCAATCCGACACGCGGGCCTACGTGGAGCGCCTCGGTCGCGATACCACGGCGATCGAGGTGTTCACGAGAGCCGACGACCTCATCGATGGCACGCTCGTGATTCGAAGCCCGATCACGCAGGTGATCCGCTACACGGCCCTGTTGAACCCGGACGGCTCGGTGCGACGGCTCGAGACGTCGTGGACGACGCCGGACTCTAATCCGGAGGGCCCTCCCGTCCGATATCAGTTCGTCGAGATCGAGGGCGACACGGCCATCGTCGCCGCGGGCGAGAGCCCCGAGAGCCTGGAGACAGAGCGAATCGAGGTGCCAGAGCGCACTCTTCCGGTGACCGGCAGGGTGCAGCTCTCCGCCGCGCTGTTCGAGCAGGCGGCGCGCCTGGCGAGAGCGGAGGGCGGCGAGCGCTACGACTTCAACCTGCTTCGACCGAGTGCCAGGCGGCCGATCGCGCCCAACGCGATCACGGAGCGGACCGCTGACTCCGTCTCGATCGACTTCTTCGGGAACCCGATGCTCGCGGCGTTGGACGAGGAGGGTCGCATCCTCGGCATCACGGGACGGGAGACGACTGTGAAGATAGAAGTCGAGCGAGCGGATCCGGCGGCGATCGACATCGAGGCTATCGCCGCCGAGTTCGCCGCGCGAGATGCGCGAGGCGTGGGCTTCGGGCAGTTGTCGCCCCGTGACGGCGTAGAGGCCACCGTGGAAGGTGCCGCGCTGACGGTCGATTACGGGCGCCCTTCCAAGCGGGGACGCGAGATCTTCGGTGGGCTCGTGCCGTGGAACGAGGTCTGGCGGACCGGAGCGAACGCGGCCACGCACTTCACGTCGGACCGGGATCTCCTGATCGACGGCTACACGCTACCGGCGGGCACTTACACGCTCTGGTCGATCTACACGCCTGAGGGGGGCGAGCTGATCATCTCCAGCCTGACCGAGGTGTGGGGGACGCAGTATGACCCCGAATCCGACCTGATCCGGATCCCGATGACCAGAGAGACCCTGGATGAACCGGTGGAGCAGTTCACCATAGACGTGGAGCCGAGCGAGCGGGGAGGCGGCGTCCTGGCGCTCTCGTGGGACACCAACCGCTTTACCGTCCCTTTTGAGGTGGTGCGGCGTTAACCTCCCCTTTGGTTGCTCAGCTCGGCGTTGGGTGGGTGGTCGTGACCGGAGGCGTCCCTAACCCTCCGACCACGTCCGTATACTCAACGTTTGGGCAACTCATACTGTTACAGGCCGTCGACGTTCAGGCGCCCGTCGGCGTTCGGCTGCTCGTTGGTCGTCCAGCTCTCGAGCAGGTCGACGATCGCCCCTTCCACCTCGGCGGGACTCGCGTTCGGATGATCCATCAGATATAGGATCGCCGCTCCGGCGACGACGGGCGCGGCCATCGAGGTGCCGCTCTGCGTGGCGTATCCCCCGCTCAGCCAGGTCGACGTGATCCCCTCGCCGGGGGCGGCGACGCTTACGGGGCTCCCATAGTTGCAGTTGATATCCCCATCGCTGCGGTTGCTGGCGGTGACGGTGATCGCCCCGTTCACCCGCTTCGTGTCCCCGGAGCTACCGCCGTTCCCAGTGATGTTGTCATCGCCGACACGAGCCGGTGACACGCCCTGGGCATCGCCCGGGAGCAGGCAGAGGCCGAGAAGGCCGTTGCCGGCCGAGATCGTGAACGTAACCCCGGCATTCACGGCCGCCCGCACCGCTGCGTCTAGCGCCTCGTTCGCACCGCCGCCCAAACTCATGTTGGCTACCATCGGCTGGGCCGGGCTGGCGAGCTTGCGGCCGATCACCTCGTCGATCGCGGCAATCGCGTCCTCGATCGTTCCCGCGCCGTCGTCGTTCAGAACCCGGAAACCGTAGATCGGGGCCCCCGGCGCGATTCCGACCGCGCCTCCGTTGCCGTCCTTGGCCGCCGCGATCCCCGATGTGTGGGTCCCGTGCCCTCGGCCATCTTCGCCCGAATGGCCCGGCTCGGCCGAGACGAAGTTTCGGATCTCGGCTACATTGAGGTCCGGATGGTCGCTGTCCACGCCGGTATCGATGCTGAACAGCCACGGTATCGGCTCGCAGCCCGGCACCTGTGTCGATTCCCACTTCGGGTTCAGGTCCGCCTTCACCTTCGCCACGTGCCAGAGGTCGAGCTCACCCGCCTCCGTGTCGTGGTTACCCGTGTCGAAGCAGACGCCCGGAGGGGGAGGCGGCCCCGTCGTATCGCAGGAGGTATTGGAGTAGTCGGAGGTGCCGTTGGGGTTGAAGGCGGCCACCCGGTAGCAATACTCCGTGTCGGGAGAGAGCCCGCCGTCGGCGTAGCTCTCCAGCGCGATCTGCGCGAACGCCTCGTCTCCCTCGACCCCCAGCCGCCGCTCGACCACGAAGCCCTGCTCGTTGACCGAGCCGTCCAGCCAGCTGAGATCCATGCCGCTGAAGCCCGACGCCACCGCGCTCAGACCCGACGGCGCCGCGGGCGGAATGCACGGCCCGCCGGTGACCGGCACCGAGATCCCGTACCTCGCCCCGAGCTTCGACACCACATCGTCTCGCTCGCAGTCCGAGAGCACCCGGTCCCACACCAGCAGCTCGGCCACCTGCCCGTCGAACCGCTCGTCGGTCGCCGGCTGCGGCGAACCCACCAGATAACGATCCCACCCCCCGTGGATGTCCGCGCTCATCGCCACAACGCCCTCGGGCTGCCCGTCCACCTGGAAGTCGACCTGCGCCGAACCGTCGACCCGCCACACCCCGATGTGCGGATCGCCCGCACCCACCACGAAGCCCGATTCCTTCCAACCGCTCGTCCGGTCCCAGTACGACAGGAGGTCCGGCCCCGCCCGGTACCGACGCGTCATGATCGACACCCGATCCGTCGAGTTGCCGTAGAAACCGGCCAGCCCGTAGTGGTGCCGGTTCGCATCGTCCTGTGCGAAGACCGCGATCACCGTCGACGACCCGTGGGGCACCACCCCCACCACCTCCAGCACCTCGTCGTTGTCCGTGCTCTCGTTGAAGCCCACGTGCGCATGCCCGCCGAACAGGCCAGAGCCGCCTGCGTGTAGCGTCGGAAGCTTCGACGCATCCGCTTGCGACGCATCCGCCTCCGCCCCCAGGTTAGGCCAGACCGACACCTCGCCTCCATCCCCGACCGTCGCCAACAGCTCGTCCGCCACCAACCGCAACCTCAAACCCGCTCCCGGTACCTCCTCCGGCGGCGGTATGTTGATCGGCCCCGTCGTATCGCAGGAGGTATTGGAGTAGTCGGAGGTGCCGTTGGGGTTGAAGGCGGCCACCCGGTAGCAATACTCCGTGTCGGGAGAGAGCCCGCCGTCGGCGTAGCTCTCCA
>JARRMU010000108.1:0-10384 GCA_037385645.1 Gemmatimonadales bacterium
GAGGCTCGTCCAGCCGCAGAGCGGCCCCGTCGATCCGGAGGACGAGATTCAGAGGCCTGACATAGGCGGGTCCGCTCGACTCCGCCGACAGCATATAGGCGGTGCCCCCCGCCTCCTCGGTCGAAGGACTTCGGGCCAAAAAAAGGCCGCTCTCTGACGAGAGCGGCCCCTTCGGATCCTTCGGACCCTAGCGAATCGGTCCGGGCTTCAGACCTTCTTCACGTTCTCGGCTGCCGGGCCCTTCTGACCCTGCACGACCTCGAACTCGACGCGCTGGCCCTCGGCAAGGGTCTTGAAGCCCTCACCCTGGATCGCCGAATGGTGGACGAAGACGTCGCCCTCGCCATTCTCGCGCTCGATGAATCCGTAGCCCTTCTCGTCGCTGAACCACTTTACGGTTCCTGTGTTCGCCATCGATGTACTCCCGATGTTGCTGGTGTTGTGTGTCGGGAGTACGGGTCTTGCCGCCACTACCGAACACGTGCATGTGCGGCCTTCGCCGCATCGATCTGTCTGGCCCTGCCGTTCGAAGTTCGGCGGAGTGAACTGTCGCTTGATGGTACCCTCCTCGCCCTGTAGCTCGACCACGACCTCCCTCGCGTCCGCAAGACGCCTGAGAATCTCCGGGTCTACCCGGAACCAGTAGGCTTCCGTGTAGACGCAGGCCGGCAGCTGACCGCCCATCGGCAGGTTGGTGTTGGTCCCGGTCTCCTCAGGGCAGGCTACCGCAGCCGACTGTGGAAGAGGCTCGTCCAGCCGCAGAGCGGCCCCGTCGATCCGGAGGACGAGATTCAGAGGCCTGACATAGGCGGGTCCGCTCGACTCCGCCGACAGCATATAGGCGGTGCCCCCCGCCTCCTCGGGCCTGACATAGGCGGGTCCGCTCGACTCCGCCGACAGCATATAGGCGGTGCCCCCCGCCTCCTCGACAACCGCGCCGTTCAGCTCGAGGCTGTGCTCGACCAGGCAGACCTGCTGGGTCACGACGTTCCCCGACATCCGGGTGATCCGGCGGCCCATCTCAGGGTCGTACTCTTGCTTGATCCCCGCGGAGCACGCCGGTAGGGCAAGAGCGGCGGGCAGACACATTGTGAGAGCGAACAGGCCACCTCTTCGCATTGTCAGCCACCCCCCCTCAGCCGTCGCTCTGTTCTGTGAGTCGCGCCTCCCATCGGACGACAGGCAGGACGTCCCACGCGCGAAGAGCGCGGCCCGGCCATGCAAAAGGGCCTGCCGGCAGACTTCGCAAGGCAGGCCCTCCACCGCTTCTTAGAAGGTTCGTCTCTGAGGACCGGCGTGCCTTCAAGGTGCGGATTCAAATCCACGCCGGCCGGCCGCATCACTCCCGGCCAGACGATAGTATTCTAATGTTTTCGTCCCCGATTTGCCAGTCGGATGACGCGCCGCTACCGCACCGGCGGACACAAAAGAAAAGGATCGCATGCTGCTCTACTCGGCGTACGGGTTCGCATTCCAAGATGAGCTGATCAGCCCGACCGGCGGCGAACGGTTCACGGATGACTTCTGAGACGGCGCTAGCGATGGAGATCACCTTTCTGGGCGCCGCCAGCCCTACGATCACATCGGGAGGGACCAGGTTTCTCTTCTCCGGTGACCTCGGCCGCGACGATGCTCCGCTGATCCCACCCCCGGAGACTCCGCCGGCTGCCGATTGGATCGTGATGGAAGGGACGTACGGGAACCGGGAGCATCCCGATGCGGATTTGGAGGAGAACCTGGGTGAGGTCGCTCGCCGTACGTTGGGCCGGGGAGGCGTGCTGATGGTGCCCGCCTTCGCCGTAGGTCGATCGCAGGCGATCCTCCACGCCATCTACCGGCTCATCGACAGCGGAGAGCTGGCGGAGGTGCCGGTCTATCTCAACAGCCCGATGGCGATCGACGTGACCAAGCTGTACGTGCGTTATGTGGCGTACCACCGGCTCTCCATCGAGGAGTGTCGCCAGGCCTTCGGCCGGGTGCGTCTGGTGAGAAGCGTCGAGGAGTCGAAAGCGCTGAACCGGCGGCGCGGCCCCTTCATCGTCGTGGCCGGTGCGGGTATGCTGAGCGGAGGCCGGATCCTCCATCACCTGCGGGCGTTCGGCGGCGAGCGCCGAAATGCCATCCTGTTGACGGGCTACCAAGCCCCGGGTACGCGCGGCGCCGCGTTACTCCGTGGAAACGACAGCCTCAAGGTCCACGGCCGCCAGATCCCGATCCGTTGCGAGGTGGCGAAGCTGGATGGGCTCTCGGCCCACGCCGACCGGCGCGGCCTGCTCGAGTGGCTGGAGGCGATCGACGGACGCCCGCGGGGCATCTGTCTCGTGCATGGAGAGGAGCCGGCGCTCGAGTCGCTCGCCGCCGCGGTCACCGAGTCCGGGATCGAGACCCGAATCCCCGACTACCGGGATACCATCGAGCTGGTGAGCTGAAGCTCCCGCACCCGATGAATCATGACCGTCGCGCCTCTTACGACTCCGCCGCTTCCACTCTCTCACGAATCCAGCTCGCCACCGGCGGAATGAACGCCAGTCCCAGGAGCGTCCAGCCGACGATCTGCGGCAGCCAAGACGGCTGCCAGAGCAGCAGAAACAGCCCGGCGGCGCCGCACAGCCCGCTCCACCAGTACCGGGCGAACCACCCTCGCTCCGCCGCGAGCAAGCGATCTCGAACGGCGGACCTCCCGTCAATCAGGAGCGCGGTCTCGAGAACCGCTGCCTCGAAAAAGTCCAGCGCCGTGGCGTCTCCGATAGAGATCCCGGATCGCTTGGCCAGTACCACCGCGCCCCTGACGACGCTCTCCAGAACTTGCGCCGTGTCTCGCTCTTCGAGCTCTCCGGAGTCGATTCTCTCGGCCAGATCGATGGCCAGGTCGTCAACGGCGCCTTCGAGCGGCTCCGGTAGTCCGGGGCGGATGTCCCCGATGACGGCTCGGATCTCGGCGCTATGATAGGCGGTGAGGTGATGGGCGAGGAACGCGCCGAAGCGCGTGCCCGCGATGTCCCGGGCGAAGCGCCCCAACGAGAGCTGCACACGGCCGGAACAGCGGGGACAGCTCGCCAGATCCGTGGAGGTGGCTGAGAGCACTCGAGTGCGCGCCTCGCCGCTAAAAGCCCCGGACCACGGTGTTCGCGTTCACCGTTTCGAGGTCGATCTCACCGGGGCCCCCCGACTGCCCGAGCTTCCCTCAGCACCTCGTCGAAGTGGGCCTCCAGGGCCGGGTTGACGCCTCGGCAGCCCTCCACCACCCGTTCGGCCCAGTCGAAATACTCCTGCTTCCGCTCTAGCGTCCAGTTCTCGGGCGGCCGGTGTGCGATGTCGATCAGGTTGCTGCTCTTGTCCGCCACCTTCAATTGCTTGGCGCGGTTCGAGCGCTGCGGTGCGCGCTCGATCTGGAGCCGCTTCCGCTCCGATTTCGGGAGCGATTTGTCATCGGTCACCTCTTCGACGACTCTCCGCACCTCCGGTCCGAAGGAGGCCTCCAACTCGTCAAGCGTCGTCTCCGTGTCCTCGACCGTGTCGTGGAGGATCGCGGCCTGAAGCAGAACCGGATCCGATACGTTGCCGACCTCGGCCAGGAGCCTCGTGACGGCGATCGGGTGGTTGATGTACGGGGACGCCTCTTTGCCCTTCCGTCGCTGGTCTCGGTGCCTCTCGGCGGCGAACTGAAGGGCGGCAAGAAAGCCCGAAAGCGAACCGTCTTCTTCTTCCGCCTCGAACCGGGCGACGTCGCTCGACCCGGCGACGTCTCGGGAATCTGGGCACCAGATCCGGCCTTCCAGAAGCTCGACGGGATCCGTTGCCGCATCCAGAACCGTCAGGGCAGCCGCTTCCCGGGACATGACGACGGCCGAGACGGCGGCGTCCAGAGCGTCTTCGGAAGAAGCGGCGATCTTCCTGTGCCGCACGCTCAGCTCCGGCAACCTGGCATCGACGTAGTCGGCTCGGGCCTTGGCGCTCGATTTCACCACCAAACCGGTGAGAAGGCGCGGGTAGATCTCCACAACGGCCGGTGGCTCGGCCCGATCGAAGGGCCAAACGCGGTATCCCGCAGCGCTCAACCGCTGCAGCATGGGCATGCCACGAAGCGACGCCGTGCCCACGGCCCCGCCCCCGCCGATCTGGAACGGACTCTTTGGACGGATGCCGCCGACGGGCTGCACCGATGCGTCCGTGCGCCGGAAGTGCGACGGCAGATCCGGCTTGGTGCGGCCCGGTCGACCCCAGAACGGGGGCGCGCACTCTTCGAGCCAAGCCTCGGCCTCGCGGTCGGCAAGCTGCCAGAGCTCTTTCGCCGTCGTCAGGTCGTGGTCGCGGAGGAACCAGGCGGGAAGCGAGAACGCGAAATCCAGGCCGACGAGCAAGCGCGGATCCCGCTCCATTTCGTCCAGCAGGTGCTCGGCCATTTCGAGCCGGTTCCGACCGCTCTCGAGCCGGACGAGCTCACCGCTCCGAGCCTCCGCCAGCCAGATCTTGCGCCGAGCGCCACTCTTCGCGCCCGACCAGTCGATCGCCAGAACGCGAGGTGCGGCTTCCGATGGCGGTTGGTTGTTCAGCTCTTCCTCCGGGACACGGTCGCAGCCGGGACTCTGGCACCCTCCGGATCCGAGAGTACCGGTCGCCAAAGCTAAGGGAAAAGCGCGAAACGACGACAGGGGCCGGGTGTGTGCGACTCGACGGCGAGGGTCCGGTCGCAGGCGGTGCTCACCTCACCGCGCAGCGGCCCGCCGGCCGACCGCCCACGACGACACCAGATAGGCGGCCGGGAAGAGCAGGGAGATGAGCACCCACCCGCGCCCGACCACGACATCGGCCAGGATCGCCGCGATGAGCAACATCCAAACGCCAGCCATCGCCAGAAGAGGCAGGAAGCTGCCCGCCGCGGAGAGGTTGAGATATCGGGAGGGCAAGACGGTGAGGGCGGCAAAGCCCACGAGCACCGCGACCGAGAGCCAAAGGGGCGGCTGGAGAAAGAAGAGATAGAAGGCCACCACGTTCCAATAGGAGGGGAATCCGAGGAAAAATCCATCCTCGGTCTTGGCGTCGCGTCGCGAGAAGCCGAAAGCGCTCGCCAGCAGGGGGAGAAGCAGTACCCAACCCGACCGACCCGGCAACAGATTAGCCCGCCAGATAAGCAGCAGCGGAATAGACGTGTAGGTGTGGAAGTCGATGATGTCGTCCAGGCGCCGACCGTCGAAATCCGGAAGTGCTTCCGCCACCCGCACGCGCCGGGCCATCCATCCATCCGTCGCGTCGACGAGCGTCGCCAGGAGCAGCAAACCGAAGGCAGTCCTGAAGCCCTCTTCCGTCCCGCTCAGGACAAGGGTGGTCGCGACGGCGGCGAGCACCAGCCCCAGCGCGGTGTAGAGGTGGACCCCCCAGGCGAGGGCTCGGCGGGTCGTATGGCGTTGTGTCATCCACCTCGTGGAGCGACCCGGACGGCCTGGCGTCAAGCGGAGCGCCGCCAGCGAAAGAGTCTCGAGGGGGACGCGGCCGCGGACGCCGGGCCACGGTGGCGCCGCCTGCCGGGCTAACTCCCCTGGAGCTCCGCCAAGCGCTCCGATGCGTCGGCCAGGCGGGGGACCTCCGCCAGGGCATCACCGAGCTGATCCACCAGCTCCTGGTACGCAGCGGCCGCCTCGGCCGTCTGACCCAGCAGCTCGTGCGCCCGGCCCTGCTCGTAGAGCACGCGAAGGTGAGGCAGAGGCTCGTACCGTCCCTCCCGCTCGATCCGACTCATGAGGTTCTTCGTCAGACTCAACGCCCGCTCCGCACCTCCCATCTCCCGGTGAGCCTGTACCTCCTCCCACATGATGAAGACCTCGGGCGGCATCCCCACTTCCTCCCTCAGCCGATCGAAACCCCGCACGAGTTCGCCCGGCTCTCCGCGGTAGTAGCTGACCACCGCCTGAAGCACGTCCGGTGTGAACCGAGCAGCGTCGAGCTCGCGAATCGCCTCGGCCTCCTCGATGGCTCGCAGCACGTTGCCCACCAACTGCTCCAATGCCGCGGTGTCGCCCCTCTCTCCTGCAGCCTGCATCGCCACCTGGAGGGCTGTGTTGTTGAAGGGATCGATCCCGTACAGGACGCTGGCCGTACCCTCTGCCGCATCGTAGTTGCCGGTGAACAGCTCGAGCCAGGCAGCGCTGGTCAGGCCGGTGATGCGTAGCTCGGGGCGTTGCCTTGCCACCCCTATGTCCGCGGCTTGCACGTAGCTGCCGAGAGCCTCATCGAAGCGTCCCTCGAAGGCGTAGGTGTCGCCGATGAGCAGGCGCAGCCGCGCCTCGACCGCGGCATCGGCCGCAGGCAGGTACGCTTGCAGCTCCGAACGTGCCTCGGCCGGTCTTCCTTCTCGAAGGTAGACCCGGGCCAGGTGATCGAGGGAGAAAACGAAGGTCGGTTCGATCTCGAGCGCTTTCCGGTACGAGTCGCGAGCCTTGGCGTTATCACCCGCTCGCTCGTAGATCTCGCCCCGGGAGTCGAGGGGATTGGGCTCATCGGGCTCGAGCTCCACATAGCGGGCGATCACCGAGTCCGCCGCCTCGAACTCCCCCCTGTCCGCCAGATAGTAGGCCAGGTAGTTGTACGCCGTGGCATAGTAGGGATCGAGACGGATCGCCTCCTCGATGAGCTGCCTCCTCTCCTCGCCCTCGCTGAGCAGCCAGAGCCAGAAGCGTCCCTCCTTGTCGTCGGGATACTTGTCCACCAGCTCGCGGAGCTTCGAGCGCGCGGTCTCGCGGTCTTCCTGCGCTCGGAGTGCGACCAGGGCGTCGACGAGCAGGCGATCGCGCTCCGAGGCCGCTACCAGGTTCCGCCTGGCGAGCTGGAGCTCACGGAGGGCCGTCGCCTGGTTCCCCGCGTCGGCCTCGCGATGAGCGAGCCGCAAGTGGGCGAGGGCGAAGGTGGAGTCGAGCTGGATAGCACGCTCGTAGTGGGCCCTCGCTTCCTCCATCCGGAAGCGGCGTTCCGCATCCAGTCCTTGCTGGTAGGCTCGATAGGCCTCGATGTCCCGCGTGGTGATCTCCGCCACCGGGGCCAGCTCCGCCGCCAGCAGCTCTCCAGGACGTCCCTGGGCCCGCCGAACGCTGGCGAGGATCTCGCCCGACAGCTCCGCCGACACCTGGTCCACCACCGCGAAGGCGTCATCGCCCCTGGCCCGTGCTGCCGCCACCACCTCCCCGTTCTGGAGATCGATCAGGCTGGCGTTCAAAGTGATGTCGTCCCGATGGCCCAGAACCGTCCCCCGGACCATGTAGCGAGCGCCCGCTCTCCGGGAGAGACGCATCGCCAAGTCATGGGGGATGGCCTCCGCCTCTTCTCGGCCCTCCTGTCGCAGCAGATCGTAGAGGCGCTGGCCGCTCACCACCCGGAGCGCGTCGAGTTGGGCCAGACCGGTGGTGAGGAGCTCGGCGAGGCCCTGCCCGAGCCAGACCATCTCGGGATCGGCGATCTGGCTGTCGAACGGGATCACAGCCACCGAGGCATCCCCCAGGTCCACCGCGACTCCGTCCACGGGGATCACGGCCCGCGGGGGGCTCGAGCCAATCTGGTAGGCGCCGGCGAGACCGATGACCGCGAGGACGGAGAGGAGAGCGGTCTCGGTTCGCGTCGGCCGCTGGGGTCCGCGCTCGCCGTGGTACCAGGCGATCACGACAGCCGCGGGGAAGCCGACCACGAGAAGGTAGACCACGGCGTCCAGGAGCCTGCGGGAATAGCCGTAGTTCTCGACCACGAACTGGGACGCCTCGGTCAGCACCCAGGCGGCACCCGCGTAGACGACGATGATCTGAAGGACGCGCCGGCGACGAATCTCCTCGAGCAACCTTGTGGCGAGACTCATGTCAGAAATCTATCGCTTCGAAAGCCGGAAGGCCGGATCCGTACCTCATACTATACGTGGACGGAGCCTTCCAGGATTCGGTGCACGTTCCGAGAAAGCGCCCCGGCGGCTGTCAACCACCGGGGCGCTGGCTGGCGTCGGGCCTGCTCCCATGCGAGACTCGGCTCACCGCTGGAGGCGCAGCTAGCTTCCGTCCCCACCCGCCGTCTCGGGCGCGGAGTACCCCCCGCCTGCCGTCCGATTCTCGTACGGTGGCTGAGCGACTGCAGGCGGCGGACTTACCTCTAGAAGGCGAAGCGTTTCCGCGATTGCCGCCTCGAGCTGATTGTCGATCCCCCGAGCCAGCTCGGCGGGGTCCTCAGGTACCTCGATGTCCGGGTCGACCCCATGACCCTCGTTGAACCAGGTACCGTCCGGATGGTACATCCGGAAGGTCGGGACCGTCACGATCCCGCCGTCGATCAGCGGAGGGGCCCCGCTGATGCCGATCAGCCCGCCCCAGGTCCGCATCCCCACCAGCGGGCCCAGGCCGACTTGCTTGAAGTAGAGCGGGAACAGATCTCCGCCCGAGCCGCTCCACCCGTTGATCAGCATCACCTGCGGGCCGTTGTGCGCCTTCGGTGGGCTCTGGAACTGCCCCCGCTCGCGCACCGCCCAGTAGCTGAGGGTTTGCCGGTTCAGCAACTCGATGAACCGGTCCGGGATCTGACCGCCCGAATTGAACCGCTCGTCAATGATCAGCCCGTCCTTCTCCCATTGCGCCTGGTACTGGCGATAGAGCTGGCTCTGCCCTTCGCGGCCGGGGTCGGGCACGTAAACGTAACCGCCTCGGCCCTCCGTCTCCTCCGCCACTCGGCGGCGGTGGGACTCGATCCAGGCCCGATTCCTGAGCTCTGCCTCCGAATCCATCGTTTTGACGACCACCTGCCGAGCCCCCGTCATCGTCGGCTGGTTGTTCACCGTCAGGATTACGGTCTGATCGGTCATCGGTCTGATCGGTCATCCCCTCGAACGACGCCCACGGATCCTTCGAGGTGTCGATCGGGTTCCCGTTCACGGCGAGCACGTAGTCGCCTTGGTGCACATCCAGGCCGGGCTGGTCGAGAGGCGAGCGGACGTCGGCGTCCCACTCGGCGCCGCGGATGATCTCGGCGATACGGTAGGCTCCCTCCCCTGCCCGCAGTCCCCGACCGGTGACCTCGTTCCCGGCATCGTCGACCAGTGCCCAGTTGACACCCAACAGGCCCACACCGCGCCTGTCCGCCGTCTCGGCGTCCCCGCCGAAGCGATACGAGTGCGACGCGTTCAGCTCTCCGATCAGCTCTCCGATCACGTAGTTCACATCCCAGCGTGTCACGGCGTCATCGATCAGCGCGCCGTACTGCGCGCGCATCGCGTTCCAGTCCACACCGTGCATGCCAGGGTCGTAGAAGTAGTCTCGTTGGAAGCGCCAGGCGTCGTTGAACAGAAGCCGCCACTCGGCCCTCGGATCGACCGTCACCTCCATCTCGGCCAGCCGGAGCGGCTTGTCGAACTTCTGGTCTGCAGCCAGCTTCACGATCGCCGCCGTCTGGTCAGCATTCTTCCACACGAGCAGCATCTTCCCATCCGCCGAAAGAACGTAGCCGTCGGCATCGGGAACGATCGTCTTCTCCTCTCGCTCCTCGAAGTCGTAGTAGACGATGGGATTGGGCGCATCCTCACCCGAGCCGGAGCGGGCCAGGCGGTGGTAGACCAACTTGCCCTTCGCCCCGGACGGGTTCTCGTAGTTCCCGGCCTCGGCGGGCAGGATCACGATGCGATCTTCGAACCCCTGGAGCTCGATCTCCACCGACGGCGGCTCCTCGTCTCCCCCGCCGTTCCGAGCCTCCCCGTTCCCGGCCTCCCCTCCGTTCGCATCGCCGTTCTCTTTCTTCTCCTGATCGGCACCCTCCTCATCGTTGCGCGGCGGGAGCGGCGATGGAACATCGGAGCGAAGGGCAGCAGCGACGATGCGTTGCGAGTTCGGGTAGGTCCAGGTGTTGTCGAAGTCGCCGTACAGCGGCTCGAAGCTGCGCGTGGAGGCGAAGTAGAGATACTTGCCCTCCGGATCGAAGCTCGGGTGCCAATCGGAATAGTAGCCAAAGGTGACCTGGTGGAGTTGGTTGGTGCGGGTGTCGTACAGAAAGACCGCGTTGTTGCGGTTTTCCACTGCCCGGCTGTAGGCGATCCAACGGCTGTCCGGCGACCAGCCGAAGTCGTGGTGCTCGAGGGCCCCGTGGCTCCGGGTGTCGCCTTTGTCCATCCGGGTCGTCGTGCCTGCGGCCACGTCGTGCACCCAGTACGTCTCCGTCTCATCCACGAACGCGAGCTTCTTGCTGTCGGGCGACCAGTACGGCGTGTAGCGGTAGCCCGCTCCCATGTGTGTCAGGGTTCGTTCCGCGCCGAGACCATCGGCGGGGCGGATCGTAAGCTCATACTCGCCCGTGCGGTCACTCCAGTACGCGATCCATTTTCCATCCGGCGACCAGGTAGGCGAGCGCTCCGCCACGCCGGAACTGCGCGTCA
>JARRMU010000109.1:0-8982 GCA_037385645.1 Gemmatimonadales bacterium
CGGAGAGGTCGGGCCTCCAGACGCGGCTCCCACCTACGTGGACTACGGCCGATACTATCCCTACGGGGTCATTTACCTCGCGCCGTATGTCCACCCCTACTACGGTCCGCTTCACGGGGACCTTGACGGTGGCGCCAGAGCGCGTGCGAGGCGCGCCGGACCTGGCTTCGCCATCGGCGCCCACGTCGGCGGCCTCCACGTCGGGGCAGGCGCGCGTTCGGCTCCGGCCAACCGTTCGCTGCCGGCAGCTCGCCCTCTGGGTCCGTTTCCCAGGGTCACTCCGCCGCCCAATGTCGTGCGCGGCGGCGGCTGATGTTGCCGTCGATATTACGTATTCGTAGTATTGGCGATATTGACCTGAACCCAGCCTGAGGTTGCTCTCGCGCGCCGACCTTCGGCGCCCACGAGAAGTGCCGGTAGAGCACCGGGCGGATGTGAGGACGGGAAGGGATGGCGCTCAGAATCCTATCGCCGATTCACAAGGCTACGCGCCAGATCGGGCTGCATCTGGCTGACAAGACGGCGGAGTTGGGGGTGAGCACCGACGAGGCACACCTCCTCTCCTACTTGGAGAGCTACAGTCCGGCGCCGATCTACGAGCTACAGCGCGTCTTCGGCCACCGCCCCTCCACGCTGACCGGGCTTATCGACCGGCTCGAGAGACGACGGTTGGTCTGTCGCGAGCGGAATCCGGAGGATGGCCGCTCGTTCCTGATCACGCTCACCGACTCGGGTCGTGAGTTGGCCGGGCGAGTCTCGGGGATGGTCAGACAGTTCGAGGCGCACGTCTTGACGGGCGTCGACGAGACGGCACTGGCAGGCTTTCGCGAGGTCATGGATGCGATCGGCGGCGTGGCCCGGGTCGAGGTTCGGCCTGACGCTTCCGAACATGCAGGCGACAACGCGAGGCGGGTCGTGCGTCAGACGGCGGAGCCAGGGATCAGAAAGGCAGGGGGAGAGTGAAGCTACCGGTAACGGCTATCAAGAGGCCGGTTCTGGCGTCGATGATGAGCGCCGCGTTGATCCTGTTCGGCGCGATAGGCTTCAACCGGCTGCCGGTGCGTCAGTATCCGGACGTCGACTCTCCGATTGTCTCGGTGACCACAGCGCTACGGGGAGCAAACCCCCGCGTGATCGAGACCACGGTCACGGACTTGCTCGAAGAGGAGCTGAGCACGAGCAGGTCAGCAACATCACGATCGAGTTCACGCTCTCGCGGGACCTCGAGGAGGCGGCACAGGACGTCCGCGACAAGGTGTCGAGGGTCCGGGGCCGCCTGCCGCAGGAAGTCGACGAACCGATCGTCACGAAGCAGGACTCGGACGCTCAGCCGTTTATGTGGCTGGCGCTCTCGGGCGAGAACTACGACCTCATCCAGCTCTCCGTCATCGCCGATCGCGTGGTCAAGACCCGTCTGCAGGCGGTCGACGGCGTCGGGCAGGCGCAGATTCACGGGGAGCGCCGGCCCTCGATGCGGATTTGGTTGTCTCCTTCGGAGCTCGCGGCTCGCGGGCTGACCGTGCAGGACGTGGAGGCGGCGATCCGCAGCCGCAACGTGGAGGTTCCGGCAGGCCGGATCGAGTCGCAGCGCCGCGAGTTCACCGTGCGGGCCCTGGGAGAGCTGAAGACGCCCGATGAGTTCGGGAGGTTGGTGGTCTCGAGTCAGGACGGGCAGCTGGTTCGGCTGCGCGATCTGGCGCGTGTCGAGCTGGGGCCGGAGAGCGATCGCGCGATCCTTCGCTACAAGGGGAGGACTGCCATCGCGATCGGGGTGGTTCGCCAGTCGAAGGCCAACCTGATCCTGGTCTCCGACCGCATTCGCGACGAGCTCCCCAGGATCGAGCAGGAGCTGCCGCCCGGCGTGAATCTGAACGTGGGCTTCGACCGGAGCATCTTCGTCCGCCGCTCGATCGAGGAGGCCAGGGATACGTTGGTGCTGGCGGGCTTCCTGGTAGTCATGATCATATTCGTCTTCCTGCGGAACGTGAGGGCCACGATCATCCCCGGGCTGGCGATCCCGACCTCGATCATCGCGGCGTTCGGCGTCATGTACTTCCTCGGCTTCACGATCAACAACTTGACCCTGCTCGCCCTCATCCTGGCGATGGGAATCGTGGTCGATGATGCCATCATCGTGATGGAGAACGCTTATCGGCATCAGGAGGAACTCGGGGAGAATCCCACGGAGGCGGCGATGCGGGGGACGAGCGAGATCGCGTTCGCGGTCATCGCGACGACGATCGCCCTGGTCGCCGTGTTCTCGCCGCTCGCTTTTCTCCGCGGCACGACCGGAAGGTTGTTCAGCGAGTTCGGCCTCTCGATGACCGCCGCCGTGGTGGTCTCCTCCTTCGTCGCGCTTACCCTGACGCCGATGCTGAGCTCCAAGATACTGCGCGTCCCGGAGAGCCACGGTCGGTTGTTCAACTTCTTCGAGCGGGTGTTCCTGCGGATTGCCGATGGGTACAGGGCGAGCCTGGCATGGGCGGTGCGCCACCGGCGCTACGTGCTTCTCGGCGCCTTCGCCACGGTTTTTATGGCGGTCTTCGTCTTTCGGGCTTTGAAGCGGGAGTTCGTGCCGCCCGAGGACCAGGGCTACTTCGTGACCATTACGGTGGCGCCGGAGGGAGCGTCGCTCGAGTATACTGACGAGTATCAGAGGCGAGTCGAGCAGGTTCTCCTCGGCGTTCCGGAGATCGAGCATCTGTTCAGCGTGATCGGCTGGGGAGGTCGGGTGAACGGCGCCATCGCCTTCGCCCGCTTCACGGACTGGGATGACCGCGACCGGTCCGTGCAGGATATCATCTCGGAAGTTCAGCCTCAGCTGTTCGCCATTCCGGGAGTGTTCGCGTTCGCCAACAACCCGCCGGCGTTCGGCTGGGGCAGTCCGGTCAACTTCGTGGTCAGGAATCCGGACTTCGACTCCCTCGGCGTCGGGATGGATCGTCTCGTGGCGAGGGCGCGCCAGATCCCCGGGCTGGTGAATGTCGACACGGACCTCCGTGTCAACAAACCGGAGCTCACGGTGATCTACGATCGAGACCGAGCTGAAGATCTCGGTGTGCCGATCGCGGATGTGGCGAACACCCTCCAGATGATGCTTGGGGGGCGCGAGGTGAGCACGTTCACCCGAGAGAACAAGCTCTACGACGTGATCGTCCAGATGTCGCCGGGCGAACGCGCCACGCCGAGCGACATGAGAGGCCTCTACGTTCGCGGCAGGGACGGCTCGCTGGTGGGCCTCGACGCCCTCGTGCGCGTGGAGGAGACGCTCAGCCCACGTCAGCTGAACCACTACTCGAGGATTCGCTCGTTCACCCTCACCGCCAACCTCGCCCCCGGGTTCACGCTCGGGGAAGCGCTGGATTCCATGTACGTCGCCGCGGCGGAAGTCCTGCCAAGCGGGAGCACGACCGCCCTGGCGGGCGATTCGCGAGAGCTCGAGGAGAGCGGCTCCGCCCTCCTGTTCGCGTTCATCCTTGCCCTCGTGGTCGTCTACATGGTGCTGGCGTCCCAGTTCGAGTCGCTCGTGCATCCGTTCACGATCCTGCTTTCGGTGCCGCTCGCGGTGACAGGCGCGTTGGTGACGCTGCTGGTCGCTGGATCCACGCTCAACCTGTTCAGCCAGATCGGAATGGTGCTCCTGATCGGACTCTCGACGAAGAACTCGATCCTGCTGGTCGAGTACGCGAATCAGCTCAAGGAGCGCGGGCTGGACACGGTGGAGGCGGTTCTGGAAGCGGGCCGCATCCGCCTCAGGCCGATCCTCATGACCTCCGTGGCGACGATCACGGCGATCATGCCGATCGCTCTCGGCCTCGGAGCCGGGTCGGCCAGCCGTCGGCCGCTCGGCTACGCGATCCTCGGTGGGATGCTGGTCTCGACGACCTTGACGTTATACCTGGTGCCAGTCGTGTACATCCTGCTCGATGGCCTCCTCGCCCGGCTGCGCAGCCGGCGGGGCGTGCCGGCTCTCGAGCCAGTGGAGGCTAGATGAGGACCATTCGGAGTGAGCCGACGACCCTGGCGCTGCCTCTGCTGCTTGGTCTGGGCGCGGCAGCGTGCAGCGCCGAATCGAGCGAAGGCGCGGCCGGTGGCGGGCCACCTCCCGGGATGCCGGTCGAGGTGGCGGTCGCCCAGGAGCAAACCGTTATCGAGACCATCTCGGCGACCGGCCAGATAGAGGCCGTCCAATCCATCGAGCTTCGCCCCGAGGTCGAGGGGCGGATCGTGCAGATCCTGGCTCGGGAAGGGGCGGAGGTCCGTCGCGGTACGCCGCTTTTCAAGGTTGACGACGCCGAGCTCAAGGCCGAAGTGGCGCGCCTCGAAGCTCAGCGCGATCTGGCCGCCCAAGCCCTGGAGCGCACCCAGGCCCTGATCGAGGAAAGGGCCACCTCTCCGGCACAGCTGGACGAGGCCGAGGCGAACGCGAGAGGCACTCAGGCGCAGCTGGATCTGCTCGAGGTCCGGCTCGAGCGCACGGTCGTGCGCGCTCCTTTCTCGGGCGTCGTCGGCGAGCGACTCGTGAGCTTGGGCGACTTCGTGAACCGGACGAGCACGCTCACCACGCTGCAGACCGTGGACCCGCAGCGGGCCAGCTTCCGGGTGCCCGAGAGGTACGCGGAGGCGCTGGCCGTTGGCCAGGAGGTGTCCTTCCGTGTGGCAGCCGTCGCAGAGCGCGAGTTCATCGGCGACGTCGAGTTCGTGGATCCGGTCGTCAGCCTTCCGAGCCGCACGATCACGGTCAAGGCCAGCGTGCCGAACCCGGACCGTTATCTGAAGCCTGGTATGTTCATCGAGGCGAGCCTGGCGACCGAGGAGCGGCCGAATGCGGTCGTCGTGCCGGAGGACGCGATCCTGCCCCTCTCCGGAGCGGACTATGTGTGGGCGGTCACCGAAGGCCAGGCGACGCGCCGGGAGGTGGAGCTCGGTATTCGCACGCCGGGATTCGTAGAACTCAAGGCGGGAGCTGCGGCGGGCGACACGGTGGTGGTCGGTGGTCTGGAGCGCCTCTCAGAGGGCGCTCCGGTGATGCCCATCCCAGTGGACCGGAGCTCGGCGGACAGCGCCGCTCCCTGACCTTCGGGCCGGTCACCGGGCGCCCCCCGGCAAGCCGGCCCGGGTGCGGCCCGACGTTACCGGTTCAGGTACTTGGCGGGGATCTCGTTGTCGTCCCGTTCCTGATCCCAGGCGATGTTCACGATCCACCAGCGGGTGCCGTCCCAGAAGAGCTGGATGCTGTTGATTCCGCGCTGGAAAGGGTCCTCGTCCTCTCCTTTTCTGCTCTCGTAGGCGCTGAACGCGTGGGCGACGTTGCCGAACTGTTCGGTGACCCGGCCGATCTCGAGCTCGAAGAAGCCGACATCCTCCAACTGCGCTCCGGCCCGCGAGACGTACTCCTCGGGCGACCAAACGACATGGCGTATGGTTCCGTCCGGCGTCACCACGGAGGGGACGAGGTGGGCGCCGGCAAGGAAGAGCGACCGGAAGCGGTTCCAGTCGCGTGCCTCGCCGGCCGGTCCCGAGATCACGTCGTAGAGAGCCGTAATGATCGCGTCGATCGACTCGACGTCGTCGGAGTCGGCGTCCAGCGGGTTTTGTGCGAGTAGCGGCGTGGTCGAGCCGAGCAGAACGGCTGTTAAAAGCGTTGCCCGGACGATCCCTGCTGGTCGCTGCCACGCGGCCACGCACGACTTCGGATTCATTTCGCCTGCTCCGTTTCGGGTAAGCGTTGAAGTTCGGCCTTCCATATTATCCGTCGCAGCAGGCGCCGTTCAAGCTGGCCGGTTCGGGAGGTCGGAGGGCGGTCGGCGGGCCGGCCAGATCGGAATGGTGAGATCGGACCAGAGGGGAGAATGAGCAACTACAGCCCTGCTCCCACAGACCGACTCGAAACGGGCCCGGCATCGGACAGGAGATCCGTTGATGCGGCGATGCTCGAGCGGATCACCTCCCGCCTCGCGCCGGTGAAAGAACCGGGCGACACGATCGCTGTCGAGCTCCCGTTCACCGGAGAGACCCTGGGAGAAGTCCCGCGCGCCATGCCGGTCGATGTCGACTCGGCCGCGCTTCGCGCCCGAGTCGCACAGCCCGGGTGGGCGGCGACGCCCTTCGGCGAAAGGGCACGGGTGTTTCTGCGCTTTCACGACCTGCTCCTCGGTCAGCGTGACGAGGCTCTGGACCTCGTGCAGTTGGAAACGGGCAAGGCGAGAGCACACGCGTACGAGGAGGTCGCGGACGCCGCCGTCGTGGCCCGCTACTACGCCTTACACGGTGAAGAGCACCTGAAGCCACGGCGGCGAAGAGGCGTGATTCCGGGTCTCACCGTCGCTTGGGAGTACCGTCTCCCCGTAGGCCTCGCCGGGTTGATCGTACCGTGGAACTACCCGCTCAGCCTGGCGATCAGCGATTCGATTCCGGCCCTGCTGGCCGGAAACGCGGTCCTGCTGAAGCCGGATCCGAAGACCCCGTTCACGGCGTTGTGGGCGGTCGACCTCCTGTACCGAGCCGGCTTGCCCGCCGATCTTCTGCAGGTGGTCGTAGGGGACGAGGCCACGGGATCGGCCGTCCTCGAACAGGCGGATTACCTGTCATTCACCGGGAGCACGGCCGTCGGACGGATCTTGGCCGCTCGGGCCGGAGAGCGTCTCATTGGCTTCAGCCTGGAGCTCGGCGGCAAGAACCCGATGGTCGTGCTGGCGGACGCGGATCTGGATGCCGCCGCCCGGGGTGCGGTGCGAGGCTGCTTCGCCAACACAGGTCAACTCTGCATCTCCTCCGAACGTCTCTACGTGCACTCCTCGATCGCGGAGGCCTTCCTCGAGCGCTTCGTCGCCGCGACCCGCAGCCTGCGAATGGGCTCAGCTCTCGACTTCAGCATGGACATCGGGTCGCTGACCTCCCGGGAGCAGCTCGAGAAGGTCGAGGAGCACGTTCGGGATGCGGTGGCCAAGGGGGCACGCCTGCTCGCGGGTGGTCGTGCCCGCCCCGAGGTCGGGCCCTACTTCTTCGAGCCGACGATCCTCACGGACGTAACCGCCGAGATGGAGCTGTGCGACCAGGAGACGTTCGGTCCGGTCGTGTCCGTCTATGCCTTCGAGTCGGTGGACGAGGCGATAGATGGTGCGAACTCGACGCCGTACGGTCTCAACGCGAGCGTCTGGACCCGGAACGCTGCGGCCGGTCGGCGGCTCGCGCGCAGGATCCGGGCGGGCACGGTCAACGTCAACGAAGCATACGCCGCCGCGTGGGGATCCGTGGACGCGCCGATGGGAGGCATGAAGGACTCCGGTGTGGGTCGTCGGCACGGCGCGGAGGGAATTCAAAAGTTCACCGAATCGCAGACGATCGCGGTTCAGAGAGGACTTCCGCTCGCCGCACCGCCGTGGCTGGGCGACGAGCGCTACAGCCGGGTCATGACCCGTGTCCTGAGAATCCTCAAGCGCACCCCGGGACTTCGCTGAGCTCGGGGCCTCGGCGGTCGGACGAGTCTGGACCGAGTTAGGACAACAAGCGCCACGAGATGACGTCGATACTGTTTACGGGCTTCCCGGGGTTTCTGGGCAGCGCCCTGCTACCCCGCGTTCTCGCCGAGAATCCCGCAAGGACCGCTGTCTGCCTCGTCCAGCCACAGTACGCGGATCTGGCTTCGCGCCGCGTGGCTGAACTCGCAGCCGAGGTCCCCGACCTGGCGGGCCGAATCCGTCTGGCGGCGGGTGATCTGACGTGGCCCGACCTGGGTCTGATGAGCGCCCCCCATATCGAGCGCATGACGGACGAGATCTATCACCTGGCTGCCGTCTACGACCTGGAGGTCACCCGGGAGGTCGGGGTCGCCGTCAACCTCGAGGGCACTCGACGGGTGCTCGAGCTGGCGAAGCGCTGCCCCTCGCTGCGGCGCCTCCACTACGTGAGCACCTGTTACGTCAGCGGCCGCCACCCGGGCACCTTCGACGAGACGGATCTGACGGTGGGCCAGAGCTTCAACAACCACTACGAAGAAACGAAGTACCTGGCCGAGGTCGAAATCCGGCAGGCCATGGAGGATGGGCTCCCGGCCACGATATACCGGCCGGCCATCGTCGTGGGCGACAGCGACACGGGAGCGACCGCCAAGTACGACGGGATCTACTACGTGATCAGATTCCTGCTTCGCCAACCTCGGGTCGCTGTCATGCCGATGTTCGAGGATCCGACCCGGGCTCGGGTGACCCTGGTGCCACGTGACTTCGTTGTCCGTGCGATCACCCACCTGGCGGGCCTGGAGGCTTCGGCCGGCCGCGTGTACCAGCTGGCGGATCCCGATCCGCCGACGGTTGAGGAGCTGGTCGAGATCCTCGCGACGGCCACGAGACGGAGGCTTGTGCGAGTCCGGCTCCCCAGGGGGTTGGTTCGTCGGGCGCTTCAGCGTCGGCCGGTCCGCCGGCTGGTGGGGATCCCGGCCGCGGTCATCGACTACTTCACCCACCCGACGATCTACAGGACGGATCGAGCCCGGGCCGATCTGGAGGGAAGCGGGATAACGCTTCCGGCTTTCCGGTCCTATGTGGAGAGCTTGGTCTCCTTCGTCATGGAAAATCCGGATCTGGAATCGGAAGCAATGGTCTGAGTTCCGACTTCCGTATCGGCGCTCGCCGCGAGGGCGGCCCGCGCTATGCCCCGGAGCATGCCACGGAAAACAACCACATGGAGCGGATAGAGGCCATACCAATAGAGGAGGCCGAACAGGCCGACCGGGTCGAAGATCGCCGTCTGCCGGATACGGGACCCGCCATCGGCGAGCGGCTCGACCTCGAACTGTAGCCAAGCTCGACCGGGCAGCTTCATCTCGGCGTTCAGAGCGAGGAGCCGGTCGGGCTCGTAGGATTCCACGCGCCAGAAGTCGACCGTGTCGCCCGCCGATGGCGTCTCCGGATCGCGCCGCCCCCGCCGGATCCCAGCACCGCCGACGAGAAGGTCGAGGAAGCCTCGAAGTCGCCACAGCCA
>JARRMU010000110.1:0-9380 GCA_037385645.1 Gemmatimonadales bacterium
CGAACCTTTCCTACTGGCAGCAGGAAGTAAGTTACGAGATCAAGGTGGCGTTGAATCCCGAGACCGACCGGATCACCGGCAGCGAGAAGGTTACGTACACGAACAACAGCCCGGACTCACTCTCCTCGATTTGGCTCCAGCTCGACCAGAACCTCTTCCGGCCCGACAGTCGCGGAGCGGAAAGAGCGACGCGTATGGAGGACGCGGCTGGCGACGTCCGGTTTCAGGGAATGTTCCAGGGCGGTGGCTATGACATCGAGCGGGTCGCCGTCATTCGAGACGAGGTCCCGCTCGAGGTGCCGTACGAGATCGATGGCACCATGATGAAGATCCAGCTCGACCGACCGGTGCAGCCCGTAGGCGGAGAGCTGGAGATCGAGGTGGACTTCTCGTTCACGATCCCCGAGTCGGGCGCCGACCGAATGGGCCGCCTCAAGGTGAAGAAGGGTACGGTGTACGAGCTCGCCCAGTGGTATCCGAGAGTATTCGTCTACGACGACGTCACTGGATGGAACGCGATGCCGTATCTGGGGCAAGGAGAGTTCTACCTGGAGTACGGCGATTTCGACGTCGAAATCACGGTTCCGCGCGACTTCCTCGTCGCGGCCACCGGTGAGCTGCAGAACCCCGAAGAGGTTTTGACGGCTGACCAGCGACAGAGGCTGGAGTTGGCGAGCAGAAGCTCGGTGACCGTTCCGATCGTCGAGAAGGACCATGTGGGCAAGGAGGAGTACCGGCCGATCGGGACGGGCCCTCTAACGTGGAAATTCCGGGCCGAGAATGTGCGTGACTTCGCCTGGGCCGGCTCGCAAGCCTTCATCTGGGATGCCGGGAGCTGGGACGGAATCCTCGCGATGTCGTTCTATCCCGAAGAAGGTCTCGGGGCCGGTGGGCGTGGCCCCCCGATACCGGGATGGGAGATGTCGACGGAATACGTCCTCCACGCGGTGGAGTTCTACTCCCAGTGGTACCGGTATCCGTATCCGGTGGCCATCAACGTGGCTGGGACGGCGCTGGGGATGGAGTACCCGATGATTGTCTTCTGCTCGGTCGAGGCCCGAGGGCTGGGGCTGTTCCTCGTGACGGATCACGAGATCGCCCACACCTGGTTTCCGATGCTCGTCGGATCCGATGAGCGGCGCTACGCGTGGATGGATGAAGGGTTCAACACCTTCATGAACCACTACTCGCTGACCGACTACGGGGGCGCCGACGCGTGGCCGGCCGATCCGGTGCTACCGAGAAACAGCGCGAGGCTCACCCGATCCGAGGATCTCGCCGAGCCGATCATGACGGCGCCCGATGATCTGAGCGAGAGCCAACTCGGTTTTCTCGGATACACCAAGCCGGGGATGGTGCTCTATCTCTTGCGTGAATACGTGCTGGGCCCGGACGTCTTCGACGAGGGGTTCAAGACCTACATCGAGCGCTGGGCCTACAAGCATCCTCAACCCGCCGACTTCTTCCGGACCATGGAGGACGTATCGGGTGAGGACCTGGACTGGTATTGGAACTCGTGGCTTTACGGCAAGGGCTACCTGGATCAGGCGGTCACGGATGTTACCCGCCAGAACGGAAACAGCACCGTCACCATCCGGAATCGCGGCGATGCCGTGATGCCGATGGAGGTTCGTTTCGTATTTCGGGACGGAACAGACGAGTGTCGCCGTCTCCCGGTCGACATCTGGCGCGACGGAGACTCCTATACGGTGGAGTTCGAGGGGAAGAACGTGCGGACGGTGCACACCGAATCGATGCCGGTCAGCCGCATGAGACAAGGATGACGGTAACGAGAATTTTGAAAAACATTCATTGCCCCGTTATGGGGTTGCACAACAAAAAGATCTTTTTTATCATTGGGCGTGCTCAAGGAGGAGGCACCGGCGAGCCGGATCGCCGCACCCTCTGGCACAAGCACCGGTCGCCCGACTGGCGATAAACCGAAGGGCTTCGGCCCGGAAAACAGACGCCGAACCGCGGATCGGGTGAAGCTGGTACCAGACCGGTGTGGTCTCGAAAGAGAAGCGCAATCGATCGAGACTGAATTGCCAGGTGGTAGACGGGTTTACTCGCAAGGGTAAGTCAATCGTCCTCTCAGCCCCCGACACTCTTAGGAGTGGCCGGGGGCTGAGTACATCCGGGTACATCGCGGTGCGTTCCGGCCGAACCTCGTTCCGGCTGCCTGGGTCGGAGTCTTCCCTTTACTCCTGGTGTCCTCCGTCCGATTCGTCCGGCTGCGTCATGCGGTCCCGCAACCTGTTCCGTGTGCTCGACCTTATCGAGCTGCTGCTATCGCCACACCAAGTTTTCCAAAAAATGCAGCTCGGCAATTGTGGATAATGTGTGGATAAAAACGAGAAACAACGTGTTGGCGAGGCCCTGGCGGAAGGGAGCCTCTGCCACCGAGTTATCCCCGCCCGTGTGGATTGCGCCTGCCGATGAGCACGTCGAGCTTGCTTGAGGAACCTGGAGAGGGCTCAGCCCATTAAGGAAGTGATCGCGGAGCTGAGCGTAAACTGTGGAGTGACGTCAGAGGGACAAGCTCGAATGGGAAGGATGAGGCCGAGGTTGGCTAGACGACCTGGGATTCGCGCCCTGGCGCTGATCGAGGAAGCGGAGCATGCGCTGAGGAGTCTCGAGCACGAAGAGGTGGGTGCCGACCGATCGTTGCGGGAAGCCCTGCGTCTTCTCCAGGACGCGGGCGAGGCCGCGGAGCGCGTGGAGACCGAGCGCGATCTGAATCTGCGGACCGAACGAGTTCGTCAACTCGAGGCGGTACGCATCGGAAGGCCGCAGGCGCACGAGCGCTTCAAGCTCGATGCGGCATCGCGCTACACCGCGGCATTGAGCCTGGCCGTATTGATTCACGCGGGAGCTCTCGCTTTCCTACCCGGCCTCGACGCGCCCGACCTGAGAAGCAGAGCCTCGGCGCTGCTCGCTCTTGATCTGCCGCCGTATCTCCAGATTCCGCCGCCACCGGAAGCGATCACGAAGCCGGCCAGGCCCGTGGTGACGGCCGTCGAGATTGACGAGAGCGTCACCATCGGGCCTACCACGTTCGCGGCGAATCCGGTTCAGCTACGTGGGCCCCGCATGAGGGAGATGCAGCAGGCGCTCGCCGACCGTCCGACGTTCGTCGCGTACACGCAGGCCCCGGAGCTCACGAACCGCGATGAAGTGATCTACTACCTGTCCGAGCTCCATCCTCCGTGGGCGCGCAAGGCCCGCGTTCGGGCGTCGGTTCTCCTCTACCTGTTCATCAACGAGGAGGGCGCCGTCCAGCGGACGGTGATCGTGGATTCGAGCGGGCACGAGGACCTCGACGATGTGGCGGAGGAGGTCGCCAAAGGAATGGCTTGGACGCCGGCCCTGAACCGCGACCGTGCGACGCCGGTTTGGCTGATGCAGCACATCACCTTCTCACCTAGCCAGTCGGTCGTCGGGGGCGGGACGCGGCTGCCATAGCTCCCCGTCGCGAATCGGACCGGTCAACCAGAGGGTGGCTCGGGTTGACTCTGGATCTCCCGATTACTACCGTCATGTGTCCCGCCTTTACGCCCAACCGTCCTTTTGTCAGCCAATTTGATCAGCATGAAAACGCTGTAAATCACGGTTTTGCCACGTGATAGCGTGAGGCTAATGACAGAATGGTGGGGGCAGCATCAGGTAGGCGGGGAAGAGCCGGCGGCGTCCGATGCCTCCGGTAACGGCGTCGGGCTTTCACTCCGTGCCGTCCCCAAGCCGGTCGGCAGCTCTATCCTCTGGACACCGAGGTCCTGGGACTCGGCCGAGTCCGGGGAAATCCGCGCCGTCGACCTCTTCGTTTGGCAAGCGGCGCTGAAGGAGATTGCGAGCCATCTCTCGGCGCCCGGCGGCCGAGAGGGATACGGCATGTTCTCGGGCCGGCTCGCCCGCTGCCCCGAGTCGGACACTTCATACTTGTCGATCGAGGAAGCGCACCCAGCCCCGCACTCGATGCCGGAGGGCGAAGATCCCGCTAGCCTGGCCCGATTCAGGGAGTTCTGGCTCTCGCTCAGCCTGAAGGTAAGCGCGCACGACCGGGCGCTCGTCGGCTGGTATCACGCCCATCCCAGATTGGGGATCTCCTTCTCGAAGAGCGACGAGCGGATTCACCTGGCTCATTTTCCGAACCGCTGGCAGTGCGCCCTCGTGCTCACATCGCAGACGACCAACCGGGAGGCGGGCTTCTTCCAGCGCGATTCCCGAACCGGCGCCTTTCGCAGCACGCCGGCCGCCTTTTACGAGGTTCTTCCGAGGCGGAAGCTGAACGGCGGTAGAGCCAAGTCCTGGGTCAGCTGGTGCAACTACAAGCCGGACCGCTCCGTCGAGAACTCCGGGATGCGTTCGAGAGAGGCCGCGTTCGAGTTCGTGCTCGACGCCTCGGAGAGCGCCGCCGTGTCGGATTCGGGAACGCTCCAGGGCAACGGGGCGAATGGACAAAAGGGGCGGGCAAACGGTGATGAGGCTAGCGCGGAGACTGGGGGGGCGCCCGCCCCATCCGATCTGGTGACCCACTTCGTCAAGGCCAGGAAGAAGCAGCGACGTCGCCGATTGATCCGCCGACTCGCCTCGGCCACCGCGATTCTCGCCGCCGCGGCCGGCGCACTGACCACGGCATCGGCCACGGGCCGCGTGGATCTGGCGGCGATGGTGGATGACGCCCGCTTTCAGACGAGAGCAGTGGCCAGAGCACTGGCCGAGACACTCATCCCGACGAATCAGACAACCGCGGACGGGCAGGCCGGGGCGGTCCCGATGGCGCGCGGGCAAGGCCCCGGAGCTCCGTCCGCGAATTCAGATATGGATTTCGCCAGCCCGCCCGGCGACGCTCGCCAGATCCTCATCGAGCGCATCCAGGAGTACGAGCGGGTGGGCACGGCGGCGGCCTACCAGGGTGCGACCGCGGCGTGCGGGCCGCTGACAGCGGCCTTCAGGCAGGTCGAGGCTGCAGCCGCGACTCCGACTGGCGGGCCTGAAGGGCCAGCCATCAGCGCTACCGATGGTGAGGGACTCGTGGAGGCGATCGAAGCAGTCCGGCGTGACTACGACGCGAGCGGCTGCGCCTCTTCCGACTGACCTGGGCATTCGATCGACCGAGCCCCACATCCGATCGGGCCGTGGTCGGCGTCCGGCGTCAGGATCTGCCAGCTGGCCCACCCCATCCGGCCCACTCCTCTCGTCATGACGATCCGTGACCCGCCTCGCGGGTAGAGAGCGCCAGGATAATCCGCGTATCGCCGTTCCAAGCGAGATCAGACGCAAGAACACGACAACGAGATGCACAACCACGACAACGACAGAAAGAGCAGGAACGAGAGGCCGCGCGCCGTCCCGATCATCATTCTCGGCGCGATCTGCCTGTCCGGCTGCGCCAGCGGAGGCAGCCAACAGGACGCCGAGCCCGGCACCGTCGCGTCCGGCGAAGCTCCCTCGGACGAGAAGGGTCGATATTTCGTCTTCGCCGACGAGTTCGATCAGGTCTTGCTGGCCACTCGGTCAGCCTTGCTGCAGGAGGGTTACGAGATTCGCGGCGACTACAGCGTCGTCGATTCGGGTCAGCAGGTCATCCACGCGGACAAGTTCCCGACGCCATTCGACGCCGGCACGATTCTCCGGGTGCAGGTAGAACGGCCGGAGCAATCCAGCCGGGAGGGCCCACGCACGGTGGTTCGCATCTTTACGACACGCCGGATCATGACGAATCTCGAGGTGGGCGGCGATGCGTCGGAGGCGATCTTTCGACGTATTCATTCGCTTCTCCGGCAAAGCTGATCCCGTCTCGAGTCCACGCGCGGGTGTCGAGTCCGGTCTGAAGGGTTGATGTCTACTCGGGCACGAGAATCCGGAAGGGAACGACGGCGACCTCATCGACCGCCGGGCCGCCGCGAAGGAAGCTCAAAACGATCTCCGGGATGCGCCGCGTGCTGAGCAGCAGATCGTCGCTGTGCGCGGCGCCCTTCAGCACGAGATGTCCGCTGTTTCGGAAGCCCTGTCGCACTTCATCCACGTTCGAGACCGGCGTGCGTCCATCCAGCGTACCGCTGATGAACTGAACCGGGATGCCCGAACGGACGGGCGTCCACAAGGCTTCGTCGGGGGCCGCGTGAGGCCACGCGTCGCAGATGTAGGGCTGGGGGAAGTCGACGGCGTCTCCGAGCAGGGTCTCCTCGGCCTCTCTCCGGATCCGGTCCAGCCGCTCGGCGGACGCGCCTGACGCACAGTCCATGGCAAAGGTCATCGCCAGCATGCTCCGAGACCGGCTGCTGGCGACGAACGGTGCGATCGAAGCGTAATCGCCCGCACCCAGCCGCTCGTAAATCGAGGGCAGCTGACTGAGGATCTGACTGTTGCCTATCGATCCGGCGGTGAGCCACTGGACGTCGAACTTCCCGATCGTCAACGGGACCGGCGCGCCCGTGGTTGGATCGCGTCCCTCCAAGGTCACGGCGGCGCGCTCCAGGCTATCCAGGACCGCGGTCACCGACCCGAGGAAGTCGGGATATCTGGCGGCCGCCGCACTGTCGGCGCGCACGAGGCTGTCCACTCGTACCAGCACCGCTTGGGGGCCGCTCGGGAGCTTGAGGGTCTGATCGGGTCCTTCCACGCCGGCAAGCACCGCGCGATTCACGGCGGCAGGGTGTCTCCTGATCACCGAGAGCGCGAGGTGAGTCCCGTAGCTGATACCCAGCAGGCTCACCTGCTCCGCTCCGAGTGCCTGCCGAAGATCCTCCACGTCGTCCGCGGATTCGACCGTATTATAGGCGGCAAGGTCGATGCCCAATCCGCGCCAGTAATCGGCGCAGATCCGAGCCCATTCTGTCATCGTCAGCAGGAAGGTCTCGCGCGTCAGCGCCTGCTCGAGCGGATAGACCCACGGATCCGGACAGCTCAGATAAGGGATCGATCCGCGCGTGCCGCGCTGGGCGAGGGCGATGACGTCCCCGGCCTCGCGAAGCGCCATGAAGAGCGGGAAGCGGGAGCCCCGCGCCGCGTCGATGCCGGAGCTCCCGGGCCCGCCCGCCAGGTAGACGATCGGCGGTCCGGGGTCGTTCGACGTGCTCGGGAAGCGGACGAAGCCGAGACGGATCATCCGGTCGTTCTGCTCGGATCGGTTCTCTCTCACCCATAGAAAACCGTACTGCGCGGCCACCGTATCACCGGCCTGAGAGACGAAAACGCTGTCGATGGTCTCTAGCGTACCGGGGGCGGGTTGTGCGACCGCGGGGATGACGGTGTCGGCGATCAAAAGAAGCGCCACGGCTGCGGCGACGGAGAGGCTCTTGGGTCTCATGGTTCGCTTCAAGCTCAAGGGTTCAAGCCAGGGTCAGGTGTCGCTCGAGCTCCAGCAGGCTCTCGAGGTTATGCCCGGGCGCGAAGACATCGACGTGGGGAAGCGCGGCGCGCATCCCCCTCGCGGCAGGCTCGTACTGGACGCTCGCGAGTAGCGGATTTAGCCAGATCACCTTCCGCGCCCTTCGGTGCATGGCGCGCATGGCGCGCTCCAAGAGGCCCACATCGCCCCGATCCAGGCCGTCACTGAGGATGACCACGACGGTCCGCTGGCCCAGCAGGGATCGTCCGTGTGTGCGCACGAACTCATCCAGGCACTCCCCGATTCGCGTCCCCCCCGACCAATCATGCACGCGGGTTCGGAGCGAATCGAGCGCCTGATCCAGGTGCGAGGCCGAGAGCCAGGGCGTAAGCCGGGTCAGGCGCGTGGAAAACACGAAACTCTCGACATCCCGGTCGCGACCGGCCGCGAGTAGGAAGCGAAGCAGGAAGCGACTGTATCGCTCCATCGAGCCGCTGACGTCGCACAGGAGGACGACGCGCGGGCGCTCGAGCCTTCGTCGCCTTCTGGCCAGCCGCAGAAGCTCGCCGTCGTGTGCGACGGCGTCTCGGAAGCTGCGGCGAAGGTCGAGCCGCCCCTTGTGGCGGTGCGGACGGTACCGGCGGCTCTTCCGGGTGGCGAGTCGGAGCAGGATTCGGTCGAAGACACGGTCTACGCGGCGCAGGTCACGCTCGTCCATTCGTTCGAACGAGCGCTGGGAGAGGCGCTCGTCGGGGCTGTAGGAGGCGCCGGCCACCTCCGGGTCGTGCCGCTCTAGGCCTTCTTGCGAGGTGCCAGCTCGATGAAGTCGCTCGAGGACAGTCGAGGAGGCCGCTGCGGCTCCGGCCGCCCCAGGCTCACCGTGCGCCGAGGCGCTGCGGTCGACGGAAGCCGCCTCCCCCGGTCGACTTCCCCCCCAGAGCGTCCAGAAACAGCGCTCGTAGGCGGGTTCGTGGTCGGGAGACGAGGTGAAGGCCGCTTTGAGCCCGAAGTACACGTCGAGCGAGTCCGAAGCGTCGAGCCACTCCAGCGCCTCGCAGGCGGCCAGCGACTCCAGGATCGTGCAGCGCACCCCCTCCTCCCGGAGCGCCTGGCCCAAGCGAGCGGTCCACTCGAGCGGGCGCTCCAGCGCGGCCGATGCGGTCATGACGGCTCCGACGAATCGGTGGGCGCGTCCTCCAGAATCTCCCCCAGGCCGTTGGCAGCGAGGGCGGCGATGTCGTGCCGGTCCTTCAACAGGCACCCGAGCGTGGCTCGGACGACCTCTCCATCAAGGCTCGTGACCCCGAGTGAGTCGAGAGCCTCCGCCCAGTCCAGTGTCTCTGCGACCCCCGGCGTCTTGTACAGCTGACTGGCGCGCAGCCGCTGGACGAAGCGGACGATCTCCTCATCCACCTCCGTCGGCGGGCGCCCGCGGTGGGTACGGAGGATCTGGAGCTCTTTCTCGAACGAAGGGTGGTCGATCCAGAGATAGAGACACCGGCGACGCAGTGCATCACTGAGCTCCCGGGTGCTGTTCGACGTGAGGACGACGTGAGGCCGCGTGGTCGCCTCGATCGTGCCGAGCTCGGGGACCGATACCTGGAAGTCCGACAACAGCTCCAGCAGAAACGCCTCGAACTCCTCGTCGGCACGGTCGATCTCGTCAATCAGCAGTACCGGCGGCTCGGGTCGTGTGATCGCTCGGAGCAGGGGACGCTCGAGGAGGTACTCCCGGCCGAAGATCGTCGCCTCCAGCTCTTCAGCGCTCGTACCGCCGCTTTCTTCGACACGGATTCGCAGAAGCTGGCGCTGGTAGTTCCACTCGTACAAGGCCGTGTGCACGTCCAGCCCCTCATAGCACTGCAGCCGGATGAGTTCCGTCCCTAGGATCTCCGCCAGCACCTTGGCGATCTCGGTCTTGCCGACGCCGGCCTCGCCCTCGACCAGCAGGGGTTTGCCGAGCGCTTGCGCCAGGTGGACCGCCGTCGCGATGGCCCGATCGGCGACATACCCCCGGCGCTCCATCTGATCGGCGATATTGCGGATC
>JARRMU010000111.1:0-16446 GCA_037385645.1 Gemmatimonadales bacterium
CGTTGCACCCAGGTCCCGGTACAGAGGCACCAAGTCGCTCGGCTCGAAGGGACGTTGGCAGACCGTCGTGGTCGGCGTTGCCAGCGGGTCCACGCCTTCCGGGCACGGCTTGGTAAGCTCCCGGAGCTGTTTCGGGTACCACGACGTCCCGAGATACGAGTGCACGATGACCGTGACATCCCGTCGAATCCCCTCCACCTCCTGCAGATACCAGAGTGGGAAGGTATCGTTGTCTCCGTTCGTAAACAGGATCGCGTACGGTTCCACCGATTGGAGGATGTTGTACGCCCAGTCGCGAGCCGAAAAGTCTCCTCGCCGATCGGCCATACCGAAGTTGAATACGAGCGGTATGAGCGCCAGGCCGAGGATCGGCGCCGCCCTGCCGTAACCCGACTGCCCGCCGTCGAACCGGGAGGCCACGCGTTCCCATAGGACCGCGATGCCCATTCCCGCGTAGAGTCCCCACAAGTAGAAACCGAGCACGTAGAAGTAGTCCCTTTCGCGAACCTCATGGAAGTCGATGGGGATGTCGGGATAGAGCGAGAACCCATACTTGAAGTTGAGGTAGATGATGAGGCCCAGCGTCAGCGTCAGCAGCAATACGAAGAAATACACAAAGCTGTCGCGATCTCCACGCCAGTGCCGTCTCAGTCCGGTGAGGCCAAGGGCGATGAAGGCGATGGTTCCTACCCAGCGAACCCGGCTGGGCAGCGTGTGCGCCCACTGCCAGTCGAAGTATTGGGCAAACATCGCGAGCTGCGCCGCGAAGGGCGACTGGCGCTCGGTCAGAGGCGGCTTTCCATACTGATCGCGGGCCAGGGAAGCACGCAGGGGCTCACACACGGCCCCGTCCGGAACCGCGGCCGACACCACCGGCACGAGCTTGAGCGGGGTGAGGGCCGCGGACACGAGGCTCTCGCACTCCGCGTCGGCTTCGTCGATGATCGGGTTCTGGGCGGACCGAATGGGTACGAAGGCGACCTGGACCGAGAACCCGATCGCCACGAACAGGAGCGCCGTTCCCATCAGCCTCCAGCGTAGGATCGTCTTCCAGTCGTGCCAGAGTACGAAAAACCCGAGCGCACCGACCGGGAGCAGTGACATCGTGTGGTTGGCCGCCCCGAGACCCAGCAGGAAGGCACAGAGGACGAAGATCCGGTCGCCGCGGGGCGTTCCGACGTGGTCTTCCCAGACCATGGCGAGATAAGTCACCACCGCTACGAAGAGCAGAGATACCGTGTACACCTTCGCGTTCACGTTGGACTGGTTCCAGACCGTGAATGCTGTGGCTCCCACCCAGACGCTCACGAAGGCGGCCACCACGACGACCCTACGATTCGCGGCGAAGCGCGGGTGAGCCCATATGCGTGCTACAGCAAGGAACCAGAAGACCGCCGCGCCGGCGGAGACCGAGGCGCTGAAGAGATTGATGCGGGCGGCAACGCTCAACCCGGTCCAACCGAGGAGCAGCTCCCAGACGCGACCCAGCACCACGAACAGCGGGTTCCCTGGTGGATGCGGCATGCCCAGGATGTGCGCCGTGGCGATGTACTCCGACGTGTCCCAGAAGGCGGTCGTCGGCGCCAGGGTGAAGACGTAGAGAGCCCAAACCACGAGGCCGCACGCGACGGCCCATCCCCACACGGGGAGGGGGCCGACCTTCTCACGCTCGATTGTCATCACGGATGGGTCCAATGTCGCCACCGGGAAGCTGTGAGAGTTCCTGGAATGGACGGGCGCAACAAGCTAGGAAGGTCCCTCCACGCAGGCGAGCCCAACCACCCACACCATATTTGACATCAACCCGGAGGCCGGGGAAATTCCCGGCTCAGAGAGGCGTCATGACGGGAAGACTAGGTCGAAGATCGCGCATCCGCTCAGAGATCGGCGAGCCGGCGGGCCACCGGCGCTACGTGCGCGGTCTCTTCGGGCGGATTGCCCGTCGGTACGACCTGACCAACGATGTGATGTCGCTCGGCCTTCATCGTCGATGGAAGCGGTATCTGCTCGACCTAGCTGATCTCGAACCGGGATTTCGCGTGCTGGACCTCGCCGCCGGGACCGGCGACCTGGCGCTGGCGAGCACCCACCGGGGCGTCGGGGCGCCATCGACGCGCTCTGGGAGCGTGGTGGCCGCCGATCTCACGCCGCCGATGATCAAGGTCGGCCGGCAGCGCAGAGGCGCCGACTCCGTACTCTGGACCGGAGCCGACGCCCTTGACCTACCCTTCCGGGACCAAACGTTCGACCGGGTCGTGATTGGTTACGGACTGCGGAATCTCGCCGATCTCGGCAGCGGCCTCGCCGAGATCCGGCGGTGCCTGAAGCCGGGAGGCAAGCTCCTGTCCCTGGACTTCGGCAAACCTCCGACTCCGGTATTGAAACGCTTGTACTTTCGCTATTTGGAGGCCAGTGGCTCCCTCGTCGGTTGGCTGCTGCACAGGGACATTGACGCCTACCTGTATATCCCCGAGTCTCTCCGTCGCTGTCCGGCCCAGCAGGAGTTGATCGGGTTGATGCAGCGCTCGGGATTCGTGCGCTGCGGTTTCCTCGAGCTCCTGTTCGGAGCGATGGCGATAAACTTCGGAGAGCGCCCGGCACCCGTGCCGGGCTGAGGTGTTGGGGGGGAGCTAGCTCTCGTCTTCGGATTTCCACAGAGTGAGCTGGCGCTGGCCGGTCTCGCTCTCTTCGAGCCGAGCGGTGAGCGTCGCACCATCTTCCAGCCGCATGTCGTCGCGCATCTCCTGCGGGATGGTGATCCGTCCACCGCTCCCTACTGTGACCGTGGAGTAGTAATTCACGCGATAGATCGCCATATGACCGCTCCCGGAGATGTTCGGTGTGTTGAAGCTGCGCCTTGGTCTCCAGCGGCTTTCGGACGAGGCCGGACCGCCGGTCTTTCCCGCAGCCACCGAATATACAAAGAGGTACCCCGGTCTCGACAGCCGTAGGCGGCCTTGCGGCAGATTCACCCCGGACGCGAGGTTGACGCCACCTGAACACCCTCCTCGGCGGCGGGCATGATCGACCGAGCCATCCACCTGCGGGGCATTGCCAAGTCCTTCGGCAATCAGACGGCCGTCGAGGATCTCGATCTGTCCGTACCCAGCGGTTCCATTTATGGCCTGCTCGGACCCAACGGGGCGGGTAAGACAACGACTCTTCGAATCATCCTCGACATCATCGGACCCGATCGTGGCCGGGTCGAAGTGCTGGGCAGACAGGTGGACGACGCGGTGCGGTCACGGGTGGGATACCTCCCGGAGGAGAGAGGTCTCTACCAGAGGATGAGAGTGTTGGATCATCTCGTCTTCCTCGGAACTCTCAAGGGAATGCGGCAGGCCGATGCCAGGGCCGAGGCGAAGCATTGGCTCGAACGTCTGGAGCTCGCGGATCGCTCCACGGATCGAGTCGATACACTGTCGAAAGGCATGCAGCAGAAGGTCCAGTTCCTCTCCACGGTCCTCCATCGGCCGGATCTCCTCATCCTGGATGAGCCGTTCAGCGGCCTCGATCCTCTCAACGTGGACCTGCTCAAGGAAATCGTGCTCGAGCGCCAACGTCAGGGCTCCACGGTGCTCTTCTCGACACACCGGATCGAGGATGCTGAACGCCTGTGCGATCGCGTTTGCATGATTGCCGGAGCCCGAAAGGTGCTCGACGGTCCGCTGGTGGAAATCAAGGCCTCGGCAGGTCGCCGGGAGGTCCTCCTCAGCCTAGAGGGTGACGCGTTCTTCCTCCGGCGGCTTCCGTGCGTCCGTCGTGTCAGCGACCACGGAAACTACTTCGAGATCCGCCTCGAGGATGGCGCGAATCCACAGGAGATCCTGAGAGCTGCCCTCTCGGAGAGCGTGCGCATCCGCCATTTCGAACTGGCCGAGCCTTCGCTCCGCGAAATCTTCCTCGAGCGGGCCGGCGCGCGAGCGGCCGAGGCCGACGCGGAAGGGGTCTCGTGAGCCAAAGGACATGGGCCATCACGAAACGCGAGTACCTGGAGCGTGTGCGGGCGAGGTGGTTTCTCATCGCGACGTTCGGCCTGCCGGTCATCCTCGTCGGGATAGTCTTCCTGCCGCAGCTCGTGGTGTCCCGTGGAGCGTCCGAGGATGCGGGCCTGAACCTGGGCGTGCTGGACTATAGCGGCCGGGTGGAGAGCGACGTGGGCCATGTGCTAGGCGAGCGCTGGACGGTCCAGCCCGTTCGCGGGGTGCACGAGCGCCGCGAAGAGGAGCTTCGCGCTTCGCTTATGGCAACGAGCCTCGACGGCCTCCTGGTCGTCGCTGAAGATCCCGCCGACGGGGGTAGCGTTCGACTCCTGACGCGTCGTGCTATCTCGAGTCGCCAGGGTCGCGAGCTGCGGGATGGGATCCGTGGCGCCCTCGTCGCCACCAGGCTGAGGGAGCTCGGGATAGAGGAGATCGACACCAGGCGCCTGTTCAGAGGCGTCGATCTCCAGATTATCCTGGTGACGCCGGAGGGCGAGAGATCTCGCGAGGCCTTCCAGATAGTGGCCATGTTGTTCGCGGTGGTCACGTATATGATGTTCCTGATTTACGGCCAGCTGATCGTCCGAGCGGTCCTCGAGGAGAAGAGCTCCAACGTCGTCGAGGTGATGATGTCGTCCGTACGGCCTTGGGAGATGATGCTCGGGAAGATGTTCGGCGTGGGTGCTGTCGGCCTGACGCAGATTGCCATCTGGGCTGCAATAGGGACCCTGCTCAGCTTGTATGGCCTTCCAGGCCTGACATCAGCGCTGGCGGCGGAGGGCATAGACTTGGCGCAGGTGCAGCTTCCGCTCGGGCTTCTCGCCTGGGCCCTCATCTATTTCACCCTCGGTTATCTGCTCTACGCTGGCCTCTTCCTTGCTGCGGGGGCCTCTCTGGGCAACGAGCAGGACGCGCAGCAGGTCGTGACTCCGCTGGTCGTCATCATCGTCGTGGGCTTCATCCTCGTGATCGGAATCATCGAAAGCCCGGACTCCGGGTGGGCGGTCGTCGGCTCGCTCGTCCCGTTGTTCAGCCCGATGATTGTTCCGGCCCGGCTGGCGATCTCGCACGTACCCGCCCTCGAGCTGGCGGGCTCGGTGGGCCTTCTCGTGCTGGGGATGCTGGGCTCGGCCTGGGTGGCCGGCCGAATCTACCGTGTAGCGATCCTCATGAGTGGAAAAAGAGCCAACTTGCGGGAGATAGTGCGGTGGATAAGACACGGCTGAGGCGAGGCTCCTACGTGCTCACTGCTTCCTGGCTGGCTGCGGCACTGCTGGCCGCCGGCTGCGCCCACGACAGGCCGGAGGCCGTTCTCCTGGCCACCACGACCTCTGTCGAGGACTCGGGCTTGCTGGCACACCTTCTCGAGGCGTACCGGCAGGAGGTTCTCGGTGCGGCCGTCCGGCCCCTTGCTGTCGGCAGCGGTGAAGCCCTCGAGCTCGGCAGACGGGGCGACGCCGACCTCCTGATCGTCCACGATCCGAGCGAGGAGGCGGCGTTCGTGGCCGACGGCTACGGGGAAGCCCGCGTGCCAATCATGTTCAATGACTTCGTCATCGTCGGTCCTCCGGCGGATCCTGCCGGCGTCGCCTCCTCGAGCGCCGCTTCCGAGGCCCTGCAAACGATCGCGGACTCGGGGGAGCTTTTTCTCTCGAGAGGCGACAACTCCGGCACGCACAGCCGCGAGCGGGAGCTGTGGAGAGCCGCCGACATCGTGCCGGAGGGGAAGTGGTACCAGGAAGCCGGGCAGGGGATGGGGCCGGTGCTCCAGATGGCCAGCGAACGAGGCGCCTACGCCCTCACCGATCGCTCCACCTTCTACGCCATGGAGCCCCATCTCGACCTCGCCGTCTTGTTCGAGGGAGACCCTCGGCTCAGGAACGTCTACTCCGTCATCATCGTCCGTGGCTCGCCGAGAGAAGCGCAGGCCCGCGAACTTCAGGACTGGCTGACCTCGCCGCAGGGCCGGCGCGCCATCGATGGCTACCTGGATGGTTACGGCCGCCCGCTGTTCCATTCCACAACGCCTGGCGATGAGGCGCTGGAGGCATGGCCAAGTCGGAGCCAAGCCACGCGGACGCGCGGTGCCTCGGAAGCCCCCGGCACCAGCGGCTCGGAGGCAAGAATGGGGGCCAGAAAGGACCTGGAGACACCCCAAGGCCCACCGTCCTCTTTGCGAGGACGACTGCTCTGCCGGTCCGTGCCTCCGGCACACGCCGACCGGCGCTGCGGTTGATCGGAGCTCGGTCCGGATGAATCCGTTGACGGAGGCTTGGAGACTCCTCACATCGGGAGATCTACGCCTCTGGGAGATCGTGCTCCGTTCGCTCTACATCTCGGGCACGGCTCTGGGGCTGGCGACCCTCGTGGGGCTTCCGATTGGCGCCGCTATTGGACTGTCTCGTTTTCGCCTGAAAGGACCCACGGTGGCGTTGGTCAACACGGCCCTTGCGTTGCCGCCGGTTGTCGTGGGGCTCGCGGTTTACCTCGTGCTTTCACGCTCAGGGCCGCTTGGAGGCCTGGGGATGCTGTACTCGCCGGGCGCCATCATCCTCGCGCAGACGGCGATTGCCGCACCGTATGTGGCGGCCATCAGCCTTGCTGCGGCCACCGAAATGCCGCCGGATCTGCAGCTTCAGGCGCGGGCGCTCGGCGCGAGTAGGCTCGAGGCGGTTCTGGTCACGTTGCGGGAGGCGCGGGCGTCCCTCTTGGCCGCCGTGGCGGCCGGCTTCGGGGCCATTATCAGCGAGGTCGGGGCCGTGATGATCGTCGGAGGAAACATCCTCGGCGAGACACGAGTGATGACGACCGCGATCGTGCTCGAGACGCGGCGGGGCAACTTCGGCCTCGCGATCGCCCTCGGAGCGATCCTGCTGACGATCGCCCTCGCCATCAACCTGCTTCTGGTCTCCATACGCCGTGCCGACCTGAGGCGACCGTGGTCATCCTGAACAACAGCGTCGTCGCGCCCGCGGTGTCATATGGGCACGGATTGAGCGGGCCGGACGGCGTCGGAGCCGCCACCCGGAGCTGACTCGCAGGGATGAACCGCTGCTCCGTCCGTTGGCTAAGGACGGAGCAGGTGGCAGATGTGTGGTAGGCTTGGGCCTACGCTCTAAGCAGCCAGGCCAGGCTTAGAGCCACTGCGTGAGGAGGAAGATGAGGAGGATGACGATCCCGATCAGGTAGAGAACCTTTCGGTTCATTTCACACTCCTTTGTTGTGTCCACGTCTGCCGTGAACGAGTTGCCCCTACTCCTGAATCCCAGGGCAGGGTCGGGAAGGCACGGTGACCGGACGATGCATGTAGTTCTCGTCGCTCAACGTAGCGCCGGTCGCCTTAAAGTAGTCCACCCAGAACTTCTTCACACGTTGCGCAGACTCCGTATCGACCCGAGCTCCCACCACCACCACACACAGGCCACGAAGGTCAGGCAGCATACCGTTGGCCGCCGCGGCCTCCGCCCAACCGTCCCTGGGCATTCGGCGGAGCCCTTCCATGTCGATAATGCGGTTCGATTGAAGCATGTCCGAGAACAGGTACAGCGTAGGCGCATACTCGGGATAGGCACGGATCTCCTCGCCGACATCGTGTAACGTGGAAAGAAGATCGGTTCCGGTGATGTTGTCTCGGTCGGCCGCTTGTGAGAAGGGTTTCAGGTAGTCTTTTGCGTCCCGAAGGAAGCGCGAGAGAGTGATCGAGTCGCGCGCGACATCCATGCCGTCGAACTCCTTCGTCGGCACCGCCTGCGACCATCGGCGTGGCGGCTCGGCAAGCGAGAGCTGCAGTACTTGGAAGGCAGCGATGTGATCGCCGTGCCGAAGCGCCGAGATCCGCTCGTTGGCGAGCTTCTGCGCGAGCTCCAGCTGGTAGTCCTGCTCTTCTTCCCCACGCTTCTACGACCTGTCCTCTCACCCATGCCCGGCGATTGCCTCCTGGACGAAACGCTTGCGAACCTGCTCGAATCGATCCTTGAGCGACTGCCGCTCCCGTTCGTATTCTAACGGGTCGCGGGCCATCAGGTCACGCTCGTAGTCCTCATCCACCTCGAGCATCAGGTCTACGGGCTCGGCGAACGCCGGGATCGTTCGGGGGTCAAGACCCCGCGCGCGCCCGTTCTCCGCCCGATAGAGCGCAACGACCGCCTCCAGCTGGTGAGATACGCTTCGCCAGTTGTCCAGGGGTTTCGCCGCCAACATGCCCTTGAGGACCCGTATTCTGCGCACCAGCTCGGCGAGCAACGTCGTGACCTCCGTCGCCGATGCTTCGGCGGCTCTGATTAGGTCCGACCGCTCCTCTTCGAACGGGCTCTCGTTGAAGAACTCGCGTCGGTCGTCACGACGGTGAAAGTACGCCGCCGAGATCGCGCAGAGAACAAGGGTCGTGTTGAGCAGGAGGATGGGCCAGCTCAGGCGGCTCATCGAGGCCGCGTACTCCCGAAGCTCCGTGGCGGCCGCTTCCATGTCATCAGCGCGATTCGCCTGCTCGTTGGCGGCAAGCAGGTCTCCGTCGACCCGCAGCCAGCCAGCGTTCCGCCTCAGCTCTTCGACGACCGTGATATCCTGCTCATACTGCTCCTCGCCGACCTCGCCCAACTTCACGCGGGCGACGAACAACACGGAAAGAACAAGGACGAGCCCCACGCCACCGAGGATCATCGGTACGACGTTCTCCGTGACGGAGCGGGCAGTGACGGCGTGCCGCTTGGCCTCCTGATCCCGCTTGACCACGAAGTCTCGAAGCGAGTGGCCGAAGAAATGGGCCAGAACGCAGAGGAATGTCACGACGCCAGCCGCCAGCAAAGCGGCATCCGGGCGCAGGATCAGCTGCGCGAACACGCGCTGCGCCCCGGCGAACCAGCCCTCCGAAGTCTCCGCCACGAGATGTATCTGTCGCTCGGTCAGCGGGTCGCGCGGCAGTAGCGCGCCGAACACGGGTGCGTTTGCGAAGAACTCGACCAGTCCCAGAAAACCGATGGCCGAAAGGTAGACCTTCGTAGGGATGCCTCTTTCCTTCGCCGTTTCCTCGCTCTGGCTGAGCTCCCGCGCCACCTCGAGACGGCGCGTCGAGACGCGCGCCTTCAGGCGGATGATGTCGTTGGTCAATCGTTCGAAGCGGTCGATCGCAATCGAGGTCAGGCCCAGCTTCTCCGAGATCTCTTCTTCGTTCGTGGCAATGATGTCATCGACGCGGCGTCGTTCGTGGGACTGCCACCGCTCGAAGAAAGCCTGACAGCGCTGCGCGAGCTCCGACTCCGATTCCGAGCGACCTTCGACGTCGGCTTGAGGCACCCCGGCATCGGCATCGATCCTGGCGACACGGAGCGCCTCTTCTCGGAGCCGGCCGATTCCCTCGTCCAACGCATCTTCCTGCTGAAGCAGGTAGCCGTTGTATGCGGCCCGGATCTCGCTGGAGCTCGTGGCCGCGGCAGACGTCGGCATGGCGGCGGGCGGCATCAGGCCGGCTCCGCTCTGGACGGTGCGACCGCCCGGTGCAGTCGACGGAGCGCTTTCACCCAGATCAGAAGCCGAGCGCTCAATCTCCTCGACCGTGAGCCCCATACGCTCCATCCAGGTCTTTGATCGAGAGGCTGACGTCTCACTCATGAGTCACTCCGTCCTTCCTCCTTCGTCTGCGGGCCTCCTCCGAGATGCACGGTGGGCTATCAACCTTTCCTCAGGCGTCGAACCTGCCAATGTCGAGGCGATCCTGACTGCGAGCCTCCGGCCCCGCGCCGCGTCGACCTTCTTCCAACGACGAGCCCGTGTTGTAGCGCCCGGCGCTACCTTCACCGTCCATCTCGTCACCTGCGTCGACCATGTCGAGGAAATAGGCATCACAAGCCATGCGTAGCAACTCGGGTGAAAGGTCCGCATCGCGCTTCTTGTACCGCGCGATGTCCATCAGATGGTTCGTGATGTCCCGCGGATGGCAGGCTCGCTCCTGCAGATCCGGCCGGGAGTAATACTCCTCGAATACGAAGTCGACGGCATGCGGCGTGTACGGCAAGCCACGGTGCTCGCACGCTTGCTTGAAGATCTCGGCGTACTGCTCCCGCGTGGGGTTGTCGACGAGGATCTTGTACCGGATTCGGCGAAGGAATGCCTCCTCCACGAGCTCGGCAGGATCGAGGTTGGTGGCGAAGATCAACAGGCACTGGAAGGGAACCGGCAACTTGTGTCCCATCGGAAGGCTCAGGAAGTCAACGTGCTTCTCGAGGGGAACCATCCAACGATTGAGAAGATCCCTGGGCCGGACGCGCTGGCGGCCAAAGTCGTCGATGATGAACACGCCACCGTTCGCCTTCATCTGCGGTGGACCACGGAACACCCCTGCCAGCTGGTCGAACTGGAGCTCCAGATCGTCTAGCATGAGCTCACCCCCCACCATCACGACCGGGCGTCGGATGCGGAGCCAGCGCGTGTCGTACTCCTGCTCCGGGTCCATCCAGGCCGAGTCGAGATCCCCACGACCACCCACTTCTGGGACGGCTTCGTGGAACACCGGGTCGTAGATCGCGATGACCTGACCGTCCACCTCCACGGCAAACGGGATGTAGATGGCATCGCCCAGCATCTCGGCGATGGCCTCGGCAAGCACGGTCTTGCCGTTCCCCGCATGGCCGTAAAGGAAGAGCGAGCGCCCAGAGTTGATCGCGGGACCCAGCGATTCTCGGAAGTCGTCGTGTAGGACGAGGTGGGCGAGACCGTCGGAGACTTGCTGCTCGTCGACCTCGGCGTCCTCCACCTTCTGATGCTCGACGATGGCGCAGTATTGCGTCAGCGGCACCGGAGCGGGACCGACGTACCTGCTCGTGGTCATGATCTCGCGGCAGCGCTCGCGGCCTTCGGTGGTCAGCGCAAAGGTGTATCCACGACGACCCTTCCCCTCGGTGCCGCGCACCTCGATCAGTCGTCGCTGCTGCAGCGTGAGAAGCAGGTCGTCGAGGATCGCGAAGGAGAGCCGAACAAAGGCCGACAGCTGATTCCCGGTTCGCGCGCCTTGAACGTACATCGTCTTCATCAGCAGTTCGGAGACGAAAGACTCGGAGAGTCCCGTCTGCTCGAGCGTCATCGGCAAGCCCGGCGCTCCTACTGCAGCGGCGTTCTCGTACTCCTGCGGATGGATCTCGACGGTTGCGCTCGTCATGTTCATCGGTTTCCTGCCTGCTGCTAAGTGCGATCTAAGAAGACAACTGCGGGTCGGCGCGAGATCAGGCCTCGCTCGCCTCCCATTCCAGCACGTCTCCCTCACGAGTTCCGCTCTCGTCGATCAACCCGACGGGCAACTCGAGAGCGTAATGCGCATCCCAATGCATGCGCGTTCGCTTGCCCGGTTGGAGGTCGCGATACAGAGCGACCACCCTGCCGTCCTTGTCAAGCAGCGCCACATCGAGCGGGAACTTCATCCACCACATGTGCACGCCCTGGCTGGACGTGATCAGCAACCCCTCACCCTTCTCCAGTCCAGTAGACCCTTCAACTGCGGCCACCACCGATCCGCGAGACCGATGCGGTCGCCGAGCGAGCTCCCCCGCTCGCCGTTCCGTACGGACAGCACCGTCGGCGCTTTGCTCACGAAGCCGCCAACGCTTCTAGTTCCCGATCCCTCCCCCAAAGAAGTCCTTGAACAGGAAGATGGATGGACCCAGCAGGACGACGAAGAAAGCGGGAAACACGAACATAATCAGTGGAAACAGCATCTTGACCGTGAGCTTCGCTGCCGCCTCTTCCGCGCGCTGCCTGCGCTTCGTGCGCAGCGTGTCGGCATGCACCCGCAGCGAATCGGCGATTGACGTGCCGAACCGGTCGGTCTGCAACAGCATGCTCACGAAGGCCTTGACGTCCTCCACGCCCGTCCGCTCGGCGAAGTGGCGGAGCGCTTCGTCGCGCGGTGTTCCGGCGCGTATCTCCAAGTTCACGACCGTGAGCTCCTCCGACATCTCGGGGCTGACGCGGTCGATCTCCTCCGCCACGCGCACGATCGCCTGGTTCAGGGCGAGGCCGGCCTCGACGCATACGACCATGAGGTCGAGCGAGTCGGGGAGCGCCAGGCGAATGCTCTCCTGCCGCTTGCGGACCTTCCGGCTCACGTGAAAATAGGGCAGCATCCAACCGAACAGGCCGCCGATCGCCGCCAACATCAGAATCTGTTGAAACGTCATCTGTGCCACGGTCGTCAGAAGGAAGACGGCCGCAACGCCCAGCGCGGCGAACGTGACGCGCAGCCCCATGAAGATGGTCCCCGCCTGCTGACTTCTGTACCCGCCGTGGGCGAGCCACTGACGCGTCTGCGGCATGCTGCTGCTCGTGCTGCTGACTCTGGTGCCGAGCGTCGATAGCAGCGTCTCGAACCGATCCCGCTTCGCTTGACGACGGCGTTGCTCCTGGAGCTCGCGGTAGCTCGAAGCTCCAGTCTGAAGGAGCGCCAGCCGCCGCTTCATCACGCGAGTCTGGCTCGGAAGCAGGTTGGCGAAGCCTACGACTAAAAGGCCCGCGGCCATGGATGCGTAGAATATCACCAGTAACGTCATCATTCCCGTCCTAACGAGGCTGTCTTGTCGTTAATACTTGATCTGTACCAGTTTTCTGATGACCAGGAAGCCGAACAGCTGGAGCGATACCGCGACCGCGAGCATCATGCGGCCTCCTGGTTCCGTGAACAGAACCCCCATGTAGTCGGGATTCAGCATATACATGCCCATGCCGGCGACGAGCGGCGCGACAGCCAAGACGTAGCCCGTCATCCTTCCGTGTGCCGTGTGCACCCGCAGCTGCCTGCGGAACTTGAAACGCTCACGAATCACGTAGGCCAGGTTGTCGAGGATCTCGGCCAGATTACCGCCGGACTCGCGCTGTATCATGATGGCCGTCACGAAGATCCGGACGTCCAGAATCGCCATACGATCGGCGAGCGCAAGCAACGATTCAGGAAGCGGAAGTCCGAACTTCTGCTCCTCGTAAACCTGTCTGAATTCGTCGGATACCGGAGCGTTGGCCTCCTCGGCGACGACTTCCAGCCCGGTCGAGAAAGCGTGTCCCGCCCGGATGGCCCTGCCCAGAATGTCGATGGCTTCCGGGAAGTGCTCCTCGAACTTGGCGAAGCGCTTCTTCCGTCTACGCGAAACGTGGATGTACGGGATCACCGCACCGATCGCCGCGGCCACCAGCGGGACGGGAGTGGGCGTCAGCACCATGGCCGAGAGGCCGAAGGCGGCAGCAGAACCCACCGTCAGCATCAAGAACGTCCCGACGGTCCAGCCGACATCCCCCTGCTCGAGGAAGTTCTTCAGGTCCCTCTGGTGAGGGAGCCGAAGCATGAGGCTCTCCGCCCATGCGGGCCCCTGTTTCTCGACGGCCCTTAGCAGCCCGCTTGCGCCTCCAGAGGCGATCGATCCCGGCTTCCCGAGCGCACGAAGCTGCGTGACCAACGAGCGTTGTCTTTGCAGTCGCCGGATACCCTCCCACACCAGCACGAGCGCCAGCATGGCCAGCGCGATGGAGGCGAAGAGGGCAACGGCGACGATGCCGTTTTGGCCCAGGATCCCGCTCATACTGCCTTCTCCTTCGGGAAGCCGTAGTCGGCGTTGGCGAAGAGCGTCTCGGCAAGATCGATACCGTACGCCTGAAGACGGTCGGCGCAGCGCGGCCTGATTCCCGTCGCCTTGAAGCTGCCGAGTACGCTGCCATCCGTGTCTATGCCGAAGCGATCGAAGGTGAAGAGGTCCTGCATCGTGATGACCTCCCCTTCCATCCCGACCAGCTCGGCGATCTGAATGACCTTCCGCTTGCCGTCGGCGAGTCGCGAGACGTGAACCACGATGTCGATCGCGCTCGCGATCTGCTGGCGCATGCCTCGCTCCGGCAGATTGAGGTTGGCCATGGAGACCATCGTCTCGAGGCGGGCCAACGCATCGCGAGGCGTGTTCGCGTGGAGCGTCGTGAGCGAGCCGTCGTGCCCCGTGTTCATCGCCTGGAGCATGTCGATCGCTTCCGATCCCCTAACCTCGCCCACGATGATCCGATCGGGACGCATGCGGAGTGAGTTGATGACGAGTTGACGCTGATCGATCTGGCCTCGGCCCTCGATGTTGGGCGGGCGCGTCTCCAGGCGGACCACATGTGGCTGTCGCAGCTGTAGCTCCGCGGAGTCCTCGATCGTGACGATGCGCTCGCTCGTCGGAATCGACTCTGAGAGGGCGTTGAGGAGTGTCGTCTTACCAGAGCCGGTACCGCCCGATATCAAGACGTTGAGTCGGGCTCGGACGATCCCCTGCAGCAGCTCCAGCATGGCCTCGTTGAAGGTCCCGTTCCGGACGAGGTCGCCGGTCGACAGGACGTCTCGGCGGAATTTCCGGATCGAGAGGTGAGGGCCGTCGATGGAAAGCGGCGGGATGACCGCGTTGACGCGTGAGCCATCCGGAAGGCGGGCATCGACCATCGGCGAGGAGTCATCGATTCGACGGCCCACCGCCGAGACGATGCGGTCGATCACCTGCACCAGATGCCGGTTGTCCTTGAACCGAACATCGGTGCGTTCCAGCTTCCCGTCCCGCTCCACGTATACCTGGTCGTAGGTATTGACCAAAATGTCGGAGATGCTGGGGTCGTTGACCAGCGGCTCAAGCGGCCCCAGCCCGAATACCTCATGCAGGACCTGCTCGACGAGCTCTTCCCGCTCCTCGAGGTTGAGCGGCGTGGCCTCGCTGTCCAAAAGGCTCCGGACGATCTTCCGAACCTCGGTGACCGCCTCTTCCTCGTCGCGCGTGCTGAGCGTGCTGAGGTTCAGCCGCTCGAGCAGCCTTCGGTGCACTCGCGTGCGTATCTCCTGAAAATCCGAGCTGCCGCCGGCGGCATCGAATTCCGCGTCCAGCTCTAGTGCTGTGCGGGCCGCCCGCTCCCAGGGCAATTCGCTGTCCAGGTCCATTTGCGGGATCGAACCGCTATCCGATAAACGATCGAACTCACTCATCTGCCTTCACCTTCGTTTCAGAAGACGCAGCCGTCGCATCGAGCCGTTCGAGGGCCGGACTGCGTCCGTTACTGCGAAAAGGGCTGAAGAGCCCTTTGAGAAACTTTGACTGCCTCTCAACGGGGACGCCCGTGATCTTGGTGGCCAGGCCACGCACGTCCTTGGCATATACCGATTTCTTCTCGGAGACCACTGGCTTGCCGTGGTTGATCGACGCCATAACGGCGCTGTAATCGTTGCGGAGCGTCCAGTAGACGCTCATGCCCAGCGTCCGCTCTATCTCCGGGATCGGGATCTCCAGATCGGGCTCGAATCGGTTCACGACGAGTCGCAGCCACTCATCGAGCGGCTTACGTCCCCGCACATTGCGCAGACGCGGGAGGCTCCTGCTGAGGTTGCGAATCGAAGGGAGATCGGCGGTGGCCACCAGGTAGACCTCATCCGCCTCCTGGAAGGCCGCCAATGTCGCCGGGTTGAACGTCTTCGGTGCGTCGACGACCACGTAGTCGTAGTGCTGCTTCAGAAACTCGAGAATCCGCCGCACGCGGTCACCGCTCACGGCCTCGAAGTCCGCTGGCTCGAACGGCGCGGTCAAGAGCTCGACCCCGGACTCGTGCCGCTCGATATAGGAGGCCAGGAGCCCGCTATCCACGCGATGGAAGTTCCGCACTAGGTCGACCACGCTGAACTCGGGCTCGACCCCCAGAAGCAGCGCCGTCTCGCCCAGCTCGAGATCCAGGTCAAGTAGGAGCACTTTCTTACGGCTCAAACGGTGGATCTCGATCGCCAGGTTGGTGCTCAGCGTCGTGCCTCCGGATCCACCCTTCGCGCCGAATACCACGAAGAGCTCGCCCGGCGCCCGGCGCGTCTGATCGATCTTCTTCCCGGTCTTCCGCCACACACGCTCTATGGCCGAGACGACCGCCTCCGGCGTGACCGGCTTCGTCAGGAACTCCGAAACACCCGCCTGCATCGCCGAGAGCAGGAGCTCCGGCGAGGCGCTGGTTCCGGCGCCGATCAGCGCAGTCGCCAGCGACGACTCGACGAGAAACTCCGCGAACTTCAGTCCGACGTGCGGATTCTCCTCCAGATCCAGGAATACGATCCCCGGTGCCGCGCGCCGGAGTTGATCCAGCTCCGGATCTGCGACCTCCGTGAGGGGCATGTCGATCTCGAGGGCGAGAGACACACCGATATCTCGACTGGCGAGTATCGACGTTAGCGCTTCCCGGAACGCCGGATCAGGCGAAATCACCGCCGCCGTGACCGGCGATCGAGAGCCGCTGCCCTGGTACCTTGATGTATCGTTGCTCATACCAACCCCGCGCCTTCGAGCGCTATACGTCCTAACACAACAACAACCCTCCCACCGGCATTAGGGCTGAGAGCCCTGGTTTTGGAGGCCCCAGGGCTGTTTCCAGTCGTAGGGCTCGGCCTTGTCGATCTTGAGCTCGTCGCTGCGCTGCCACGTATCGGGCTCGCCCGTGGGCA
>JARRMU010000112.1:0-8975 GCA_037385645.1 Gemmatimonadales bacterium
CGGTACCAGCGGATCATCATGACAGCCAGCAGGTCCGCCAGCACCTTCCAAATGCGCGAGAGTCCGTACTTGCTCTGTCCGAATCGGCGAGGATGATGGCGAACGGGAATCTCGGCGATGCGCGTGCTCGCGCTGCCCGCGACCAGTGCAGGGATGAAGCGATGCATGTCCGAGTAGAGGCGCAGATCCTGGAGAACCTCGCGCCGGAACGCCTTGAGGGTGCAGCCGTTGTCACGGATCGGGACGCGTGTGATCGTTCGGATCAGCCGGTTCGCCACCCATGAGGGGATCTTCCGGGTGACCAGCCGGTCATGCCGTCGCTCGCGATACCCCACCACGAGGTCGTAGCCCTCTTCTGTCTTGGCGACAAGACGCGGAATGTCCTCGGGGTCGTTCTGCAGATCTCCGTCCATCGTGACGACGATCCGCCCCCGCGCGTGGTCGAAGCCGGCTTTCAAGGCGATCGTCTGCCCGTAGTTCTTGGCCAGGCGGATGACCCTGATACGTGGGTCCTCGCTGCTGCCGTCGTCCACGAGTATGAGCTCCCAGTGGTCCTTCCCCAGCGCAGCGCGGATCGATCGTACGAGGGGCGCGACGCTTTCCTCTTCATTGTAGAGGGGCACCAAAATGGACAAGTGAGGCGACGGCGACATAGTCGACAAATATAAGGCAAAGCGCGTGCCGAGGGACGCCTGGTCGTTGCGCGCGATAGCCGGGATCCATGGCGTCCTTCCGGCAGCCTGCCAGAGCTGGTGGCAAAAAGTCACGGCGGCCCTCGTCGACCTCCGAGTCTCGGCGAGCGGGTGAAGCCTTTCATCTGGACGAAACCGTAGCTGGCGCACGACACATCACGGGTCGGTCCCACTTCGGCGGGGCTCCCTATCGCCGGCTTCCGCCCGCCATCGATGCCCGGCAACACACCCGGCGCACTTGCATGAATGCTGAGTGTGTGCAACAGTTTCCCATCAGGAAAACTATGTGCTGTGGTGACAGCGCAATGACGAACGTGTGCGTCACCTCTAAGTGTTTGTCAAACAACTAGCTACGGTTGATCGCCGTGTTTGTCCAACATGGAGGCATGCGATTCTCGTATCGTTCGAGCGACAACGCGACCCGGCGTCCGCCACCCCCCTGTTCGCAAGTCGGTCGGGGTAGCGCGACGGTGGGCACTCTCATGCGTGACGCAACCAGGTCGGAACCGGAATGAGAATCGAAGCGCCGGAAGTCGACGAGCTCTTGGATGATGAGCGGCCGGACGAGACCGACGATCTGGCCGTCTACGCGTTGGGGCCGCAGGATCGGGCATCGGTTCGCGTGCTCGTTATCGACGACGAGGCGAGCATCCGCGAGAGCTGCGAGTCGGTCCTCAAGGCCGAAGGCTACGTCTGCGATGTGGATGGCCGAGCGGAGGACGCGCTTCGGCGTCTGAAGGGCCAGCCCTACGACATCGTGATGATCGACCAGAACATGCCGGTCGTTCACGGTCTCGACATCCTCGCCGAGGTCCGCCAGCGGAACCTCACCACTCTCCCGATCATGATGACCGGCAACGCCACGATGGAGTCCAGCATCCGCGCCATGCAGGCCGGGGCCTTCGAGTACCTGCCGAAGCCTTTCACGGCCACCCAGCTGCTCGTCGTGATCGGCCGCGCCGCCTACCAGCTGCTGAAGGTCCGACAGCTGTCGGGCTCTTCGACCCAGGACGGCATCCTCGTTGACCGCGGGGACCTGAAGATCCTCGGTGTATCGAAGCCGATGAGAGAGGCCGTTCGACTGGCGATGAAGGCAGCCCGGACTGATGCTTCGGTGTTCCTGACGGGTGGGAGCGGAACCGGTAAGGAGGTCATCGCTCAGCTTATCCACAAGGAGAGCCGGCGGTCGCGGAAAGCGCTCGTAGCGATCAACTGTGCAGCGCTTCCGGCGGAGCTCCTCGAATCCGAGATGTTTGGCCACCGGCGCGGTGCGTTCACCGGCGCGGTCAGGGACAAGGCCGGTCTGCTCGAGGTTGCCGACCAGGGCACCTTCTTCCTTGACGAGCTTGGCGAGATGCCACTGCCGCTGCAGGCCAAGCTGCTGCGGGTGCTGCAAGACGGCGTGGTCAGGCGGGTGGGCAGCGAGCGGGACGATGCCGTTGTGGACGTGCGCTTCATCGCTGCGACGAACCGCGATCCGGAGACGGCCCTGGACGAGGGTGCGATCCGTCAGGACCTCTTCTACCGCCTCAGGGTCGTTCCCATCGAGCTGCCGTCCCTGCAGGAACGTCCGGAGGACATTCCGATCCTGATCAGGTTCTTTCTCGAGCACTTCTGGCGACGGCACCAGTTGCCTGGGCGTACGCCCCCCAGGCTGGCGCCCGAAACGATGGATGCGCTGGTTCGCTACGAGTGGCCCGGCAACGTACGAGAGCTTCAGAATGTGCTGGAGAACCTCGTCGTGCTCTCGGATCCCGACGAGTTGATCGGCCCGGAGCGCCTGTCCATTCTGGAGATGGGTCAATCGGCCACGACCGAAGATGGTAGTGGCGATGGGGGAGCATCGTTTGCTCGCGTCGCCGACTATACAGCGCCTTTCCATGAGGCGAAGGACGCGCTGGTGGCGCGTTTCGAGCGCGAATACCTGGCGCGTATGATCGCGCGCACGGGCGGCAACATGTCGGAAGCCGCCCGCCAGGCCGGTATAGATCGGACGACGCTGTATCGACTCATGGAGAAGCACGAGCTTTCGCGCGGCGCCTTCGTTTCCTGACGAATGCGCGACGTGGACGGTGAGGGCAGCGAGCGGATTTCCGAGGTGAGGCTTGGAAGAGGACTTTGCCGTAGAACTGCTCGCCGAGAGGCTGAGGCGCTTCGTACGCCCCGCGGGCGGCAGCGTTGCGCCCGAATCCGGGCTGGAGGCGGCTGGCGCCTCTCGCGCGGGATCTCCGAGAGCCGGGGAGCCCCCGTCCCGGTCGACAGACGCGATCGACCTGTCAGACGTGTGGTCGGCCGTGGAGATGGTGCGAGCCGAGGTCGATGGCGAGTCGGATCCCGCCTTGCGCGCTTCCTTGCATCGCCGTCTGGATAAGGCGACTCTCGACTTCGCCCGGGCGGCCCTGGGCCGCGCGACCGATGCCAACCGGCGGGCCATCGAAGACATCTCTCACGACATCCGCTCGCCGCTCAACTCGATGCTCCTCCTTACCGACTCCCTGCTCCACGGGCACGGTGGCCCCCTCAACTCCGCGCAGCACCGTCAGGTCAGCGTGCTTCTCACCGCCGCCGTCGCGCTGGTCCGATTGGTGAACGATGTCATGGACGCCTCCCGGCTGGATTCGGGCCGCGACGTTCCCGTCGAGCCGGCCATCTTCTCCGTGAACGAGCTTCTGACCGAGGCCAAGCGCCTCGTGTCGCCGCTCGCGGTCCATCGCTCGGTGGAGCTCGTGTTCGACCCGACGACCGAACAGCGGGTGGGAGACCGACAGCTACTCTGCCGCGTGCTGATCAACCTCGCGTCGAACGCGGTGGAGGAGGCGGGAGAAGGGGGCACGGTCGAGGTGCGGCTCGACGGGTCCGGTCAGGACTGGCTGCGCGCCGACATCATCGATACCGGAGACCAGGCCGACATCGATATTCTGCAGCGCATGATCGCCGAGGACGGCGAGTTCTATCCCCGGTATCATCAGGGCTGGGTGCGAGGCCTGGGACTGGCGATCTCCGGCCGGCTCGTTCGCAAGGCATCGGGTGATCTGTCTGTCGGGCGCCTGGCAGACGGGCGGACCTGTTTTTCCGTCAAGCTACCTTTCCCTCGGACCTGATCGGCGAGTCGGCCTCGTCCCGGAACCAGCGTATCTCACCGACTGGCCTGCCTTTACACCAGCCTCGCTCCTCCATCCACGTACATCACTTCGCCGGTCACGAACTCGGCGCGGTCCAGGTACAGGACCGCAGCCGCGACGTCCGTCGCGCGTCCGACACGCCCGAGGGCCGTACGCTCCGCGGCTCTGCCACGCTCCGCGACCCCGTAGGACTCCGGTAGCAGAACGGGGCCGGGAGCGACGGCGTTGACGCGAATCCGGGGAGCCCATGCCCGCGCAAGGCTACGAGTAAGGCTGACAAGGGCCGCTTTGCTGGCCAGGTACACGGCGTAGCCGGGCCAGCCCTCATCGACGCCGCTGTCCGCGATGTTGACGATGCAGCCTCCGGCGGTCATCACTGCCGCGGCGGCCCGGCAGCAGAAGAAGGGGGCCCTGGCGTTCAGCGCGAACGCGCGGTCCCAGTCGGCGACCGAGACCTCCTCCGGCCGCGCATGGGGGAAGATCGCGGCGTTGTTTACCAGGAGGTCGAGGCCGCCCAGTCGAGCGGTCGCGCGAGATATCAGGTCTTGCGCCTCTCGAGGCTGGGTGAGGTCCGCCTTCAGGGTCGTCGCGCGGCCGCCATGCTCCCCTATCGCGGCTTCGACCTCGGAGGCGGCGGCCGCGGAGGAAGCGTAGTGAATCGCAACGTCGTATCCGGCCTCACCCAAGGCGAGCGAGATGGCGCGACCCACGCGCACCGCTCCGCCGGTGACAAGGGCCCGACGTTGCATTCGATCCTCGCCAGCCGCCGCTGGTCGCCCGCGAGGCTTCGACAACTCAGTCACGCCGCCGGTACTCCGGCGGCGCGATCGACTTCACCTTGGCCGGCTTCGCCGGGACCCCGACGTTCACGTGGTACGGTCGGACATCCTTCGTCGCCAGTGCTTTCGCTCCGACCATCCCCTGCACGCCGACATGTACCCCCGCCAGGACGGTGGCGCCGTAGGTGAGGCGTACGTTGTCGTCGAGCACGGTCTCGATGTTCTTGACGTCGACGATGTCGTCGATCGAGTGCGTGTGGCTGAAGACCGACACGTGGTCCGAGATCGACACCCGATTGCCGATCCGTCTGCCGCCACGGTCATCCAGCAGGACGTTGCGGTGCACCACCACGTCGTCACCCACCCGGAGGTTGTAGCCGAACGACACCTCGACGAAATGGAAGCACTTGAAGTTGCGACCGACCCTCTTGAGCACGTAGGGGGCGATCATACGCCGGAATAACACGCCCAGATGGACGTTTCCTCCCAAAGGTGAGCGGTCGAACATCTGCCACAGCCAGATCAGGGGCTTTCGGGGATAGTACTTCTCTTCCTCGAGCTCGTCGTAGTACTCGGGTTCCAGCGTCACACCCCTGGGATCGAGATTCCTCAACGCGATTCGTGTGGTCTTGGGAAGCCGGGATTCGTCGGTGGCGGGATCGATCTGAGGGTAGAAGAGATCTCGAAGAACCTCGACGCAGAGCTCGTTGCGGTCGCACGCAGGATCCGCCAGGCGCTCGCCGATCTCCCCCAGCCAACCGTCGTAGAGCGCGACCGCTTCGGGGGAGGGAGCCAGCTTTCGGAGCGGTCTCAGAGCCATCTCTTCGAACCTTCCAGGGTGTCGGCCGTCGGACCGGCAAAGTGCCCGATTCGGGACGGTGGTGTCAACGAGAGTCGGCGCTCGCGCGCTGAGTTGACAGAGGGGAAGTGGCCGCTCTAGCTTTGGTTTGGCTACTTGAGAATGGGTCTCAATCTCAAGTAATAATCGTTCTTGAAACCCGGTCGGAGGGAGCCGCATGCCAGGTGTGGAAAGAATCGATGCAACGATCCGCCTGGATCGGATTGGGACGCAGCGAGTAGGACGTCGCCTCCAGCTCTCCCGCGCCGTCGTATGGCTGGTGGTCGGCGCTGCCTGCAACACCACCTTTCTTCTGCCGACTCCGCTCGCCGCCCAGGAGGCGACACCCCGATCAGGCGAGCCCGGCAGCGTGTCGGCCATCGTGTTTTCGGCGAGCTCGAAGACGGCGCTCGACGGCGTCGTGGTCCGTCTCGCGAGCCTGGATGATGGCCGTGCATGGAACGCGGAGACGAATGCCTCCGGCCGCTTCGCCTTCCGGAAGCTGCCGCCCGGCGAGTATACCCTGCAGCTCTGGCTTCTTGGCTGGCGCGAGAAGACCGAGCGCCTCGTGATAGGCGAAGGCGCCCTACTGGAGCTCGAGATCAGCATGGCTCCCGACCCGATACCGATGGAGGCGGACGAGGTCCTGCTCGACCGCCGTCGAATCGTACCGCCGGGTAGCGAGCTTCCGGGGTCGGCCCAGTCGCTGTCCGAGGAGGAGATGCGCGAGACCCCCAGCGCGTATGCGGATATCCACAAGGCCGTGTTCAACCTCCCCGGGGTGAACGTACAGGAAGAGGAAGGATTCGGTCTGCGACCCAACATCGGCCTCCGCGGAACGGGCTCGGAGCGAACCTCCAAGATCACCCTGATGGAGGACGGGATCCTTATCGCTCCGGCTCCCTACGCGGCACCGGCAGCCTACTATTTCCCGGTCACGGGGCGCATGGAATCCGTCGAGGTGCGGAAGGGCTCCAGTCAGATCAAGTACGGTCCGAGCACGATCGGTGGAGCGCTCAACCTCGTGTCGCAATCGATTCCCGACCGCCTGTCGTTGAGCGCCGGCCTCGACGGAGGCCAGCACGGGACCGGCCGATTCCAGGGTATGATCGGTGACTCCTACCAGAACTTCGGATGGCTCGGTCAGGGATACCTGATTCGTACCGATGGCTTCAAGCAGGTGGATGGAGGCGGCGACGCCGGGTACGACCTTCAGGACTTCCTCGTGAAGCTCCGTGCGAACACCAATCCCGATGCCTCGGTCTATCAGGCGTTCACCGCCAAGGTGGGCTACTACAACCAGACCTCGCACTCCACGTACCTCGGAATCACGGACGAGGACTTCGGTCTGACACCGAATCGCCGCTACGCCGGGTCCCAGGAGGACGTGTTCCAGGGCGACCAGCAGCAATACGAGCTTCAGCACTATGTGCAGCCGTCTGATGCGGTCAACGTTACCACGACGTTCTATCGCCATGACTTCCGCCGGAACTGGTACAAGCTGCAGAGCGTCCTCGGGACCGGGATCGGCGAGGTGATGGCCGATCCGGCCGCGTTTGCCGAGGAGCTCGCCGTCCTCAAGGGCGCCGACAGCGGGGAGGACGCACTCCAGGTCAGGGCCAACAACCGGTCCTACTACGCGCAGGGCATCCAGTCCGTCCTCGGGATCCAGACCACGACCGGCGAGGTCGAGCACGGTGTCGAGGTCGGAATCCGCTATCATGCCGACCAGGAAGATCGTTTCCAGAATCAGGACGGCTACCGGATGGTTCGGGGCCGGATGGAGCTGACGAGCGAGGGAGCGCCGGGAAGCCAATCGAACCGAGTGAGTGACGGAAAGGCGTGGGCCCTGTATGTCCAGGACGCGATCTCCTTGGGCGACTGGACGATCATCCCCGGCGTCCGCTACGAGACCATCGGCTTTTCCAGCGTGGATTACGGGGCCGACGACCCCGATCGCACCGATCAGCCGACCGGAGAGCGTCGCAGCCGCGTGGCCGGGTTCATCCCGGGGGTGGGCCTGAACTACAACGCGGCCACGGGCGTGGATCTCTTCGTGGGGGTGCACAAGGGGTTCGGGCCGACTGGCGCACGGGCGACCGAAGAGACCGAGCCCGAAGAGAGTCTCAACTACGAGGCGGGCGCCAGGCTGGCGGGCAGGAGCTACAACGCCCAGGTCGTCGGCTTCTTCAGCGACTACACGAACGTCCTGGGTCGGTCGACGCTATCGAATAGCGAGAGCGGCACCGGCGACATCTTCAACGGGGGGGAAGCGGACGTATTCGGCGTCGAGCTGTCGGCGGAGTACGATCCCTTGGCCGGGGTCGCCTCGCTGTCTCTCCCGATTGGCCTGACCTACACGTTCACCAACGCCGAATTCCGCACCGCCTTCGAGAGCGATTTCGAGCCGTGGGGAAGCGTCGAGATCGGGGACAAGCTGCCCTACATAGCTCCGCATCAGCTACAGGCTCGGGTCGGCCTGGAGCAGGAGCGATGGTCCGCCCGCCTTGATCTCAGGTGGCAGGCCGCGATGCGCACCGCGGCGGGTCAGGGCGTGATTCCTGCCGGCGAGGGAACCGACGCCTACAGTGTGATCGGGTTCATGGGCGAGTACGAAGTGACACGGGAGGTCTCGATCTTCCTCTCCGGAGAGAACCTGGCGGACGCCGAGTACGTGGTCGCGCGGAGACCGGCCGGTCCGAGACCCGGCTTGCCGCGCACGATCAGCGCTGGTGTAAGAGTTTCGAACCGCTAGTCGGGTCAGGCGTCCGCCGTCGTCCGTCTTCGAAGCCTGACACCAATGCGGATGTGAACGAAGTCCTAAAGAAGCAGATCCAGCGAAAGCTGGAGGAGCTTCCCGAAGAGAAGCAGTTCCAGGTTCTGGATTACATTCGGTTTCTGGAGTCGGAGTACTCGGACATCGCGTCCAGAGGATCCGGCTTTCAGCGTGTGGCCGAGCGGGTCCAAGACGAGATGAGGCGTGTGAAGGCACCCGCCACCGCGATGCGCGAGACGATGCGAGCTTTCGGTGCGGCGGACCGCGTCGTGAGCTCGTTTCGCGAGGCCGCGAAGGAGTTCCTCGTGGAGTTGGAGGCCGGCGCCCCAGAGCCGCCGCCACCCACGGATGAAGAGCCGCCCAGGAAGCGCGAGATCGTCGTCGAGTAGGATCCGGGCTCGCCCGCACTTCGCTTCCGTCGTCGTGCAAGTTTCTTGCATGACGGTCCCCCGAGGCGCAGAATCGCAGCGACCTAACCCAAAGTGAAGAATGCCTTCATCCCGATATGTGCTGGGCATCTCAGCCTTCTACCATGACAGCGCGGCGTGTCTCCTGCGCGACGGCGAGATCATCGCCGCTGCTCAGGAGGAACGCTTCACTCGGAAAAAGGGCGATGCGAGCTTACCCGAGAACGCCATAGCCTACTGTCTGGAGAGCTCCGGGATCGAGGCGGCCGACCTCGCGTTCGTCGGCTTTTACGACAAGCCACTCCTCAAGTTCGAGCGCATTCTCGAGACATACCTGGGCGTCGTTCCTCGCGGTCTCCGC
>JARRMU010000113.1:0-7793 GCA_037385645.1 Gemmatimonadales bacterium
TCTCCTCTGGCGGCTCGTCCAGCGCGATCCGCACCTCGAAATCGATCGCCTGATCGCTGGCCGTCGAGGTCACCGACGACACCGGACGAATCGAGCTATTGCCGATCTTCGTCACCCTGCCCACGAAGCGGCGATTCGGGAACGCGTCGATCTCGACCGAGGCGGAGTCCCCGATCGAGATCTCGGGCACGTCCGTCTCGTCCACCTCGATCACGGCCTCCATCTCGGAGAGGTCGGCCACGGTGAGCAGCAGGCTCCCCGGGTTGTTCATCGTGCCCACGATTGCTGTCTCGCCCTTCTCGACAGAGAGCCGCGTGATCCGTCCGGTCATCGGCGCCCGGATCACCGTCTTGTCGACTCGGTCACGCGCCTCGCTGACCGCGGCTTGGGCAATCGCCACGCCGTGCTGGGCGGCTTCCCAGAGCGACTCCTTCACCTCGGCCACGGTGACCGCCTGCTCGACCTCCTGATCGGTGACGAGATCCTCGGTCCGCTCCTTGAGCTGGCTCAGACGGTCGGCATCTCGGCGTGCCTGCGTGTAATCGGTCCGCGCCTGTACCTCCCGAGCACGCGCCTCGGCCAGCGCGGCCTCGGCCCGCTGCAGGGCCGCCTCGTACTGAGTGGGGTCGATGATGAGCAGAAGGTCGCCCTCGCGGACGTTCTCCCCCTCCTCGACGGGCAGTTCCACGATTCGCCCCGAGATGTCGGCGCTGATGTCGACAGACCGCTTGGGCTCGATGTGGCCGCTCGCCCTCACCTTGGCGACAAGGTCACGTCGTTCGACGTCCTCGGTGCGAACGGTGACCGCGTCTTCGCCGCCGGCCATGACCGCTCTCGCCGCCAGAACGCCGACGACGGCCGCCATGCCGACACCGATCAGGATCTTCCTCCCCCGGCTCATGCCCACTCGACTCCTCTATCTCGCTTCACCACACCGGATTCCCCGGCCCGCTACCTTCTACGCCGCTCGCCCACGCCCGGTTTCAGCGCTCACCCGAAGATGGCGGCGCTGACCGCCCTGAAGACGACGTAGAGGAAGAGAAGCGTGAAGGCGGCCGATCCCGCGGATGTCTTCCGGTAGAGTCTGCTCACGCCGATTCCCAGCACGACGGCCGCCCAGATGCTGAAGAGATTGAGGCCGTGCAGGAAGCGGTAGATGAAGCCCTCCTCGTCGAGTCCCGGCACCAGGAGGTCGAGGCTCAGGGCGACCGTCGCATCCCCCGACGCGATCATCAGGGGAACGGTAAGCAGGCCGCCGAGTGTCGGGATGAAGAGCGTGTGCGTGCTCACGCTCATCGTCTGCGCGAACGAGGCTTCGCCACCCAGGATGAGGTTCCAGACCAGGAGGACCAGGCCTGCCAGAACCACCGCCAGAATGGGGGTGAAGACGATGGGTCCGATGTACCGGAAAATCCCGGCCATCCGCATCGCGGCATCGATCTGCGCCGGTTCCGGATTCTCCCCCAGTCGCTCCAGTACCAGCTGGCGGATGAGCTCTTCCGGAATGACGGCGTTGATGACGAGGCTCACCACCATCACAGTCAACAGCGCCCCGATCCACGCCGGTTTGGCCTTGAGCTTGTCGAACAGAGCAGCCGGCGAGAAAAAGACCTGCGCGATGCGGGTCGGCAGTGAGGGAAGATCCGCTGCTTGCTCGGGCGCTCTGTTGTCGCCCGGAGACTCCTCTGTCATGTCACGTGCCTCCGTCGAGCGTCGCTAGGGCCGCCGGCGGGCCGCCCATCCCAGATTGGGGATTTCCACCCGAAGGACGCGTCCATCCGCCGACTCCCACAGGGTATGGGTCTCGCCGCCCCCCTCGACCACATATCGGCGCGCCGTGACCGTCTCCCCGTCGATCGAAACCGCGTCCTCCCCTTCGTCGTGCACGGTGGCACGAAACTGCCGACCCTCTGAGGGCACGACAAGAGAGAGCTGCTCGCCACTGGCGCTCTCACGAATGAGTCCAAGCATAAGGAAGTAGTGGTGCGCGAAGCCCCGCTCGAGGATGACGAGATCATCCGGGGCGACGAACTCCTTCACTCTCTCGCCATCTGCCGATTCGGTTTGCATGCGGAGGCGGTTGCCGCGCCGAAGGCCGACAACGGAGCCGAGCGAGCCGCCGGATGGCTTCAGCTCGTACCGATCGGGGCGATAGACCTGGTCAAGGAGCAATCGGACCTCGCCGGAAACGATCCCGGCGGCGTCTTGGCTGGACGTCACGCGCCCAGCCGCCCGCACAGCGGCCCCGTCGCTCTGCACCACGAAACGTTCCAAACCCACCAGCTCGCCGTTCAGAAGGATCTCGTAGGTGCCCGCGTCGAGCTCCTCACCGCCCTGCGCGTACAGGCCCGGTGCGACGGCGAGGCAGCCCGCGGCGATCAGAGCCAGTCGTCGAACCATACCGGTCCATGGGCCTGCCGTACGTTCAAGCGACATCTTGCCCTCCCTCCACCCGGGATCCGAACAGTCCACTTCCGATGTGGTCGATCAGGTACTCGAAGATGGCTCGGCCCATCTCCGCCGAACCGCGCGACGGTTTTCCGACCACGCCGTTCGAGCCCGGGACGGGGACAGGCTCCTCGCCGGCCATCAGCTTTCGGAGTTCGCGTCCTTCGAGCACGATGTCCCGGATCGTTTCCGAGCGCACGAGCTCCGGCGCGAGGTGAAGGAGCAGCGAAGTGGCGAGTTCACCAGCATGCTCCTTCGTGTGGGATTGACCGAGGAATGCCGATAGATCGATGGCGTGAAGGTCGACCGACCGGATTCGAGCCGTCTCGCTGACCACCGTGGCCAGCGCGTACAGGTGCGGTCCGTAGCCGTGCCCGGTCATCAGGACCAGCTCCTCCACGCCCTGGGCCTCCCAGCAGCTCACGAGCTCGTTCAGGACCCGGTGCAGGGTCTTTCCCGACAGGGCGGCCGTTCCGGCGTACTCGGCGTCCCGCAGTGATGCTGCCCCGTACGAGAGGGTCGGGGCCAGGAGGATGTCGTACCGGGTGGCGATCGCCTCGGCCAACCGTGTGATGATCAGAGCGTCCGCCCCGAGCGGCAGGTGGGGTCCGTGCTGCATGCACGTTCCCACGGGAAGGATGAGGCGGGGGTCGCGGCTCAGGCGCCCGGCGGCCTCGGTCCAGGAGAGCCGGTCAAGCCGCGCGGCGGCGGTCGGCTTCATCTCGCTTCCTCGGTGGCGGTCATAATCATCAAGCTCTCCGCGCGAGCCGAGCTCCACAAGCGAGCCCGCTCCCGGCTTCATTTCCCGCACCGCTGGATGCTACCTTGAGTGGTCCGATCGGGACCGATGCACCCCGGAGCAGAGATCCACGCCACGCGAGAGGCACGAACGCACGAGCCATGGACTTCTACGAGATGCCTCCCGGCACCGAAGCCCCGGAGATCGTCAACGTAATCGTCGAGATCCCCAAGGGGACCCGGAACAAGATCGAGTACGATCCAATCGACCGCGTGTTTCGATTGGATCGTGTTCTGTATTCGCCCGTCTACTACCCGGGAGACTACGGTTTCATACCCGGAACGCTCTCACAGGACGGGGATGCCCTCGACGTGCTCGTGCTCGTCACGGACCCGACGTTCACGGGCTGCGTCCTGCAGGCGCGCCCGATCGGCGTCCTCGAGATGCGCGACGAGAAGGGTTTTGACGAGAAGATCCTCACCGTGCCGGCTCACGATCCGCGCTTCGATGAGATCTCCGATCTCTCCAACCTGCCCGATCACCTACTGACCGAGGTGCAGTACTTCTTCGAGGTGTACAAGGACCTGGAGGGGAAGGAGACGGCGCTGCTCGGCTGGCATCCGAAAACCGTCGCGCACGACTGGATCCGACAGGCGATCGACCACTTCAAGGGCCTCAGGTCGATCTAGCCTACCTGGGGGTGGGCGGATCCGGCTCGGCCACGCCGGCTGCCATCTCCGGCTCGACGCCGCTTGAGCGGGGATTGATCGCTGGACCCACTCTCGGCACATGATCCAGGTCGTCCCGTCCGCCGCTCTGGTCGGTCTCGACGTCGTGCGTGTGCGCGTCGAGGTATCGATCACGCGGGGCACGCCTCTGATCCAGGTCGTGGGTCTTCCCGAAAGCGCCGTGAGGGAGGGGCGCGAGCGGATCCGGGCGGCTGCAGCGCAGCTGGGCCTGCATGTGCCGGGACTTCGGATCACCGTGAACCTGGCCCCGGCCGACGTCCGAAAGCACGGGGCCGCGTTCGATTTGCCGATCATCCTCGGAATTCTGGCCGCCTCCGGAGCCGTCCCGGGAGAACGCGCCAGCCGCATCGCGATGCTCGGAGAGCTCGGCCTCGCCGGAGATCTCCGCCCCGTTCGAGGCGTGTTGCCGATCGCGCTGCACGCTGCGAGCGAAGGCGATGTCCAAGGCCTTATCGTACCACTGGCCAACCTGGGCGAGGCTCAGCCGGTAGGCGGCCTCGACGTTCGTGGCGCGAAATCCCTCAGCGAGGTCATCGACTTCCTGAAGGGCGGCCGCCCGCTACGGTCGGCGCGACAGGCCCGCTCGCAGTCCTCCGAAGCCACGGCTCTCGAGGAGGGACCGGATCTCCGTGACGTTCGCGGACAGCAGCGGGCCAAGAGAGCGCTGGAGATCGCGGCCGCCGGCGGGCACAACCTCCTTCTTCGTGGGCCACCCGGCGCCGGAAAGACGATGCTCGCCCGACGGCTCCCGACGATCCTCCCTCCGATGAGCCTCGAGGAGAGCCTCGAGGTCACCGCCATCCACAGCGTCGCAGGACGTCTTTCCTGCGGGGGAGTCGTGCGCGCCCGGCCTTTCCGCGCGCCGCACCACACCATCAGCGAAGCTGGACTCGTCGGTGGTGGCACGGTGCCGAGGCCGGGCGAGGTCTCCCTGGCTCATCGCGGCGTTCTGTTCATGGACGAGCTTCCGGAGTTTCGCCGCCGCTCCCTCGACGTCCTGCGTCAGCCCCTGGAGGAGGGCGTCGTCCATGTGGTCCGGGTTCGAGCGGCGGTCAGCTTTCCGGCCCGGTTCCAACTCGTGGCGGCCATGAACCCCTGCCCGTGCGGCAAACACGCGCCCGGGGCCGAGGAGAGTCCGTGCGAGTGCGACGAGGCGACGGTCCGGCGTTATACCGGCCGCGTGAGCGGTCCCCTACTCGACCGCATTGACATGTGCCTGGACGTCCCGCCCTTACGGTGGCGGGAGCTGCGGCAGGAGCCGCGCGGCGAGCCGAGCGCGGTCCTGCGGGAGCGGGTGATGGAGGCCCGCGAACGGGCGGTTCGGCGGATCGGGAAGACGAATGCCGAGGTGGGCCCGGGGGAGATCGGCACGGTCTGTCGCCTCGATGCCCGCAGCGGGGAACTGCTTCGGCTGGCGGTGGGGCGCTTTGGCCTCTCCGCGCGGGGATATCACCGCATCCTCAAGATTGCTCGGACGATCGCCGACCTGGCGGGCCGGAAGCGGCTCGACTCGAATGACGTGGCCGAGGCGATCCAGTGCCGGGTGCCGGATCGTCTCGTGCGAGTGTGACCGTGTTCTCGCCGGATGGGTGTGGGAAAACCATCTCGAAGTCGCCCCGCAGCGAGGTCAGGTTGCCTCGGATCTCCTCCGGGGTCAGCCCCAGCTTGTCTGCGTCGGCGATGAGCGCATCGAGATCGACCGGGTAAAGACGGTTACGCATGGGATCGGCCAGGCCGGCCACGTTCCGCACGGCGATGGCGTGGCGTATGCCCGCGGCGAATTCTGCACGCTCCGCCGGTGGGGCGGGGGCCTCCGAGAGGTTGTTGATCGCCGCCAGTGCCCAGAGGAGCGCCTGCCGGATCACGGGATCGTCGGCTCCGAGGAACGCCTGCCAGGCCCAATCGCCTTCCCCCGCCGGGCCTGGCAGGAGGCGCTGGGCCGCCTCCGCGTAGCTGACGGCGGCAAAATACAGAAAGCTGTATTCCGTAAAGAGGTCGAAGTCCCGGCGGAGGGTGTAGGCCCCGGGGATGAGTTGGCTCAGGTGATCCGCTTCGGCCTCCAGAGTTGCCTCGTAGACGGCAATGTCCCGCTGCCGCAACGTCCTCTCCCTCCGCGCGTCCTCGAGGGAGAGGGCGAGCCGCTCCACGGCCAACAGGCTCCAGGCTATGCCGGTAGAGTACAGAGGGCTCAGGAAGCAATAGGTATGGGGGAGAAGGGCCCACCCCTTCCCGGCCGCTCGGCCGAGCCGGCGCTGCAGCCCGCGGATCCGCTCGATTCTCCGGACAGGGCGGGCGTCGCCAAACTGGTCCAGAAGCGTGGGATACCTTGTCAGCAGCCGGTGCCAGGCCTCGTCCGGGCCGACGACGTCCAGTTCGTGCAACCAGCCCGGGCTTCCGCTGCGATCCAAGACGAAGCCAGCGCTCACCGCGCCGTGGTCGAAGGGCAGCACGTACAGCCACCCTTCCTCGAGCATGTGGTGGATGGCGGCCTGCTCGTCCGGATAGGGTCCCGGCGGCAACTCGGCTCCTCGTGCGGCGGCCACCTCGGGAAATGACGCCACCGCCTCGAAGTGACCGAAGACCAGATCGGTCCGGAGGGGCGTCCGGTCCCGGAGGATCCCGAACCGGGTGGCGAGGAAGCCGTCCGCCCCGGAACCGTCCACAACGAAGTCGGTCCTGAGCTGGAGGGGCCGTCCCAGCCGCCTCCCGCGGAGACGGAATCCGCTGGCGAGCTTCTCACACGTCGCGAGCTCCAGGCCGTCCAGGTACTCGACCCCCTCGGCGGCGGCCTGTTCGACCAGGAATGCGTCCACGTCCTCCCGCAGCCAGTGCGAGTCCGCGACGGCATCGGAAGGGCTCGCGGCGACCAGAAGTCGGCGCTCGTTCGCGGGGCCGTTCCAAAACGGCTCGCCGGGCCTGTGAAGGTAGAAGGTGAAGCCGCGCTTGAGACCCCGGCGGAGCTGGGGCAGATGTTCCAGCCAGCGCCCGTAGGCCGCCAGGCAGGCGAGGTCGGGCAGATCGTATCGCCGGGCGAGTCGCTCGAGACAGAGGGCCGCCAGGGGAGTCGAGGATTCGCCCAGAGCGAAGCGGGGATGCGTAGCCCGCTCGCAGAGGAAGACCCGGTGGCCCTGGCGATTCAACGCTCGGGCGAGGATGCTCCCGGCGAAACCGGAACCGATGATGGTGACCGTGAGCCTCGCCATCGCCTCAGCCCAAGCCGCATGCCGCACAGCCCGGTCTCGGCTCACGCCGGCCCGTGAGGTTCATCCTGGCCAGGCGCTCGATCCGGGCGGCCGCGCAGACGTCACAGGAGGCAAACAGATGGGCATCCCAGAGGTCCACCTGAACGATTCCCCCTTCGAGCTCGAGGGCCCGCTCGAACGCTTGCTCGAGCTGCTCTAGGCTGGGAGGGAAGAAGTGCCCCTCCCGATGCAGCACTTCCAGAGCGCCGCTCCCGCCTCGGACCGGGATGAGGCTCACCCGACACGCGCCTTGCCGAAAAGCGTACTCGGCCGAGCGGACGGCCCAGTCCGCGGCCTCTTCACGGGCCACGAAGGGGACGCCCACGAGGACGAACGCCCGAAGGCCGATGCCGGCGCCCTGCAGAAGATGAGCCGCACGCTCGAAGGCTGCCAAGGTCATCCGCTGGTTGAGGCGAGGTAGCGCCTCGGGGTGGATGGTCTCGAGGCCGATGGCGACCTCCAACCGTCCCTCGAGGCGGGAGGCGAACTCGAGGCAGTCCCGGCCCACCAGGTGCGGGTGCGACTCGACCGTAACGCGCATAAACGGCCTCAGGAGCTCGAGAAGTGCCGGCCTATCCTCCTCGGGAACGGCTCTCGGGTCGAAGAAATTGCTGG
>JARRMU010000114.1:0-7688 GCA_037385645.1 Gemmatimonadales bacterium
GTAGAATTGCAGACAGTATAAGGATAACTGCACCGGTGTGGCACCCGGCATCAAGCGTAGGTCCTTTGGGTCTCTGTTGGTGTTCGGAGAGTAGCCGCTTCGGACTGCAAGACCCACAACCGCTGAGCAGCGACCGACTCGCACGCCATTTGCCCTCTTGGGTTACTTCGACGAGAGCCGAAAGGCCGAGGAGCGAGCGTCAGGAGCCGAGCCGGAAATCCGATCAGGGCCTAAATGGCGAGAGAGACGGCCAGGAAGAGCCGATTCAGTCTCGATGCGGTGGATCGCCTCCGAACGGGGGGCGGCGCGGCCGCTGTCGAAGTGCAACGCCCCGGCGCATCGTGCAAAGCGGGAAGCTGGAGACAGATCCGTTCGAGCGTGGGGGAGAATTCCCCCCTTCTCGCGGTCGTCGGAGCATACATCCTCACGTGCCTCGCCCTTCGGACGGTTACTGGGCACCCGGATCTCACGCCGATCAACGATTCGACGGTCGCTGTGGGGTGGCGCTACCTATTCGTCGCAGCGGCTCTCCCGCTTGGATATCACTTGATCCACTTTCCTCTGGCGCAGCTGCGTCGCACCGGTGATCGGAGACGAGCTTCGCTCATCGAGGAGTGGACGGAGTATCGGAAACGACACTTCAGCGTCCACCGGGTCGTGGGATTGCTGATTGCCTGCGTCTCGCTGGCCGTTCTGCTGAGCACCTTTTGGGCGTTCAAGAAGGTGCTGCCCGTGTTCAGCCCCTTCGTCTGGGACCCGTCCATGATGCGGTTGGACCGGGCCGTGCACTTCGGCACTGATCCATGGGCGCTGCTGCAACCGATTCTCGGTCACCCGGCCGTCACGTTTCTGCTGGACCGGCTCTATTACCTTTGGTTCATCTTCATTCCGTTGATGATCGCCTGGCAGGGCTGGAGCCCGAACCGCAAGCTCCGCATGCAGTTTCTCTTGACCTACGCCCTCTGCTGGATACTTCTGGGGACCGTGCTGGCCTACTGGCTCTCGTCGGCTGGTCCATGCTACTACGGTCTGGTCGAAGCCGGTCCCGATCCGTTCGCCCCGCTGATGGGCTACCTTTACGGTGTGCACGCGCAGGTTCCTCTGAACGCGCTGCAGGTGCAGGAATGGCTGTGGTCGGGATACGCCGGGCTGGGGCCGTTCGAGGGCATCTCGGCGATGCCCAGCCTTCACGTGGCGCTCCCCGTCCTCTACACGCTCGTCGGTGTTCGGCTCAACCGGTGGCTTGCGTTGGGCTTCGGTATCTACGCCTTTCTCATCTTTCTCGGATCGGTTCACCTCGGCTGGCACTACGCGATCGACGGCTACGTGAGCGTGCTCGCCGTCATCGCCATCTGGAAGCTGGTCGGATACTTCCTCGACAGAGAAGCCTGCACGGCCGAGGGCTAACCGACCTCCCAGTCCAGCAGAACGGAAAGCGCCACATGCAGCCGGCATCCACGCAGTTGTCCTCAACGAGCGTCATCGCACGCTCTGGCCATTCCGCCTTCGCGCGCAGAGGATGGTAGCGTGAGCTCCGACATTCTTCTTGGCGAAGACCTGGAAGTCCGCTACAGGGACCGACTCGCCCTGTCGGTCGAGCGCATCGCGCTCCACGAGGGCGAGATCCTCGGAATCCTGGGGCCCAACGGAGCCGGCAAATCCACGCTCATGCGGGTCATGGCCCTCCTCCAGATGCCCACGAGCGGGCGGCTGTGGTTCCGCAACCGTACGGGAGCCCGAGCCGCCGAAGCGCTGAGAGGTGCCTCAGCGGCGGTCTTCCAGCGACCACATCTCTGGACCGGGAGCGTGGCCTTCAACGTCGCCATGGGCCTCAAGTTCCATCGAGTCTCCGCATCGGAGGTGCAACCCCGAGTCGAGCGTATCGCTGACTTGCTCGGCATCGGCTCACTCCTCGATCAGCCGGTATCCACCCTCTCTGGCGGCGAGGCCCAGCGCACGGCCCTGGCCCGCGCTCTTGTGGTGGAGCCGGACATCCTCTTTCTGGATGAGCCGACGGCAAATCTGGATGCGGAGGTGAAGACGGCGCTCCGGCAGGACATCGAGCGACTCGCGCGTACGAAAGCAGGCAGCACGCTCATCGTTACACACGACCAGCATGAGGCATTCTCCCTGGCCGATCGGATCGTCGTGTTGGAGGAGGGGCGGCTCGTGCAGGACGGATCGCCGGCCGATCTGTACGAGAATCCGGCCACGCTATACATCGCGGGGCTGACGGGCGCGGAGTTCGCCGTTCGGGGCCGCGTCACCGGCGAAGGCGACGGTCTCGTCGTCGTCTCGGTCGAGGGCGTGCCCATGACGGCTGTCGGAGCGGCCGCCCCGAACGCTCTTGTCAAGATCGCGTACCGCCCCGAGGACCTCGTTCTGGGCGATCCCTCAGAGGGCGAGCTTCGAGACTCCGCCAGAAACTCTTTCTTCTCCAACGTTTCCGAGGTTCGTGTCCTCGGCGGCCTCGTCAGGGTACGCCTGGAAGGACCACCTGGCATGGTGGCGCTGGTCAGTCGGCCGGCCGCCGAGAGAGTGGGGCTGAAGCCTGGGAGCCGGGTATCCGTGCATATCAAGGCGGCAGCGCTGCACGCGTTCCCTCTCTGAGGGATGAGCAGAACGCGTCATGCTCTGCGCGCCGCGGCGGTCCGGCCTTCCCTTTCCAAGCACCCTGCCCCAAGGCAGGTTCCCGCCGAAGATGGGCAACACACCGTCGTGGGCTGTCACCATCGGGAAGCGCGATACGTTCTTGAGTAGCAAACCGTCCGGACCGCGAAATGAGGTGGATTTCGAGGCGATATTCGCCAAGCTGTATCCATCGCTTTTCCGATATTTGAACAGGCTGACGGGCGACCCGGACGTGGCGGCCGACATCTCGCAGGACGCTTTCGTGCGTCTCTTGCAGCGACCGCTGCCCGAAGCCGACGCGCGGCGCTGGCTGTTCACCGTCGCAACAAACCTCGTGCGTGACTGGGCACGAGCCGGCGAGCGCCAGAGGCGACTTCTCAAGGAATCCTACCGGGGGCCGCCACCCCCGGCCCGGCCCGATGAGAGCGCAGAACGGTCGCTGCGGATTGCCGCAGTGCGAGCGGCGCTGGCCCAGATCGCGCCCAGGGACAGGGAGATCCTCCTCATGCGCGAGGAGGGGTTCCGCTATGCGGAGATCGCGGAAGTGGTGGGCGTCGCGCCCGGCTCGGTCGGGACGCTTCTGGCCCGCGCACTCCGCCGTTTCGCAGCTGTTTATGCCGAACAGACCGCAGCCGGGAGCTCGACCGAGACGGACGCGAACCTGAACGAGAAATGACCTGGAAGAAATGATGGGACATCCGGCCGAGCAGACCCTGCTCGCATACCTGGACCGGGAGCTACCCTCCGCCGAGCGATCGACGGTGAGAGAGCACGTGCAGGCGTGCGAGGCGTGCTCAAGGATGCTCGACGAGCTGACCGCGGCAACGCGTACGCTCGCCGATGCCGTCTCCGCCATCGACGTCCCGGCTCCCGCACTGCTGGCCTCCGAGCTGGATGGTCATCTGGTCGCTCGAGCCCTGCGGGAGTTGGATGCACCCGTCGCAGCCGCAGCCACGGTCGCTCCCCTTCGCCGGCGCCGCGTCACCCGAAGACCCCTGCTCGCGGCGGCGCTCATCATCATCTTCGTGGCGGGCGCCGGAGCGGCCATTCCGGGATCGCCGCTCCGGGAGTGGCTCGTGCGCTCGGTCGAGCTGATGACCGGTGGGCCCGGCGAAGGGCCGAGTAGCCCCGGCACGCCGTTCAGCCGCGAGGGAACCGCCGGGCCCGCTGCAGTCTCCGTGCAACCCCGAGACGGTCTCGTGCGTATAATCATCACACAGCCGGCGCCGGAAACCATGATCCGAGTTAGATTGTTGGATGGTGGTGCGGCCTCCGTCTGGTCGGTGGAAGGCCGATATCGGTCGGCGCCTGGTGAGATCGAGGTGCTCGGCGCGGGCCCCGGTGAGGTAGTGGTCCTGTTGCCCAGGAGCGTACCCTCGGCCGAGGTGGAACTGGATGGGCGCCTGGTCGCTACAAAGGAGGGATCGGACTTTCGGCTTCTGATACCAGCCGCTGACTCGTCAGATGCAGAGGTGTCTTTTCAGGCAGGTGGCTAACCCGCTCCGGAGCCGCTAGCGACCTGTCGTCCCGCTCGGCGGGAGAAACAACTTGCTGTCCTCTCTGCTCGTAAGCGTTCTCGCTACGGCCGGGACTGCGTGTACCGCGGAGCCGGCTAGGGACGCGAGCATCCAAAACGGCGGCTCTCTCCCCCAAGCCGTCGTCGCTTTGGCCGACACGAGCGCGAACACCGGAACCATTACGGGCCGCGTCTTCAGTCAGATCAACGGAGCCGTCGTCGAGTTCGCGGTCGTGGAGATCGTGGCGCAGGACCGCGTTATCAGCGCCCTCAGCGATCGCTCCGGACGCTATCGTCTGGACAGGGTTCCTCCGGGATCGCGGCTGATCCGGGCACGCGCCCTCGACCACTCGGAGCTTGTGATCGGTGTGCGCGTACCTCCGCGAGGAGTGCTATCGCTCGACCTTACGCTGGCGGTGCATCCGATCGAGATGTCACCCCTCAGCGCCCGTACATCTCGCGTTGACGCGGAACGGGTGGAGAGGATCGGTGTGTTGGCCGAGGAGGCGCCGACCGGCACGCCGGCGGATGCCGAGCTGCGGGTCCTCGAGTCCTCTCCGGGAATGGCGGAGCTGGGGCTGGTCCAGATCATTCAGGCAGCATCCAGTCCGGATCCCGACGACGCATCCAGTATTCTCTATGTTCGCGGTGCAACCTCGGATCTGAAGCTGGTTCTTCTGGATGGGGCACCCGTCTACGCGCCCTTCCATCTTGGCGGACTGATTCAAGCTTTCATGCCCGACGTTCTGGGCTATTCGAGACCCTATGTCGGAGGGGCGCCCGCCCGGTTCAACGGAGGGCTCTCGTACATCCTCGATCTTGGCTCACGCCCCGGACGGACCGACCGTTTCCACACCTCCGGCGCCCTCGACATGATGAGTACGAGAGGGGAGGTCGAGGGTCCGCTGCCCGGAGGATCGTTCCTCGCCAGCGGCCGATACATCCATGGGGAGGGTCCCGACAGGCTCACGGGCGAGGAGCTACCCTACAGCTATGGCGACGCTCTCGTCCGTATGGATTGGGGCATCGGCCGCGAAGGCAAGCTCTCGGTCACGGGCTTTTACAACCGTGAGGGCGTCGACCTGATCCGAGATGCGAGCGTATCGGGCACTGAGAACGCCATCGCTGACGAAGCGCCGATCGGGGAGGATCTCGTTCCGGACCCGCCGGCACCGGAGGCGAGACCCAAGTCCCCGGCCGAGTGGGGCAACGTGGCGGGCTCGGTCCGGTACTTCGGGCGCGCCTTTGACAGCGACGTCGAGCTGACGGCCGCCCTCGGCGAGTTCACGACGAGCCTTCCACTCGACGGGGCGACACCGTTGCTCGTCGACGGCCTGTCACGGCGAATGCGTGTAGCCGGCCTGATGAGTCGATGGGTCGGCCGTGCACAGTTGGAGCTGGGCGCGTCCTTCGACCGGGTATCGCTCCAACACGCCGCAAGGTCGACGCTGGACGAAACAAGCACGACCTTCAGCAGCAGAAGCGCCGGAGAGTCGGTCGGTGCGCATGCCGAGGCCACGATGCGCGTCTTGCCGGCGCTGATGGTTCGCGGCGGGCTAAGGGCAGATTATTTCCTGGCCGACGGGCTTCGGGTCGCGCCCAGGTTGAGCGTGGCGTGGACCTTCCTCAAGGAGAGCAGTATCTCCGTTGCCGCCGGACGCTATCATCAGCGCGTCCTGTCGCCCGAGACGCTTCTTTCCTCCGAGATCGGGAGCTTTGCCGAGATCGCCTCCGAGAATCCGGATGGCACGACAGCGGCGACCGATCCGTCGGCCTTGCAGGTGTCCAGCTCGACCCATTTTGTGGCTGGGATCAACAGCCGCGCCCTGGAGCACTTCGTCGTGGGGCTGGAGGGGTACGTGAAGTCGTTCGAGGATCTCCCGGTCGGCCCCGACCTCGAGACTTCCGGGCTCGATTTCTGGATCCAGCGGAGCGCCGGCAAGGTCAACGGCTGGATCGGTTACTCCGTCGCCTGGTACCGCCCGCAATACGAAGGACGGAAGGCCGTGCCTCGCACGCTGGGCCGGCAGTTGCTCAGCGGTGGCCTCAGCGCCCAGTTGATGTCGGGCTTCGGTGTGGACCTGAATCTCGCCTACGGCGTTGCCCTTCCCTTCACACCGATCCCGCAGGGAGACGAGGGCAGCCGAGGTGGAAGCGGGTTTGGCGGAGGGGACTCTCCGGCGCCGCTCCTCGCGGTCGCGTCTGCGCCTGGACGCACGGATCCGCCGCCGACGAGTCCGCTTGCCGGCGCCGCGCGAGGGTCCTACCTGAGACTCGACGGCACGATTTACCGCACGTGGGTCTTCAATTGGAGCGGTGTCCCGGTGAGCATCTCGCCGTACATTCGGATCCTGAACGCGCTCGACCGGCGTGATGGACTCTTCTTCCAGTTCGATCCGGACCAGGACCGGACGCCGGTTTCCCTCGGCGCTGTCCCGCTGATCCCCCTTATCGGAGTGCGCTGGGGGCTCTGAGCCGCTCTCGCCCGAGCGCTAAGATCAGGATCCGGATTTCGGGGTGTAGTAGGCTGCTCCGAGGAGGTACGCTCCCACCTCGACCACCCACGACACGACACCGTCGCTGGTGGACACCGCCACGATGCCCGCAGCTCTGCCGGGCTCACCCTCATAGGTCAGGAACGCTCGTCCGCCATCGGGCGTAAGCGCCACTCCGTGCGGATAAGGCAAGTCCAACTGCAGCCTACGTCGCTCCTCCAGTCGGGGTACCCCATCGGGCGAGAACGAGACCTCCACAACCGAGGCCGTCCGGTCGAGACGGTTGGCGATCACCAGGAGCCGTCCGTCGTCTGCCGATGCGAGCTGCGCGGGCCCTTCACCTACGGGGACCTCTGCGACGGCGTCTCCTTCCACGGAGAAGGTGCGGATCAGCGCGGCGGCGCTCAGCGTCACGTGGACGAACCGGCCGTCAGGCGACCAGACGAGGTTCAAGGGCTTGTATCGCGGCTCCCCGGGAAGACCTGGCTCCGGGCCGGCGAAGAACCGGTGGACGACGTCCAGCGTGCCCGGGTCCAGGAAGACGATCTCATCGCTGAGGCTGCAGGTCACTCCGACGAGCGAGCCATCCGGCGATACCTCGGCGTCGTGCGGGGCAGGACAAACGTCCACTCGACCGACGAGGTGGAGATCTTCGGTTCTCACCACCATGACCTCGCTCACCGCCCCGGCCCCGGCTCGATCGTAGTCGGGGACGAACGCAAGCCGGCCATCCGGCGTCACGCCGACCCTCGCCGCCCCCTTCGAACCCAACCGCAGCCTTCCGACCAGACGATCATCAGGCAGCTCGAACTTCCAGAGCGTGGGATTGCCGTGAGCTAGCGTGACGTACCAGTGGCGGCCGTCCGGGGAGATGGTGACCCCATGTGGCTCGTCCACTTCGTCGCGCCGCATATCGAGGTCAAACGTCGAGACGACGGCACCCGTCTGCGGATCCAGTCTCATCACCTGGTCGGTAAGACCGGAAGTGACGTAGAGACGGGCCGCGTGTGGAGACGCTTCTGCAGGCAGCCCGGTGTCCTGGCGAC
>JARRMU010000115.1:0-7600 GCA_037385645.1 Gemmatimonadales bacterium
GCCTACACGGTAGGAGCCGTGGCGAACCACGCCTTGTTCGTGCAGATCCACGAGTGTTGCCACAACCTCATCTTCAAGAAGCGGATCTTTAACACGTTGGCGGGATGCCTCGCCAACATCCCGAGCGCGTTTCCGACCTCCGTCTCCTTCCAGCGTTATCACCTGAAGCACCACTCCTATCAGGGCGTGTACGAATTGGACGCCGACATTCCGAGTGAGTGGGAGGCGAGGCTGGTCGGCAATTCGTCGATCCGGAAGGCGCTTTGGCTAGCGCTGTTTCCGATCTTTGCCGCGATTCACACTATGCGCGTCAAAGAGGTCAAGACGTTCGACCGCTGGATTCTCCTGAACTGGGTCATCGTCTTCGGGGCGGACGTGCTGATCGTGATCGTGCTCGGGTGGACCGCGCTGCTGTATCTCCTCGTCTCGATGTTCTTCGCCGCCGGCCTTCATCCGCTCGGCGCACGCTGGATCCAGCGGCATTACCTGGTGAGCGAGAACCAGGACGAGCAGGAGACCTTCAGCTACTACGGCGCCATGAACCGGCTGGCCTTCAACGTCGGGTATCACAACGAGCACCACGACTTCCCGTCTGTTCCCTGGCATCGGTTGCCGCAACTCAGGGCAGCGGCGGTGGAGTGGTATGACGGCCTGGACGCGCACCAGTCGTGGACACGGCTCCTGTTCAGGTACGTCTTCGACCCGAAGATCACCCTCTATGCCCGCATCGTCCGCACCGACCGAGGTGGGGAGCAGGCGTTGGCGAAGCGAGAGGGCCGCGATGAGGGGATCGGGGAGCATACAAGGGAAGCCCAGCCGGCGGGGGACATCGCCTGACGAGTCCGAAGCTGGCTGGTGACGCCGTCACGCTCGTGGCGACGCCGCGAAGGCGATCAGGCCGGAAGCGTTATCAGAACAGACCGTCCCCGTAAACATAGAGCCTCCAGACTCCGCCGGCGCTGAGTCCCTTGGCGAGGTCGATCCGAAACAGTCCGTCCATTAGCGAGAGGCCGCCGCCTACCGCCAGCGCGTAGCCCGCCGTCGAGAAGCGCTCGCCCGCCCAACCCGCGTCGAAGAAGCCGACGAGCCGGATCGCGCGCGCCGGGCCGAAGCGGTCCACCCGCCCGAGCAGCACCGCGAGCTCGAATCGGCCCATCCAGAAATCCTCTCCTTGCCGCACGCCCGTCTCGTACCCACGCAGGGTGTACGGACCGCCGAGGTAATAGCGGCGCTGTGCCGGCACCGCGCCGCCAGCGATCCCGGCGCCGAGTTCGATGGCCGTCCCGAGACGGTCGCCTAGCGGAAGCACCGCGGCCGTCGAGCCGGCCACCCGCGCGTACTCGAAGTCTCCGGCGCCGAGTTCACCCCACACCGTGCCGCTGATCGCCGGGCCCGGGGACTCCGGCGAGCTCCAGACCCGGAGGCGGGTCGAGAGGCCCACGACATCCCCAGAATCCGCACGAATCACCGGCTGAAACTTGTTGTCGGTTATGAGGTGGGGTATCGAGAAGTCCGTGTTTTTCTCCGCCGTGCGCTGTCGCTCCGCAAACAGGCTCCCATCCAATCTCAGCTGGCTGAAGACGCGGCCCGCCGAGACCTCGACGCCGGTGGCTCTGAAGTACTGACCGTCGTCGGTGCCGAGAAAGAGGGCGTTGAATGAGTTTGCCAACCCGAGCGGGTTCCCCCAGTCGCCGATCGAATCCAGGCGGCGATATACGGCGAGGCCTATCTCGCCTCGCTCGGTGGTCCGGCCGAAGTGGAGCTCTCCGTTCGGGTAGAGGTCGGCCACCCCGAATCGCCCCGTCACCCTGAGCGCGGTGTGGGCGCCGGTCGGCACGGAGACGCCAAGACCGAGGCTCAACGCCTCCACGCGATTGTAGCGGAGCATGCTGACCGGACCGATGAGGCTCGGCTTTCCCGCGGATTCGGGCGGCAGTTCGATCCCCTCCAGCTGACGGCGGGCAGCGCGTACCTCCTCCGGGCTGAGCAGGGACTTTCCGGTCCCGATCGGCTCGGGAAGCTCGGGCGAGTTCTCCAGGATCCTCCGCGGAGGAAGGATGATGATCGCCGTGCCGCCATCCGAATCCACCGGATCGTCCGACTCCGTATCCGGGCCGTCGGACTCGACATCGGACTCCGCATTCGGGTCGTTCCGCTCCCGCATCCTCCGGCGCCGGGCGCGCCAGCCATCCTGCGCGCTGTCCCCCTGCAGGACGACACGCTCCCAACCGACCGGAAGATCCTCCCCGGGGTCCAGCATCTCGGGCGCGTTCATCACGTACTCATCGAACGACCACTCGACCTCGAGCGGGAAGGTCGCGGCGCTCGCGATTCTCCCCCTGCCCTTGAATGCCATGCGGCTCGGGAGCCACCATCGGAACTCCTGGAGGCCGTACTCGATGACCGCCCAGTCCGTAGCGAATCGAATCGGCTTCAGGAACCGGGGGACGTCACCTGCCTCTTCCGGCTGATCCTGCTCGAGGTCGAAGTCCCGAGCGGGACGATAGACGGCCCTGATCAGGAGCGACGTCTCCAGATCGAGCCAGAGGGATGCCGCCACCAGGTTGAACCGGGCCTCCCTCGGCTCGACCACCACCTCGACCATCGTAACGGCCCGATCCAGGGCCGGGAGTTGGATCTGCAGCGTGTCTCCGCTGCGGTAGCGGTAGTGGATCGCGGCCGTGTCGGCGAGCGGGTGCACCGCCCACACATCGCCGAGGAAGAGACGATCAGAGGACGGATCCAGGAACGCGAACGTGATCTCCGGGTCTTCCTCGGCCCGACCAAACGCGGACTGCTGGCGGATCCCGAGCCACCTCACGACCCGCTCGTCGCCCTGCCGCCAGTGCACGCGCGCGGCCCGCTCCTGACGGAACAGGAGCCGCTCTCTCCGCAGCCTTTCGGCATCCAACCCCAGGTATGCGCGCTCCCGCCAGGTAACCTCGAAGCTCTGCAGGGTGGTGTCCGCGCGCCCCCTCGCCGCGCGGGCGCGCTCGATCAGCGCCCGCACGGAGGCGTCCAGGTAGGTGTCGGCCGGAAGCGTGTCGCGCTCCACGGCCATCAGAGCGGCCTCCGGGCGCGGCTGGGCCCGAGCCTCGGGAGCCCGGACGCTGGCGGCCGCCACAGCCAGAAGGGTGCCAAGCACGAGTAGAGATGCACGCTGGTCAGCCAAATCGATCCTGCCTGTCGGGACCCTCCCCATCGCGGCGATCAACTGACTGACGAACGCGGCCGCGCTCTCGTCACGACGGGAGACCTCGCTTAGCTTTGCTTGGATGCGCCTTCCATCGGTCGACCACCTGATTGCGAGCGCTCGCGCCACGGCGGCCAGCTTCCCACTGGTCCTCGGCTCGGCGATTGTCGCCGCCGCAGCCGGCCTCGTCGCGGTCGACGCGTCGGACGAAGACTTCTGGCTCCGGCTTCTCTTCGCAGCGGCCCTCGGCCTTCCGCTTTTCTTCAGCGTTCGCATGGCGGCCGAGCGAAGGGCCTGGCGGCCGACTCGACTCTGGACGGCACGCCTGTTGGGACTCGCGCTGGTGGCCGGCTTCTTCTTCGCATGGCCCGCATGGTCGGAAACCGTGCGCATCGAGCGCCTGCTTCAGGCAGCGATCGCCTTCCACCTGCTGGCTGCCTTTGCTCCTTTCGTCGGCGCTGGCGAGAGAAGATCGGGCGGGAGCGGCATCGGGGCGAATCTCCAAGGGGAGTTCTGGGAGTACAACAAGACTCTCTTCCTCCGCTTCCTCATCTCGGGGCTGTACTCCGCCGTCCTCTTCGTCGGCCTCGCGATCGCCCTGGCGGGCATCGACAACCTGCTCGGCGTGAAGGTGGAGGAGGAAACCTATGCGCGCTTGTGGCTGCTGATCGCCTTCATCTTCAACACCTGGTTCTTCCTGGCCGGCGTGAGGGCCGTCCTGGCCGACGCCGAACTGCCTGCCGAATACCCGATCGGGCTCAAGGTCTTCTCGCAGTACGTCCTCATCCCGCTCGTCACCGTCTACCTGGCTATCCTGACGCTGTATCTGGGACGCATCCTGATCACCCAGACGTGGCCGAGCGGCTGGATCGGCTACCTGGTCTCGAGCGTCGCCGTCGCCGGGATTCTCTCCCTGCTCCTGGTCTATCCGATCAGCGACCGGACCGAAAACCTCTGGGTCGCCACCTACGCCCGCTGGTATTACCTCGCGCTCGTCCCTTCGATCGTCATGCTGCTCTTGGCGATCTGGAAGCGGATCGATCAGTACGGGATCACGGAAAGACGCTACTTCCTCGCCGTTCTGGCCCTTTGGCTCGCCGGAATAGCGATCTTCTACGTGGTCAGCCGGTCACGGAACATCCTGGTGATCCCGCTCACGCTGTGTATCGTCGCCGTGGCCACGTTTGGCGGCCCCTGGTCCGCCTATTCAGTCTCCGAAGCCAGCCAGGTTCGCCGACTCACGGGCCTGCTGGCCGCGAACGAAATGCTGGAAGGCGGCCGGGCCCGGGCCGCCGAGCGCGAGGTCTCCTTCGAAGACCGACGCGAGGTGAGCGCGATCCTTCGTTACCTGACGCAGACCCACGGGACGGGAGCCATCGAGCCTCTCTTCGGCAGCCTGGCCGAGATCGATTCGGTCGGCGAGGAGACGCGAGGCTCGAAGCGCCACGAAGCGGAGTCGCGGGCGCGGACGATCACGGAGCACCTGGGACTCGCGTACGTGGGTCGGTGGGAGGGCGAGACAGGTATGGTCCATCTCTTCGCCGAGCGCCGAGACGAGGTGATCCCGATAGCCGACTACGACTACGCGCTGCGCTGGGAGCGGTGGCCCAGCGACTCGTTCCACGTAGCCGGCGAGACCGTGATCGTCCAGATCGGGTCCGACAGCGCTTTCGTCCGCGTGACGCGAACCACCCCGGGCGGTGCCGAGCAACTCTCCATCCCGCTCGAGCCACTCTACCGACGCATCAGGTCGGGGGCTATCGCCAGCGTCCGGCCTGATGTGTATCCGGCAAGCGAGCTGCGCCTGGAGGGAGAGAGCGACGGCCTGGCCGTGGCCATCTACCTCAACAATCTCTCCGTCAGGGAATCTCCTGACGGCTCGAAGTTCTCGGGTGGAGGCGGCGACATCTACCTTCGGCTGAAGGATCCGCCGCGCTGATCAGCCGGAGCTGGGGCTGATGCGGGCACGGTTGCTGGCCGGGATCGCGGGGAAGGCCCCAATTTAGGCCATGACGAAGGACGATCCGGACCGGACCCGAGTCGGCGGGTTCCCCGGTCTCGCGGAGTACTTGAAGTCTCATGTCGAGTCCCGCACCGGCTGCCTGACGCTGATCCAGGGCCATGAGGCCGACTTGGGCAAGCACCTGGTCCTGCAGGATCGCGTGGTCATCGGCAGGTCTTCGGAGTGCGATCTGGTGATCGGAGACCTGCAGGCGTCGAGGCAGCACTGCGACATCTCCGTCCGCGCTGATGGCAGCTACGCGATCAGGGACCTGGGCTCGACCAACGGGACGCAGGTGGGAACCCTGCCGCTCGAGGGATCCGTCTCTCTCCGGGACGGTGACAAGGTGTTCATCGGCGAGACGGTGCTCCGATTCTTCCTCGCGGACGACATCGACCTCGAGTTCGCCGGTCAGGTCGGCTACCTCCTCGGCACCGATGCACTCACCGGCCTGCAGTCGAAACGGAAGTTCGACCATAGACTCGAGCTGTCCCTACGGGTCGCCGCGAGGCGCGGTGAGTGCCTCTCCGTCCTCATGATGGACCTCGACGGCCTCAAGCGCATCAACGACAGGCACGGCCACCTGTTCGGGGCATACTCCATACAGGAGACGGGAAAGCTTATCGCCCGCGTTCTCGGAAAACGGGGCGAAGCTTGTCGGTTCGGAGGGGACGAGTTCACCGCCTTTCTCCCGCGCCACGACGCCCGAAGCGCGGGCATCGTGGCGGAGGAGATCCGAGTCGAGCTTGAAGGCGCCGGCCTCGAGAGGGAGGCGGTTCCTCTGAAGCCGACCCTCAGCATCGGAGTCGCGTCTTTCCCGGATGACGGAACGGATCTGATCCAGTTGATCGCAGCAGCCGACGAGGCGCTCTACCGAGCCAAGGCCTCCGGCAAGAATCGCGTCTGTACTACCTAGGGAGCACCCGCCAGGTCGGAGAGCGTCGTTATCTCGAGGCCTCGCGCCGTGAGCTTCGGCAGGATCGCGTCCAGCGCTGCCGCCGTGCGCCGACCGCGCGCGCCGACGTCATGCAGCACGATGATCGCGCCGGGTCCAGCGTTGGCGAGGACGTAGCGCTCGGCGAACCAGGCTGATGGGATCTGGGCGTCGAACGGGTACACCGAGCCCAATGCCGTCGAGTATCCGTAGCGGCCGACCATCGACAGCATCTCATCGTTGTACACACCCGACCCCGGCCGAAACCACCTCGACTCCTGGTATTCCGCCAGGGTCTCGTGGGCCGATCGGAGTTCCTGCTCGAAGCGCCGAGCGGGAAGAAGGATGCTCGGCTCCTCGCGAGTGAGGTGGTTGGCGATCTCGTGGCCTTCGTCCAACATCCGCCTCAGCAGCGCCTCGTTTCCGGGGACCCTGTCGCTGATGACGAAGAACGTGGCGTGCGCGCCGTGCCGCTCCAGCACGTCCAGAATGAGGGGCGTCACCACCGGATCGGGACCGTCGTCGATGGTGAGAGCCACCGCCGCGCGCTCGGTCTCGACGAAGTAGGTCACATCGGGCGACAGACGGGCGAGCCCTTCGACTACCCACGCCGGTTTGATCGGGATCGCCACGGCCAGCGCCGCGACCAGGGCAAAGGTGGACCCCGCAGTCAGTGTGCGGTGTGAGGGCCTCTTCCGGAACAAACGCTGATCTCGCATCCCGTCGAGTACACACCGGTCGCTCGTAGGCTCCGCGGTGCGGGGCCATTGCGACCCGAGATCGGGATGTGTGGCTTGGCCGTCATGCTTGGACTGCGCCGGATGCGCGCGGTTGCCCGGGCGCGTGAGCAGGGCGGCCTAGGGAAGCCCGCTGAAGAGCAGAAGAAGAGCGATCGCTAGTGGAATCAAGCGCACGAGGCGCAACTCGAGAGTCAGCTTAGACCTCCGGTACTCGGGGTTCTTGACACACTCCGCGCTATTCTAGCAAGCCCCCGGGTCCCGTGTCTGTCGTGCAATCCTCCCGGCTCTATGTGGTGGAATCCCCCACCCGGTTCGAGGCGCCCGGGCTCTCGGGATACCCGGGCTCAGAAAACCGCGATCGTGAGGCTGACGAGCGCCACCAGCCCACACGAGATGAGTACACCGAGTGCCAAGACGGCGATGTCCGGCTGAAACCGTTCGCGTGTCGAATCGTTCCGCTCCATGACGCACCCTCCTCCTGGTAGCGTTGGCAGGCGGCCTAGCGACGCGTTAGCTCCCCATCCTGATGAGTAGACGTATCACACCGAGCAGGAGGAAGACGAGAATCGAGGCTAGTGCAGCGACCGATGCCGCGGCCCATTCCGGCGCATCATAGCGTTTTACGATGCGTCGGCCCTCTATGCGCTGGCCCAGTTGCTTGCCGTACAGCGGGGTCAGGTCTCGCACCTCGGCCTCCATGCCGGTGATCCATCAGGCAACAGCTGCGGGCA
>JARRMU010000116.1:0-10636 GCA_037385645.1 Gemmatimonadales bacterium
GGCAGCACGATCGTCTGCACCTCGCAGAACGCATCGATCCCCTCCGGTCCGCACTCGCGGCCGATGCCGGAGGCTTTGAAGCCGCCGAACGGATTCCGCAGGTCCATGGTGGCCACGCTGTTCACACCGTAGGTGCCCGTTCGCACTCCCTTGGCGATCTCCACGCCGCGCGCCGCGTCCCGGGTCCAGACGGAGCCGGAGAGCCCGTACTCGGAATCGTTGGCGATGCGCACCGCCTCCTCGTCACCCTCGTACGGGATGATGCACAGGACCGGACCGAAGATCTCCTCCTGCGCGATGCGCATGCGATTGTCCACGTCGGCGAACACCGTCGGGTCGACGAACCAGCCGTGATCCCGCGCGGGCTTGCCGGCGCCCAACGCTACGCGCGCTCCCTCCTGCACGCCCAGCTGGATGTAGCCATCGACCCGTTCCTTCTGACGCCTCGCGACCAGGGGACCGATGGCGACTTCCGGATCCATCGGGTCGCCCACCTTCATGCCCTGCACGGCGGATGCGACGGCATCCACGACCTCGTCGTACCGAGCGCGCGGCGCGAGGATGCGCGTCTGGCTCAGGCAGGCCTGCCCGTTGTTGATGATCGCGTTCGACATGATGTGGGGCAGCGCGGTTTCGAGGTCTACGTCGTCGAGGACGACCGCCGCCGACTTCCCGCCCAGCTCCAGGGTGCAGCGCTTGAGCTGTTCGCCACAGATCGCACCGATCTTGCGCCCCGCGGCGGTGCTGCCGGTGAACGAGACCTTGTCGACACCGGGATGGCGCACCAGGTACTCCCCCACCTCGCGTCCGGCGGGCACGATGTTGAGCACACCCGGCGGAAGCCCCACCTTCTCCGCCGCCTCTGCCAGCAGGTAGGCGTCGAGCGGCGTTTCCGGCGCCGGCTTCAGGACGATCGGTGCTCCCGCGGCCATGGCGGCTCCGAGCTTGAACGCCGCGATGAACAGCGGGACGTTCCACGGGGTGATGCACGCGGCGACGCCGACCGGGACGCGCCGCACCAGGCTCTCGCCGGTCAATCCCTGGCGCCGCTCCTCGAAGGGAAATTCCACAGCGAGCGAGGCGAACGCGTCGAAGAGGAATGTCGGCGCCAACGCCTGCCAGACCAGACCCCAGGTGACGGGACTCCCCATCTCCAGGGTGATGAGCCGGGCAAACTCCTGCGAGCGCCCCCGGATCTCCTGCGACAGCGCCGTGATCAGCGCGGCGCGCTCGCTCGGCGCCATGCGCGGCCACGGACCCTGCTCGAGCGCCCGACGCGCGGCGGCCACGGCGCGATCCATGTCCGGCTCGCTGGCCTCCGGCACGCGTCCGACCACCTCTTCCGTGAATGGCGAGACGACCTCGAGGACTCCGCTCTTCGCGGGCTCGACCCACTCGCCTCCGATGTAGAACCGATCCCTCGTGTGCACGACCGAAGTCCTCCTGTTTCGACGATCTCGCCTAGAGCTCGAGCTCGAAGCGCGCCAGCCCCCTCACGGTGGCCGTCAGCACGCGCCGCTCGCTGCCTTCGATCACCCGGTACCCCGGAAAGCGCCGCGCGAACTCCTCGAGCACGACCTGGAGCTCCAGCCGGGCCAGGAACTGACCCAGGCAGATGTGGCGTCCCGATCCGAAGAACACGTTTCGCCTGCGACGGCGGTCGGCGAGGAAGGCGTCGGGGTCGGGATACTCGCGCTCGTCGCGATTGGCGGACCCGAGCAGCAGGTACACCCAGCTGCCCTGGGGGATCTTGACGCCGTGCAGCTCCACGTCGCGCGTGGTCACGCGGGCGACGTAGTGCGACGGCGTGTCGTAGCGCAGCGCCTCGTCGACCGCGGGCTTGATCAGGCCGGGATCGGCGAAGATGCGATCCCGCTCTGCGGCGTGCTCCGCCAGCGCGCAGAGCGCGTTCCCGATCAGCTTGACGGTGGTCTCCGACCCCGCCGCCGCCATGAGGTTGCAGAACATCAGCACGTCGTTGTCCGACATTTCCAGCAGGCTGCCGTCGCTGGTGGTCGGATCGCCGTGGCAGATCAGGCTGATCATGTCCTCTCCGGGCTTGCGCCGGCGCTCCTCGATCAGCCCCTGGATGTAGTCGGAGATCTTGCGGGACGCCGCCACCGCGGCCCTCGGAACCTCGACCTGGCCCTCCTCGCGGGCCAGGAAAGTGTCCCACCACTCGCGCAGCTGCGCGCGATCCTTCGTGGGAACGGCGAGGAGCAGCCCGATGACGTCCGAGGGGATCGGATTCGCGATCTGAGCCGCCGCGTCGACGATGGTTCCGGGGCGCAACGGGTCGAGATGCTCGCAGACGATCGCGCGGACGGCCGGCTCCAGCGCGGCGATGCGGCCGGGCGTGAAGTGGCGGCTCAGGATGCTCCGGACCTGTTCGTGGCGAGGAGGGTCCATCGACACGATCGAGTACTTGCGACCGTCCTCGTCGGGGTTCTCGATGGCCGGCCCGAAGCGCGAGCAGTAGGTCTCGTGATCGCGAAGCGCATTCCAGACGTCGTCGAAGCGGGAGACCACCCACATACCGACGTCCTCGCAGTAGTACACGGGGGCGTGGTCGCGGAGCTTCCGATAGACCGGGTAGGGATCCTCGAAGATCTCGCGGGACAGGGGGTGGTAGTAGACGTCCACCCTCAGGCCTCGTCCGAGAAGACGCCGGGGGTGGCACCGTAGTCGACCGGGGAGAGCTCGTTCAGCCCGCCGTCGGCGTGGACGATGGTGCCGGTCATGAAACGCGACGCGTCGCTCGCCAGGAACACGATGACCGGCGCGATCTCCTCCCTGGGGTCGGCGCCGCGTCCCATCGGGCAGCTCGCGGCGGTCCTCGTGTAGTTGTCGTGGGGCGTGTCGATCATGCGCCTCTGTGCCTCGGTGAGGGCGAAGGGGCAGAGGACGTTGACGCGGATCCCGTGGCAGGCCCACTCGTTCGCGGCCACCTTGGAGAGAGCCGTGATACCCCCCTTCGCCGCCGAGTAGGGCGCCGTGTACTTCATGCCCGTGAGGGCAGAGCCCGACGTGAAGTTGACGATGGACCCTCCGCGTTCCTTCATGTGGGGGAGGCACGCGGTCATGAAGCGGAGGGTCGCCAGCGGGCCGGTCGCGTGGCAGAGCTCCCAGTCCTTCAGCGAGGTCCGCTCGAGCGCCTTCACGGGGGCGAAGTACTGCGCCGCGTTCACGAGCACGTCGATGCGGCCGAAGGCCTCGAGGGTGTCCGCGACGCTGCGCTCGATGTCCTCCGGCTTGGCCACGTTGCAGCGGCTGAAGTGCGCCCGGCGGCCCTGTCCCTCGATGGCCTTGGCGGCTTCCTCTCCGGCCTTGGGGTTGATCTCCACGATCGAGACGGACGCGCCTTCGCCCGCGAGGGCGAAGGCAGCGGCGCGCCCGATTCCCTGGCCACCGCCGGTGACGAGTGCCGTGCGTCCTTCGAGAACTCCCATGCCGGATCCTCCGTGCGTCCTGCCTAGTCCGTCTCTTCGTCCCGCAGCTTCAGGGGGATGTCGCGTTTGGTGAGCTGCCAGCGCGGCGCGCGCCTCTCGCGGTGCGCGTCGATGCCCTCGCGGCAGTCCTTGCCGGCCCCCAGCTCCTGGAACACCTCCCGCTCGAGCCGGCGCGCGGCACCGGCGTCGCCCTCGCGGAGCGCGGCGTGGAGCAGGCGCTTGGTGGCCGCCACCGCCACGGGTGCCGCGTTCTCCGCGATCTCCCGGGCGATCGACCGCGCCTCGGTCAGGACGGCGTCGCGGGGCACGGCCCGCAGCGCCAGGCCCATACGGGCGGCCTCGCGGCCGTCGAACTTGCGCCCCGTGAGCAGCAGCAGGGACGCATGCTGGGCGCCGACCAGCCGTGGCAGGATCCAGTGGGCGTTGCGCTCCGCGACGAGGCCCCGGCGCACGAAGGGGAGCGCGAGGGTCGCGTCCTCGGCGACGATCACGAGGTCGCACTGCAGGGCGAGGGTCAGGCCGCCGCCGGCCGCCGTGCCGCCCACGGCGGCGATGTCCGGCGTCAACAGGCGCTGGGGGTCGAGGTCGGTGATCGGAGCTCCCGGATCGCTCGAGCGCGTCTGGAACTCCTCGAAGGCCTCCTTGCTGAAGACGGCCGTTCCGCCCCCCAGGTCCGCACCCGCGCAGAAGTCCCTGCCGGCACCGGTCAACACGATCGCGCGCACGTCGTCGCGCGCGTCGAGGGCGCGGAACGCCCGGGCGAGCTCGGAGAACATCACCGGCTCGAGCGCGTTGCGGCGCTCCGGGCGGTTCAGGGTGACGGTGGCGACCCCCGCTTCGGTCTCGACGAGCAAGGTCTCGAAGGGCGTGGCGTCCGGCAACGCGGCCTACCTTCTCGGCATCCCCAGCACCCGCTGGGCCACGATGTTGCGCTGGATCTGGGACGTGCCGCCGAAGATCGACTGGGACAGCGACCAGAAGTAGTCGTCGAGTCGCGGCGTCCGCTGGGCCAGCACTTCCGATCCCAGCAGGTCCAGCATGGCGCGGTGGACGGCGCGGTCGGCACGCGTGAGGAGGAGCTTGTCGATCGAGCCGAGGGCCCCGGGAGCCTCGCCCCCCATGCGTCGCGAGAGCGTGCGCTGCGCCTGGATCTCGACGGCGCGAAGTGCCACCTCGGCCCGGGCGACGGCGATGCGCTCCGGCGCGTCCCCGGCGAGGTCGTCATTCCGGACGCGTGCCTCGAGGCGCTGGATCGTGTGGCGCATGCGTGCGATCCAGCCGTTGTCGGCGGGTCCCCGCTCGAATCCGAGCAGGAAGGTCGCGATCTCCCAGCCCTGGCCGGGAGCCCCGAGGACGGCGTCCGCACCGACGTCCACCTGGTCGAAGAACACCTGGGCGAACTCGTTGGATCCGTACGCGGTGACGATGGTCCGTACCTCGATGCCCGGAAGGTCCATCGGCACGAGCAGGACGGAGATTCCCTGGTGCTTCGGGAGCTCCGGCTCGGAGCGCGCCAGCAGGAAGCACATCTGGGAGTAGCGCGCATCCGAGGTCCAGATCTTCTGGCCGCTGATCCGGTAGCGATCGTTGCCGTCCGGCGCCCGGTAGCGCTCGGCCCGCGTGGACAGGGCGGCCAGATCCGACCCCGCCCCCGGCTCGCTGAAGCCCTGGCACCAGCGCCGGGTGTGCTCGAGCAGGCTCCGCAGGTGGGTGGCCTTCTGCTCCTCGGTGCCGTAGCGCGCCAACGCCTGGGCGAGGTGACCCTGGCCGAGAGGGAAGGGCGCGCCCGAACGACCCAGCTCGTCGTTGAAGATCGCCTCGAACGACTCGGGAAGGCCCTGCCCGCCGTATTCCCTGGGCAGGGAGAGCCAGTCGTAGCCCGCCTCCGCGAGCTTCCGGTGCCAGGCGCGCTCGAAGGCCTCGCGCTCGTCCGAGTTCTGGGGCACCTCGCCGGGGGCGTTCTCGGCGAGCCAGCTACGGAACCTCGCCCGGAATCGGGCTTCCTCGGGGCTGTCGTTGAAGTCCATGAGGCGCGCTCCCAGGCGCTCCGGGCGGTGGCCGAGAGAAGAGCACAAGTATACAAGAACTGGTTTTTTGTCGCACCGCTGTGGTAGCTTCGCCCGGATGAAGTCCTCGGCAAGCTCGCCCGGCCGAGCGCGGCCACCAGCGTGCGCGGAGCCGCAGCCATCGTCGGCGTCGCCGACGCCGTGGCTCCCAGCGGCGAGCTCGGCGGGAGCGTTCGCGGCTGGGAAGTGGCCATGGTGCGCGAGGCGCTGGCGGACGCCGGGCTCGCGTTGTCGGACGTCGACGGGATCTGCTCCTGCACGGGCGGGGCGTTGATGCATTCCGTCGAGCTGGCCGAGTACCTGGGAATCCAGCCGCGTTGGACCGATTCGACGAACACGGGCGGATCCGCCTTCGGGGTCCACGTGGAGCACGCCGCAGCGGCGATCCACGCCGGCCTCTGCGAGGTGGTCCTGGTGGTGTACGCGGGGCTTCCGCGCTCGAGCCGCGGAGGGATCGGAGCGCTGGTGACCGGACCCCGGGCGGAATGGGAGCTGCCCTACGGCATCCTGCTCCCAACGGGCGCCTACGCGCTGGCGGCGAGCCGTCACATGGCGCAGTACGGGACCCGGGCCGAGCACCTGGCGCAGATCGCGGTCAGCACCCGGGAGTGGGCGGTGCGCAATCCCCGAGCGCGCCTCCAGACGCCCCTCTCCCTGGACGAGGCCATGGCGTCGCCCGTGATCGCGTCGCCCCTGCGCAAGGTCGACTGCTGTCTGGTCACCGACGGAGCCGGAGCGATCGTGCTGGCGAGCGCCGAGCGGGCGCGCGACCTGCGCAGGCCGCCGGTGTACGTGCTCGGTGCCGGCACGAGCCACAGCCACTCCTCCATCCTGCAGATGCCGGACCTGACCGAGACCTGCGGGGTGGAGTCGGGACGGCGGGCCTTCGCGATGGCGGGCATCCGGCCGTCGGACGTCGACGTGGCAGAGCTCTACGACTCGTTCACGATCACGGTGCTCCTCGCGCTCGAAGACCTGGGCTTCTGCAAGAAGGGGGAGGGCGGTGAGTTCGTGGCGTCCGGAGCGCTCGGCCCCGGCGGAGCCCTGCCCGCGCAGACGAGCGGCGGGGGCCTCTGCTACACGCACCCGGGCATGTTCGGGATCTTCCTGCTGGTCGAGGCGGTGCGTCAGCTGCGGGGCGAGTGCGGGACGCGCCAGGTCGAGCGCCCGCGGGTCGCCGTGGCCCACGGCTGCGGCGGCGTGCTCTCGGCAACCTCGACGGTCGTGCTCGGTACGGGAGACACGCTGTGAGCGAGCGCTTCGAGCCGCCGGTAACGGACGTCTCGGCTCCGTTCTGGGAGGCGACGCAAGGGAGACGCCTCACCGTCCAGCGCTGCGCGAACTGCGAGCGCTGGATCTGGTATCCGCGCTCGGCCTGCACCGGCTGCCTCGGGGAGGATCTCCTCTGGACCGAGGTCTCGGGCCAGGGCTCCGTCTACGCCGTCAGCGTGCACCACCGGCCGGGAGTTGCGGAGATGAAGGATCGGGTCCCCTATGCGGTAGCCCTGGTGCAGCTGGACGAAGGGGTGCGCATGTTGACGAACGTCGTCCGCTGTGACCCGGAGTCGGTGCAGGTCGGCCAGCGCGTGTCCGTGGCCTGGGAGGCGCTCTCCGACGGCCGCCACCTTCCGGTCTTCGTGCCCTCGGAATGAGTCGCTACCTCGGGGAGATCCGCCAGAACGGCTTCGTGGTCCGGGACATCCAGGCGGCCATGCGGCACTGGGCGGAGAAACTGGGCATCGGCCCGTTCCTCTACCGCGAGGAGGCTTCATTCGCCGGCTTCAGCTATCGGGGCTCCCCTTCGCAGGCCCGGGCCAGTCTGGCCTTTGCGCACGCAGGGTCTCTCCAGATCGAGCTGATCCAGCCCCTCGACGACGAGCCGTCCATGTACCGCGACTTCCTGGCCGCCGGCCGTGAGGGCCTCCATCACCTCGGCTACCTGGTCGACGGCTACGAAGCGGTGGTCCAGTGCTGTCTCGACCGCAGCTGGTTGATCGGGCAGAGCGGCAGCATCGACGGCGTGTCGAGGAGCGCTGCCGGAGCTGGGACGGGAGCGACCCGATCCGGCGTAGCTGAAGCCCGACATGGGAGCCCACATGAACTGGAACTTCGGGGACCTGCTCGACGGCTGTGCCGCCGTCCTCCCCGAGGACGCCCCGGCGGTGATCCAGGGAGGCCGCGGCCGCAGCTGGGTGGACTTCGCCCGGCGAACCAACAACCTGGCCGCAGGGCTTGGCGACCTGGGCGCGCAACCGGACGACAGGCTGGCGATCTACCTGCGAAACTGCCCCGAGTACGTCGAGGCCGTCGCGGCGTGCTTCAAGGCCCGTCTCGTGCACGTGAACGTCAACTTCCGCTACCTGGACGAGGAGCTCCACTACATCCTCGACAACTCGGACGCGAAGTTCGTGGTCTTCGGGGCCGAGTTCACCGAGCGCGTCGCCCAGCTTCGGGACCGGCTGCCGGGCGTCCACTGGATCCAGGTGGGCAGCGACACCCCCGACTTCGCCGTCGACTTCGAGAAGCTGGCCGGGACGGGGGACGGAGCGCCGCTGGGCATCGAGCGCTCCGAGGACGACCTGCTCTTCGTCTACACCGGCGGGACGACGGGCATGCCCAAGGCGGTGATGTGGCGACAGGGGGACCTCTGGATGGCCCTCGGTGGGGGCACCAACGTGCCGGCCAACCGCCGCGTCAGGCCGCCGACCCCGGCGCAACACCTCGAGAACGTCCGCCGCCACGGGCCGGGTCCGCGGCAGATCACCGCGTGTCCGCTGATGCACGGGACGGGGCTCTTCACCACGATCGGGAACCTCGTCGGGGGCGGCTGCGCGGTGCTGTTGGAGAAGCCGAACTTCGACGCGGAGGAGCTCTGGGACACCGTCGAACGCACGCGCGCGAACTCGGCGATCATCGTCGGGGATGCCTTCGCGAAGCCCATGTTGAACGCCCTGAACGAGAATCCGGGGAGATGGGACCTGTCATCCCTCAAGATCCTGATCTCCTCGGGCGTGATGTGGAGCAGGGACGTCAAGCGTGGGCTCCTCGACCACCACCCCGCGATGTCACTCGCCGACATGTTCGGTTCCTCCGAGGCCATCGGGTTCGGGACCTCGATCACGACCGGCGAGGGCGAGAGCCGAACCGCCCGCTTCCAGATCGGCGAGAGCTGCAAGGTATTCACCGAGGACCATCGCCAGGTCGAGCCGGGCAGCGGCGAGCGGGGCTTCATCGCCCGCTCGGGACCGATCCCGCTCGGCTACTACAAGGATGAGGAGAAGACCGCTCGCACCTTCCCCACGATCGACGGGATCGAGTAGCGGATCCCGCCGAGGTGGGGGCAGGCGGTGACGGCGGTCGTCAGCCTCTCTCCCGGCCAGGAGTTCGACGAGGCGGCGCTGCGAGGCTTCTTGCGCGAGTGCCTGGCCGGCTACAAGACGCCGAAGCGGATCCATGCGGTGGAGAAGATGTTCCGTGCTCCCAATGGGAAGGCGGACTACCAGCGGGCGGTTGCCTGGGTGGAGGATCTCCGATCGTGTCGATCCACCGGCTGACGCACATCGGGATCTGCGTGGCGGAGTTGCCCCGATCCGTGGCCTTCTACCGGGATGCGCTGGGGTTCCGCGAGGTGGGCCGCTACTCCGCCGGTGACGAGGCCACCGAGACGATCCTGGAGGTGGAGGACGCCGAGGTCGAGCTGGTGTACCTCGAGCGCGACGGCGTGCGCCTCGAGCTGCTGTACTACCCGGCGCCGGGCCACGTGGGCAGCGGGGAGCGCCGCCCCATGAACGCCCTGGGGCTCACCCACCTGAGCTTCGCCGTGGAAGACCTCGACCGCGTCGCTGGCGCGATCGAGAAATCAGGGGGCCGCGTGCTCGAGGAGACGCGTGCAATGTTCAAGAGCGGGAATCGCGGCCTCTTCGCGCTCGACCCCGATGGAACGCGCATCGAGCTCATCGAGCGGCAGCGCGATCCCGGCGCCGTGCCGGGCAGCTGAGCGACGCGACGACTTCGCAAATCCACGCCTGCATGGAGGCTCCACGACATGACGACGGACGGCAGCGGCTTCGAGACCATCCTCTACCAGGTCGAGGGCGAGCACACCGCGGTCATCACCATGAACCGGCCGGAGCGGCTCAACGCGTCCACCGACCAGATGCGCACGGAGCTCGGCCAGGCATGGAAGATCGTGAGGGAGGATCCCGCGATCCGGGTCGCGATCATCACCGGGGCGGGTGACCGGGCCTTCTCGGCGGGCCAGGACGTCAAGGCCACCGCGGCCCAGGGCAAGACCCGCAACAAGGTGCCGGGCTCGCGTGCCCACCACGACGTCTTCAAGCCCGTGATCTGCGCCGTCAACGGACTGGTCACCGGCGGCGGCCTCCATCACGTGGCCGAGAGCGACCTGGTGATCTGCTCCGAGAACGCCCGCTTCCTCGATACCCACTGCGCAGTCGGGAACGTCTTCGCGCTGGAGGCGATCGGCCTCTCTCGCAAGATGCCGCTGGCCATGGTGATGCAGCTCGGCCTCCTGACGCGTCAGGGAGAGATCAGCCCGGAGCGCGCCCACCAGGTCGGCCTCGTGAACGAGGTGGTGCCGCCCGAGACGCTGATGCCCCGCGCGCTCGAGATGGCGGCCCACATCGCGACGCTCTCTCCCGCCACGGTGCAGGCCTCGCTCAGGGCGATCTGGGGGAGCCTCGACGTCGGTCTGAAGCCCGCACTGGACATCGGCTGGCGCCACATCCTCCATCACCAGCAGAACCATCCCGACTACCTGGAGGGGATGAAGGCCTTCGCCGAGAAGCGCGCGCCCAACTGGACGGTCGACTAGCGCAGGATGCGGGCTTCCGACTCCGTCAACCTGGTGATCGGAGCCGCCTCCGGCATGGGCGCGGCCGTGGCGAAGCTCCTTGCTCCGCGCGGTCCGCTGCTGCTGGCCGACAAGAACGGGGATGCGCTGGCTGCGACCGCGCGCGAGCTGAACGGGGACGTGTCGACGGCGACCTGCGACGTCACGTCGCAAGCAGACGTCGAGAAGCTTCGCGACGCGGCCGGGCGCGTCGGAGCACTGGTCGTGACCGCGGGGCTCTCCCCTTCGATGGCTCCGGGACGCCCATC
>JARRMU010000117.1:0-7508 GCA_037385645.1 Gemmatimonadales bacterium
GATCCTTTGGCTCCAGCGCGATCTGGCCGCTGGAGTTCACCCGCCACCGGATCGTCGTGAGTTCGTCCGTCAGCCGGTCGTCCGCTGGGAGCGCGAGGGTTGAAGTCGCACATGTAAAACGAGATTTGCAGCGCCGGCGGCTCGCCTGGCTCCTCCTGAGCCGCAGCGATTCCAGGGACAGCCAGCGCCCCGAGCAGCGGCAAGAGCACAATGCGCCTGTGAGACAGCCGCCCCCTCAGAAACCGGCAGGTTTCCCAGCTGAATCCTGTAAAGGAGCACAGAACGAAGGCGACGACGCACGCCACCGCCAACCCAAGTACACCGACCGCGAACCAGAGAAAGATGAGCTTTCCGACGGTCGCCAATGCCTCAATCATGGCTTCCTCCCGTTTGTACTTTGTCGAAACGAACCGCCGAGGCCTGATTGGCACGCATCATTCGGGATGGGTATCTTGTGGTGCCAAGCACAGTGACCCCCTTGCGGGTTCTGTGTGCACTGGGCTGTCAGCTGGTGCGTTCCTCCAAGATCCGCCAGCTGGCAGCCTTTTTCCGTTCTTATCTATGACCTCTGAGCGCCTCCCTGATCGATGATTCTGTGATCCCCAGATGGCGGCATCGCGACGGTACGCGCAGTAGCGGGAGTACTGTGTACCACGGCAGGAGAGTGCAGAAGGGGGCTGGCCGCGCCCAGTGCGGCGAGAATCCGGTCAAGGCCCAGGGCAGATCGTAGTGCTGCCGTCTCTACGAGCATATTCCGTACTCTTCGAAAGCGGGCAAGGAATGCCCACGTTCGTTATCGGTTAAGCTTGACCGTCAGCACTCGTTGGCCGCAAGTCAGGAAAACCTCTATTCGGAGGAGTATGGTCGGAGGACGAGATCAGGAGCGTGGAGGGGCCAAAGGCAGCTAGGGGCGGCCGCCCCACACGGCACGCGCTCACGATACGGTCGCGCAGAGCGCGGGAAGCTAGAGTAGTACCTAGCGAACGAGCGGGTCTCAATCCCGTAGCGGCTGCATACACAGCGACAACGGCCGGATGGCACGGTCACACCGCCCTCCGTTCAGCGAATCGAGTCTGTCACAAACGGACGGGTCCAGCCGTTTCCACAACAAGCCTTGAGCGGGGCTCTCAAGCGAGCCGATGATCAGGATGCGCCGACGACGCGCCGGGAAAATCATCCTCGCCGTGGCCGCGTGCTGTGGCACGCTCGTGCCGGGCTTAACGGCTTGCGCGCAGCCGGTCACGGAGCGCACCCCAAACGTCCAGGGCACCTGGGTCACCTCTCCCTGGACGGTCTACTTCCAGTTCGCCCATCGTTTCGAGGTCGTTGGAGACGCCACGATCGGCGACATCTTCACCGACGGGAAGGTCGTCAACTACCCGACCTTCGAGCTCGACTTCGGGTTCCCCTTCGGGACCATGGTGGGCGTGCGGTACAGCAGCAACTCGCTCGTCCAGTCCAACTTCAACGAGTGGCAGCCGTACGTGAAGTGGGCGCCGATCCGCGGAGTCGGTGACGGCAGCTTCTCGCTTTCCTACCTGGGTGCCTACAACGGCGCTTCCAAGAGCTTCGACTCCGAGCTCTCGAGCCAGACGCGGTTCGGTCCCGTCCAGATTCTCGGCGCCGTTCGGGGCTTCACCAACCCGTACGAGGTGCCTGACAGCGTGAGCAGCGCGTCGCTCGCGCTGGCCGGCGGGTTAGGGTTCAAGATCAACCGCTACCTGCAGTTGGGCGGCGACGTGGGCGGAATCGTGGCCGGGCTCGACGGGATTCCCGTCGCCTGGAGCGGCCAGCTCGGCATCGGGATACCGTTCACGCCGCATACCTTTTCGATCGTCGCCACCAACGTGGCGAGCGGCACGCTGGAGGGCGTGTCGTCGGGGGTGAGCGGCGCCGTCTTCTGGGGCTTCGAGTTCACCGTTCCGTTCAGCGGCTTCGCTCGCTGGGGGAAGGTGCTGAAGCCGGGTGAGGTCGCGGCCGACACGTTCCGGCTCCCGCCTGGAGGAGCCGTCGTCGAGGTAGAGGTGGCGCGCTTCGCCTTCGGCCCCGAGGAGCTTCGCATACCACCCGGCACCACCGTCCGTTGGGTCAACAAGGACCCGGTGGTGCACACAGCCACGTCGGATGACGGAGTGTGGGAATCTCCCTCGCTCGCCCCGGGCGAGACGTTCTCGTTCACGTTCGAGGAGGCCGGAGAGTACGCATATCACTGCATCCCCCACCCATTCATGAAAGCGCGAGTCATCGTTACGGGCGGGGAAGAGGGAGCGGCATCGCAACCATGACAGGAGGCTGACGATGGAAAACAAGCCCAGGTCAGGGAATCCCGGCGAGAGCATAGCTGGCCGGAGCGTGGATCGGCGCGACTTCATTACGGTCGCCGCGGCGGGGCTCGGCGGGGCCGCCCTTTACCTCACCGGGTGCGGCGGTGATAGCCCGACCGGCGGCAACGGAGGAAACGGAGGCAGCAACGGGGGCGGAGGCCCGCAGGCCGACGTGGTGATCGAGATGGAGAACATCGCCTTCGTCGCGCCCGACGGCGGGGACGCCGTCACCATCCAGCTCGGTCAGACGGTCGGCTGGGTGAACCGCGACGGGGTGGCACACACCGCGACCAGCAACGAGGAACCGGCGGGCGGAACCGCGTTTGACAGCGGCCTCCTCTCCAACGCCGAGACCTTCGTGTTCGAGCCCAATGTCGTCGGCACGTGGGTCTACTTCTGCGAGGTGCATCCGGCGCAGATGGCCGGCGCGACGATCGTAGTCGAATAGCAGCAGGTTTGGAAGTGAGAGATTGGTGTCGGACAGGAGCTGAGGTATGAGTGACGCATCGTACATCGATCGGCGAAAGTTCCTCGGTTTGGTTGCCAGCGCGGCGGTGTACCTCGTCGGTTGCGCCACCGAGTCCAGCGGACCACCGTCCCCATCCCCTCCACCGCCTCCGCCGCCACCACCTCCGCCACCGCCACCTCCCCCACCGGGCGGTGACGTGACCGTCAACATGCAGAACATTGCCTTCGTGGCACCCGACGGCTCGGACGCTGTGACGATCCCTCTCGGTGCCAGTGTGGAGTGGGTGAACCTCGACAGCGTATCCCACACCGCTACGAGCGACGAAGTGCCGGCTGGCGGCGATGCCTTCGACAGCGGGCTACTTAGCCTTAACGAGACGTTCGTCTTCACTCCGAACGTCACGGGAACCTGGGTCTACCACTGTGAGGTGCATCCGACTCAGATGGACGGCGCGACGATCACGGTCACCTAGGGATCTCGTCGATAAATGGCACCAAGACGACCTTCCTTGTGCACGGAGGACGAGATCAGGGGCGTCACCGTGAGCAGAGAGAAACGTCGAGGCTTCTGAGTCCGTCTATAGGAGTATGGAACTCGGTGTCCTGGAGTCCTGGCGCGAACGGTAGGAGGCGGGACCATGGGGAGAATCACGCCATTTTGCGCCTTGGCGCTGTCGCTGGGGGCGCTGTCTTCCTGCGACGGGTCAGCTGCGGGCCCGAACGGACCGCCTGCAGAGACGCTCTCAGAGCAAACCGAGACCGCCCATTTCGTCTTCCATTATTCTCCTGGAGATGCGGTCGATTCGACCTGGCAGGAGGCGTTCCATGTCTGGGCGATCAATCGCCTCGGAAGCGCGCCTGCGGGGAAGATCGCATACTACAAGTACGCCACGTCGGCGCAGTTCCGAGGGGACCACAGCCGGGAATGCTGTTACGCCGACCCGGAGCGAAGGGCCGTCTACACGCTCTATGGCTGCGACAACCACGAGGTGGTTCACGTCTACGCGTGGCAGATCGTCGCCCGTCCCGTCTCCAACTTCCTCAGCGAGGGGCTCGCCGTGGCCTTTCAGACCGATCCCGTGGCCGGGGACTACGCGCCGCGCTGGAACGGGGAGCACGTTCATTCCATCGCCCGATCGCTGCGCGAGAGCGGAGGCCTCATTCCGCTCGACGACTGCCTAGAGACCAGTGACTTTCGACGATTTGACGGAAACGTCTCCTATCCCGAGGCAGGTTCCTTCGTCCATTACCTGATCGAGTTCTACGGTCTCGATCTCTTTATCGATCTGTACCGACGCGGTCGCCACGACGACTCACGAGCAAAGATTCATAGCGACTTCCAGTCGGTGTACGGGTTCCCATTCGCCGAAGCGGAGGCTGGATGGCACTCCTTCCTCGATGGCTGGATGGAGGGCTGACGAAGCGGTGGAACCAAGTCCTGGAGAACCAGATCAGTAGCGTTGCCGAGGACTCGGCGGTGTCCAGCTACTTGGGGGTTGGAACTGCCGGGTAATGCTGCGCGGCATGGACGTTGCTCTAACCGCGTGGGGGCTTGACCCGACGCCCAGGGAAAAGGACTCGCGGTATGGCACGTACGATTCTGTTGCTGGTAATAGCAATGCTCTGTTGTCCGGGAACCAACGAACTGCACGCCCAAGCCCGCTTCGCACCTCAACTTAGCGTTGGGTCAAAATCCGACTTCGGCGTGGGCGGCCGGGTGCAAATCGACCTCGGCACGGATAGGCTGGCCATCATCCCCATGTTCGATTGGTTCTTCCCGGGGGACGATCAGACCTATTGGGAATTGAACGGCAACCTCGCCTATTTTTTCAAAGTCAACACGAACAGCGTGGCGCCGTACGCGGGCGGAGGGCTCAACATCGCCTACCTATCGAGTGGGGACACCACGCACACCGACCCCGGCTTCAATCTGCTCGGGGGCACCCTCATAGGCTCGGGGCCGGTGCACCCGTTCGTCGAGGTTCGGTTCGAGCTGGCTGGCGGCGAGCAGTTCCTTCTTACCGGGGGTGTGCTCTTTTAGCCCCCGCTCAAGCGCGACCCGGCCTACTTGGCCTACGTTCGCTCGAGGATGGCGGCATCGCGGAGCCTGAGAGGCTGGGACCCCGCTAAGTTCAGGGGTCTGATTCGCTCTGGCACCGGAAGTTCCTGGGTCGATTCGGGTCAGGGGAAACACAGTGACGATTCCTGAACCCGCCAAGCGGCCAGAAGCCAGGCTCAATCGACAGTTGAACCGACGGTCAGAAATGCTTGGCCGACTGGTCATGCCTAGAAGACGACGGGATCTGAGATCGAATTCCCTCCCCAAACGAGCCAGAGCGAATCAGTCGGTACCGCCTGGGCTGATGGCGCTAACTCATAGGGTGCCGCTCCGACGCAGCCAAAACATGTTCCCGAGGGGTCCTCATCCGCCCGCAAGAAACCGATGTTCCAAGCCCAGTCCGACCGCAATTCGATGCGCAGTTCCCCAGACGAGAGGGTATCGGATCCTTGTAGCAGCCAGAACGAGGTCACAAGCTCTCCTGCCGTCCGCGTCCCGAATACTCGCGTGTCTCTGCGGCTGCCCGTCGCAGCTTCAAAGTCGTCGTCCGTCAATCGGCGCGTCAGGCTTCCGTCGGAGAATTCAAGCACGAGCAGATCTACTTGGAATCCGGGCTCTTCAAGAAACGTGTAACTGACCGAAGCTTGGTCCGCACTGCAGCCTGTTACGATAACCGCAATCGCAAAGCTCAGCGCGCAGCCTATGAGCCGTCTCCTTGTCATTGAACACCCCCGACGCGCAGGCGGGCGGAGACCTGGGCGACAATCACCGATCTCCCTCTTTTCCGCGCAAGATGGACACGGGGAAAGGCCGTGCCTCGAACGCTTTGGCTTCTTCGACGAAGAGCTGAAGATGGGGGAAGGGGATCTCGATGCCGGCCTCCCGCAGGACTTCCCGGATCCGCTCCAAGTAGTCCCACCGCACGGCGAGCTCGTCCTTGGCCTCCTTCACGAACAGGCGTAGCTCCATCTGCACGCTCGAATCGCCTAGTTCTGTCACCACCACTCGGGGATCAGCCTTGTCGATCAGTCGATCGTCCTCTCCGATCGTCGAGAGAACGACCGTGCGCGCCTCATCTATGTCCTCCTTGTAGGCGATGCCGAACGGAACGTCGACTCTGAGAAAGCGGAGGGCCGAGTGGTTGAGCAGTGGTTGATTGATCATACTGACATTAGGCATCACGAGGACCCGATGTCGGACCGTTCGGATGCGCGTCGAGCGCAGCGTGAACCTAGTGACGGTTCCGTAGACGTTCTGGATCTCTACCACATCGCCGACGTCGAACGGACGATCGAGGATGATCGTGATGCCTGCTAGGAAGTTTTCCAGCGAGTCCTTGGCGGCAAACCCGAGAGCGAGTCCCAGGATTCCCAACCCAGCCACGGCCGCCGTGATGTCTAGCCCTAGCTGGGCGAGCACGAGCAGGGCCACTAGGGCCAAACCCAGAAAGCGGATCGTGTTCAGCACTAGGTCCCGGAGGGCGGAGGAGCTACGGTCGGACTTCGTCCGAAGAATCCTCGAAGCGAGGCGGAAGAGGACGCGATAAAGAAAGTAGAAAAGGATGCCGACGAAGAGGGCACCCAAGAGACGGGGACCGAAGTCGCCGGCCCATCGCGCCAAGCCTTCCGAAGTTTGCTCCCAGGCGACTGACCACTTCCCACCGACGATCAGTTCGCCGAACTCCTGAACCTCTTCGCCAATTTCGCCGATGGCCGAAATAGAATCAGGCGGGGCCGAATCCCGGTCCTGAAGGAGATCTCGCGCGCTCTGAAGGTAGTTCACGGCACCTGGCCCTGTAAGCGAGGATCGGTCGAGCTGGCTATCGCGCTACCCAGCACTCGTCTGGCGGGTCCTCTCTGATCTCAAGGGACAACAGAGTGTCGGCCCTGGGATCTCTCTGACCCGAGGTCGTCAAGGTAAGCCAACCATTTGTCACAATCCGGCGGCACAAGACGCGTCAGTTCAACCGCCGGCGCAAGCGCCGCTCGCCAACGTATCTGCAAAGTTGCATACGCGTTTCGGCTCCGGATTTTCGGAGCCGGGCATTCATTCCTCGCGGAGTGGGCTCAGTCCAGCTCAGAACGCGCCTTTTCAAAGGCCGTCTTCAAGTTACGCCAAGCATCTTCGAAGCCTTCCAGCAGCTGTTCCCAGGCACCTGCGCCCGCCTCTTGCGCTTCGGAAAGCTTCCGGCGAAGGTCCTGCCACTTCCAGCGGAGAGTCTCCACCCGCTCGACGTATTCTCGTCGGCCTTCAGCCTTGGCCTGAGCGACCTTCGCCTCCCAGCGGTCGCATGGGGAAAATTAGAGCAAGATAAAATTCCGTTAAAACTTATCCGACACGATGTAGTTCCGTTTCCGCGCTTTCAATGGATGGCAAAATTTTGTCCAGGATTATTAAAATTTTGTGCAAAGCATTTGCGCAATTTTATACACGAGCAAAGGTTTTCATTTATTAAAGTTATTCAGGAGGTGGGCAATGAATAACTGTGATCCTTTCGAGGGAAAAGGGGTTGGTTTTTATCGCTGTTTAGTATGCGGAAAAGTCTGCGCGCCGTGGGATTTACCAAAATATCACGGCTGCCGAAAATGTGGTTCCGTTCGGTTAAGAACAACAAATTTATCTTTTTTTGAAAAGATAATTGAAATTATACGGCAACC
>JARRMU010000118.1:0-14157 GCA_037385645.1 Gemmatimonadales bacterium
TCGTCGAGGGCGCGTACAATGGCACCGCCGAGTGTATCGCGTTTTCGCTCGACTCCGAGAGCAGTCCATCGGGAACGACGCTGGCCCGCAGGGGTGAGTACAAGACCGGCGACTCCGGCCCGGATCGGCCGGGCAGGGGATGTTCGACCGTTCGCTAAAGTCTCACGGGAGGAGCTAGTTGAAAGACAACCTGTCCAGACTGGCTCTTCTCATTCTCGTCACCGCGTTCGGTGGCTGGCTTCTCTACTGGTTGGGTCACTCGCCTCCGTCGAACACTGCAGGCTGGATCGGAGCCGGAATTGCCTTCTTCGTGTGGATGATGTTCCTGCTGAGCGCCTTCGGACGGCCGTTGACGCGGTTTTTGAGGATTCTACTCGGCTGGTCCTGACCCCCCGCGGCTGGTCCTGACTCCCGGCGGCCGGTCCTGACCCTCCACGGCCTTCAGCGGTTCCGGCACCTCCGCGGCCGCCGGTCCTGATACTCCGCGGCCGGTCCCACTAGACGCCCCATCGTTCCGCGAACGCCCGGAGCGCCTGCTCGAAGATCTCCAGCGGTGGGCGGACGAGTCCGGCGCCCACCTGTCCGACGCCCGCCTCTCGGTGCGCGATGCCCGTGTTCACGGGCGGCGTCACGCCGAGCTCGACGACGCTGCGCACGTCGATGCCGGTCGGTGTGCCCCGGAAGTTCAGGGTCGGGATCGTGAAGTGCTCGTGCTCGGCGACAGTGATCTCGTACATCTCCAGCGTGGCGTCGATGGCGTCCTGCGGCGTGCCGCTGACGAAGGACACGATCGCCGGCGCGGCGGCCATCGCGAACGCGCCGATCCCGGCGGTTTCCGTGATCGTGCTGTCCCCGATGTCGGGATTCGCGTCCGGGCTGGAAAAGCCGGCGAAGTAAAGCCCGTCGGGCGTCCCGGCCGGGGCCGTGAACCACCGATCTCCCAGGCCACTGACGCGGATGCCGAAGTCCGTCCCGTTTCTCGCCATCGCGGTCACGACCGTGCTGCCCTCCACACCGTGCGCAGCGTCGGCCATCGCTTTGCAGGCGGCCATGACCGGGTTCAGTACGCTGAGCGCGTTGTCTCCGATGAACGCCAGGACCTTCGTCGCCTCCGCCGGGCCCAGTTCCAGGGTGGCCACCATGGGTGCCAGCAGCTTCAGAAACAGCAGAGATCCGGCTTTGTTGCGATTGTGCCCCTCATCGCCCATGTGCAGGGCTTCGGAGAGGAGAGCGCGGATATCGATGCCCTCCGATCGAGCCAACCCTTCCGCCAGAGCCGGAGCCATGGTCTCGTTCATCCAGCGGAGCCGGTCGAGCACTCGCGGGCTGTAGGCTCCGTAGCGCAGCACCTTCCCGTAGCCTTCGTTGAGGTTGGAGTAGGTGATGTGGTTGTGCGTCAGATCCTCGATGACGTAGACGGCCATCGAGGAGGAGATGACGCCCGCCATCGGGCCGACCGCCGAATGGTCGTGGCAGGGCGCGAACTCGATCGCTCCGCTTGCCGCGACAGCTGCCGCCTCCGCTTCGTCGGAGGCAATCCCCTCGTAGAGGAGGGCCCCGATGACGGCTCCTCTGAGCGGCCCCGACATCCGGTCCCATTCGATCGGCGGTCCCGCGTGCAGAAGCAAGCGCTCGTGCATGCCCGGTATGCTCTCGCCAGCCCGCGCAACCCCCGTCAGCACGGGCCGCGACGCGATCATCCGCTCCACGGCGGTAGCGTTGGCGAGCGAAACGTCCACTCCCACCTCCTCAGCCTTTTCCAGGATTTCCATCAATCTCACAGCTCCGCCGGCCGGGGGACGCCAATCCACCTGTATCGCCTCTACGTCCTGGGCGGCCAGGGCCTGCGCAAAGCGCTCCAGCCCGACGCTGATGACCGCAGCCGGGGCCGCGAGGTCTTCGAGCGCCACCGGTCTGCCCGGCGGCGCTTGCGCGGTCTTGGCTGCCACGGTTGCCGGCGGCATGCGCGAGGTCGATGCGTCGGAGGGGGGACCCTGATGGTTGGGGTCAGGTCTGGCTCCCATCAGGTCGAGCGCGTGAGACACCGCGTCCGCGACGTCCCTGTGTACGATGGCTCCCGCGCTCTCGAGATGCTCGACCTGCGTCTGGATCTCCTGCGGATCCTCATCGGTGCCGACGACGATCGCCACCACCGCGACGTCGGGCCGACGCAGTTCGGCGAGCACCGGCGCCAGCTCGGAGGCCGGATCGGGATGAGCGCCGTAGCCGAGGACGACGTCCAGCATGATGAGGCCGACCTCGGGGTCGTTGATCTCCTGGCGCAGGCGGCGTAGGCGGAGCTCGTTGTCGATCATCGGGTGCGGCCGGCCGACGGTGAACTCATCGGCACCGAGGTCGAGCACGGTGTGCGCACGGCTCCTGCCCGCATCCTCGAGTCCGGTGGCTCCCTCCGCCGGGAGGTTCGAATACAGCGGATCCAGACGGCTTCGCAGCTTCAGCAACGCCTCCAGAGCCAAGGTGCCTCCCGAGAACAGCCCCCGGAAGTAAGGCGCGAGTGCCCCGCCGGCAGGTCTACGGTCTGCGCTTCGGGCCCTGCCGGGCGCCGCGCTGCCGCGGTCGGCTCTACCGCCGTCATTCGCCTCACCAGCGTCGAGAGCCACCGCCAGCCGTGCGGCCTGCGACAGATCCGCGGCGAAGTGTAGCCTTGGCGGGTCCTCGTCACCGGCCGACATGGCAGCCGCGTCGAGCTCCGCGCCGCGGATTCCTTGGAACGCCACCACGACGGGCTTGCCGGTTGAAGCGGCGGCCGTCAGTAGCCGATCCGCGACATCGCGGGACGGTGGCTTCGAAATCAGGACGATCACCCGGGTCTCGGGGTCCCGACGCAGGAGATTCACGCCCTGCAAGGCCGTGATGGCACCCACCGGCCCGCTCAGATCGCGCCCACCGGTACCGATCCCCTGTGATACGCCCCGTCCGAGCTCGTGGATGGCGGAGGCAACCGCCTGCAGACCTGTGCCCGATGCCGCGACGATTCCGATTCGCCCGCGCCGGACGCGGTTCGCGAACCCCATGCCGACTCCCCCGATCAGCGCCGTTCCGCAATCGGGTCCCATGACCAGCAGGCCGGCATCGCGAGCGGCCCGCTTCAGCTCGATCTCCTCGTCGATCGCGACGTGGTCGCTGTAGAGAAAGACGTGCTGCCCGGAATCGAGCGCCTGCCTGGCTACCCCCGCCGCATATCGGCCGGGCACCGAGACGAGCGTGAACCGGGCGCCAGGCGCCAAATCGACGGCCGACGCCACGCTGTGGGGCCGAAATCCGGCTTCGGCTCCGGAGGACCCTCTCCGGAGGAGGTCGTCTATCCGGTCCAGCGCCTGCTGCCCGGCCGCCTTCGTCTCGACCCGCACGACCACGCAGAGATCGGCCGGCCCGGCATCCGGGGCCGGGTCGGGCAGCAGGTCGCTGGCTTCCAGTAGGCCCAGGTTCTCATGTGTGGCCATCACCGCGCCGGCGTCCTCCACGCCGGGGAGCTCGGCAAGCGCTGCCTGCAGCTGCATCAGCACGATGGAGTCGCGGTAGGCTCCGGGTCGGATGGCGCTCACGAGGACGCTCATCGCCGCGCTCCTCCTGCTTCCTCCAATTCCAGCAGCCTGAGGACGACGTCTCGGCCCTCGATGGCGGCCGCTCCCACGAAACCGGCAGCGGGCTCCACGTGGATAAGCGTCCAGTGCTCCGCGGCTTCGCGGCTTCCGTTCAGCGTCAGCAGCCTTGCGTCGTTGTCCGGGCCAAGCGTCACTTCGACACGACCCATCGTCGCCCACATGCCGTCCCCCGTAGCCTTGGCGAACGCTTCCTTGCGGGTCCAGCCCTTGAAGAAGGCCTCCGTTCGTCGATGGGCCGGCAGCCGTGAGAGCGTCCGCTGCTCGCCGGCCGAGAACACACGCCGCTCGATCGCGGCGCGGTAGGGCAGCGATCGGACCGGCTCCAGGTCCACGCCGACGGATCTCCCGCGCGCGACTCCGACGAGAAGGAGATCACAGCTGTGCGAGAGGTTGAAACGGAGATCGACGTCGGTGGCAGAGGCCAGCAGCCTGGGTTGGCCCGTCGGTCCGTAGGCGAAGCGGAGTTCGGCGGGTGGGAGACCCAGATAGGCGCCCAACAGGCGCCGGACTGTGGCCCGAGCCGCGACGAAGCGAATCCGGTCTTCACGTCGCCTGAGGCGTAGCGCCCGGATGCGCTCGTCCTCCGAAAGCAGGGCCTCCGACGGAGGGATATCACCTGCCTCGACCTCGAGCGAGGCTACCCACAGGTGGACTTCCTCGGGCTCGATCGCTTCGGTTGTGGCGAGCGTCATTACGGCCGGACGTCCCGGGTAGCCCAGCGAGCTTCGATCTCTACGGCCCCTCGAAGGCCCTACACGTAGCTCGGATACACGGGCTCGTACATCTGCATCAGCACGTGATCCGCGAGCTCCGTGTTGTGGGGCAGCGGCTTGCTCGCGAGCTGCCTCTCGTAGGCCAGCTCGGCCACCGCCGTCGCGATGGCGGCCGACACGTCGCGGATCTCCGTCAGGGGCGGGAACAGGCACCCTTGCGCGATCGCCTCCTCCGATGCCATGCCCGCCAGGGTCTTGGCCGCCGCGTAGAACATCCCGTCCGTGGCCTGCGTGGCTCCGCAGACGATGAGGCCCAGCCCAACACCGGGGAAGATGTAGGCGTTGTTCGCCTGTCCGGGCACGAGCCTTCGGCCGCCGTGCTCCACGGGGTCGAATGGGCTGCCGCTCGCGAAGATCGCCCTGCCACCGGTCCAGCCGTACGCCTGCTCGGCCGTGCACTCCGACTTAGCGGTCGGGTTCGAGAGAGAGAACACGATCGGGCGCTCGTTCATCTCCGCCATCATCCGCACGACCGGCTCTGTGAACGTGCCGGGCTGCCCCGAGACTCCGATGATCCCGGAAGGCCGGAGGGCTTCCACAGCCGACGCGAGATCCGGTAGAAAAGCGTGGTCCTGCGCGTACGGGATCTTGTGGGGCTGGAGGTCGGAGCGTTCCTTGACCACCAGGCCCTTCGAGTCTATGAACCAGATGCGTGCGCGGGCCTCCGCCTCGTCCACCCCCTCTCGCACCTGCGCGGCCACGATGAGATCAGCGATCCCGACGGCGGCCTCGCCGGCCCCGAGGAAGACGAGCGTCTCTTCGGTGAAGGGGCGGTCGGTCATCCTCTGAGCCGACAACAGCCCCGCCAGAACCACCGCCGCCGTTCCCTGAATATCGTCGTTGAACGTGCAAAGCCGCGTCCGGTAGCGCTGCAGGAGCTCGAACGCGTTCCGCGTCGCGAAGTCCTCGAACTGCAAGACGATGGAGGGGAATCGCTCCAGGACCTTGGTGACGAACTCCTCCAGGAAATCGGCGTACTCCTGTCCCCGAAGCCGGTTCTGTCGCAGCCCGAGGTAAAGCGGGTCGTGGAGCAGGTCCTCGTTGTTCGTACCCACGTCGAGGGTAATCGGCAAACAGCTCTCGGGGTGCACGCCGGCGCAAGCCGTGTACAGGGAGAGCTTCCCGATCGGGATCCCCATGCCGTTGGCGCCGAGGTCGCCGAGGCCGAGGATCCGCTCTCCGTCGGTGACGACGATGATCTCGGCTTCGTATGGCCAGTTCTGCAACACGTGGTCGATGGATCCCTTGTCGTCGGCCGAGATGTACAGACCGCGCGGCCGCCGGTAGATGTGCCCGAACTCCTTGCAGGCCGTCCCGACCGTCGGCGTGTAGACGATCGGCATCAGCTCCTCGATGTGGTTGATGAGCACGCGGTAGAACAGGGTCTCGTTCCGGTCCTGCAGCTCCTTGAGGAAGATGTACCGCTCGAGGTCGGAAGGCATGCGCCCGTAGTTCCCGAGCACCCGAGCCTCCTGCATCTCAGGCGTCGCGACGCCGGGCGGCACGAGACCGCGGAGGTCGAAGTGTTGGCGCTCCTCCAGCGTGAACGCGGTTCCCTTGTTGAAGACCGGGTCGTGGAGGATCTCGAGGCCGTGAGGGATCTCAAGGCGCATCCTCTTACGGACTTCCGTTCTACGTTTCTGTCCGTCGCTCCTGGCTGTGCCGGTTGTTGTCGCTTCGGCGCTCATTGCTTGTTCTCCATCGCCCGATGGCATCTAACTGGTTCACGCCGCGTGACGGGCCGTCCTCTGGGGTGGGCCGCATCTCCGCGGCTCATGTAATCATGAACTTCACGATGAACAGCAACGCGATCGCCAGGACGGCGGGCCCGACCTCGCGCCGCCTGCCGCCGATCCCGGTCGCTATCGAGAACGTCAGAGGCACACCTATCGCCGTGACGACGGCCGGCGCGAACTCCGTCACATCATCCCACTCGATCTCCGCCAGGCCTCGGGCCATGAGGGCGGCTACGAAGAGCAGAGCCGACGATGTCGCATACGCCGGTATCATCGCGGCGAGAGGCGCGAAAAAGAGGGTCAGGCCGAAGAGTCCGGCTACCACCACGGCTGTCAGGCCCGTTCGGCCGCCCACGTTCGTGCCGGTCGCGCTCTCGATGTAGCTCGTCACCGTCGACGTTCCCAACATGGACCCAGCGATCGTGGCGGAGCTGTCGGCCAGAAGCGCTCGATTGAGGCGCGGCAGGCGGCCGTCCTCATCCAGCAGGTTCGCCCGATGCGCCACCCCGATCAGGGTGCCCGCCGTGTCGAACAGATCCACGAAAAGGAACGTGAACACGACGGTGACGAATCCGACCTCCAATGTAGCAGCAAAGTCCATCGCTAGCAGGGTCGGCCGCGGATCCGGAGGCGCCGAGACGATCCCCTGAAAGCTCGTGAGCCCGAGCGGCAGACCGGCGACCGTCGTCGCCAGGATGCCGAGAAGCACAGAGCCCGGCACCCTCCTCCATGCGAGGGCCGCGATCAGGGCGAAGCCGAGCATCGCCAGAGCCGGCTCGGGCCTGCTCATATCGCCAAACGTGACGAGCGTCGTGGGGTGATCGGCCACCAAGCCCGCGTGCTGCAGCCCGATGAGGCCCAGAAAGAGGCCGATCCCGGAGATGAAGACGGCCCCGAGCGCCGCCTCCCAACTGTAGCCGAGCGTGAGCACGACGGTGTAGGTGAAGTAGGCGTTGAGTCCCATTCCGGGCGCGAGCGCGATCGGATAGTTGGCATACAGCCCCATGATCAGCGTTCCGATCATCGCCGCCACGCAGGTGGCCACGAACACCGCCCCCTGGTCCATCCCTGCCTCGGCCAGGATCTGGGGATTGACGAAGGCGATGTAGACCATGGTGAGGAAGGTCGTTGCGCCCGCGATCGTCTCGGTCCGGACGTCCGTACCGTGCTCGGCGAGTCCGAACTTCCGCTCCAGCATCAGGTCTCCTCGGTCCAACCGTGGATGCCGCCAAGCGCGATAGCGGCGGCGGCGTAGCAGGCGAACGCCAGGACCACCACGGCCCCGAAACCAAGGTGAATGGCGAGCAAAGTGGCCAGCGTCGCGCCGAGCACGGAGGCGGCGCCGTTGAGCCCCCACGCCCATGGCACCATCCGGCCACGCCGGTCAGACACGAGCTGGAGCCCGGCCGGGAAAGGGATGCCCATGAAGAACGCGAGCGGCGAGAGGAGCAGGAGGCTGAGGGCAACGCGTCCCGGGTCCGGCCAGCTCGCGGCCGCTCTGAAAACCACGGGGATGATCGCCAGGTAGGCCCCGCCGACCGCCGCGATGAGCAGCACGGCAACGCGGACGAGCTCCAGAGGCTTCCTTCGCTCTCTCTCGGTGGCCGCCAGTCGACGATCCGCCGCGTAGGAGCCGAGACCCGAGAAGACGAGAAAGGCCGAGAGAACGACCGCTACGGCGTAGACCGGATATGCGAGGAAGAGCATGAAACGCTGAATGAACGCGATTTCGAGAAACATGTAGGCGAAGCCCAGCGCGGCGAAGTAAGCCGCCGCAGCCCCGAGGCCGTGGCCGGAGCCTCGAGCGAAAAGGATCAACGGAAGCAGGACGAGCAAGAAGCCCATAATCGCCGCCTGGACGACCGTGGCGATCAGCGCCACGTATCCCCACTCGACGAAGTTGAACCCTCCGCGCCTCGTCCCCTCGATAAACCTGCCGGCGGAGCGCCAGCGAAAGAAACGGAAGAAATGCGGACGGTCATCGGACGCCGGGCGGACGTGGAAGGCGTAGTCCCGGTAGAACTGCTCTCGTCGGTTCGAAAGGAGGGCGGTTGCCGCCTCGTAGTAGATCGGGTCATCCAGAACCGTGAAACGATTGGTGTCCGCCCGCCGGATTCCCGGCAGGTAGCTCAAGTCCAGACCGCGTTCGGTCGCGAAGTCCCGGACGGCGCGAATCTGGCCCTCCGTAAGCGGGGCGCGCGAGAGGACGATCGTCCCGGTGTTCCACGATCGCACGAAGGCGAGGTGAAGGCCGGGCTCCGCGACCCCGGCCCGCTCGGCGGCCTCGACCATGGTCCCGAACAGCTTGATGGCGTCGCGCGGCGGGGTTTTGAGCCAGCGGGTGATCGAGAGCACACCCTCAGGGCGGAGCTTGCGAAGATAGAGCTGGATCGCCTCCCTCGTGTACAGGTAGCTCTCGGACAGGGCATGCACGCCCGCCGAGGCCGCGCTGAACGAGTCGAGAAGCGCGAACTGAATCAGGTCCAGCGAGCCATCCGGGAGTCCCTCCAGGTACCTGCGGCCCTCGGCCAGGACAAGCGTGACGTCCTTTCGCTCGTAGAGTTGGCCAGAGTAATCGCGGAGCTCCTGCCGCATGACGGCATGAACGCTCGGATCCACCTCGACGGCGGTGACGTGTCTGGCGCCGTGGTAGAGGGCGCTCAGCACCTCGATGCCGCCTCCCGCGCCGACGACCAGCGTTTCGGGCTGGTCGGTCAGGCGGTACGGGAGCGCTCCGGTCACGTCGTCGAGGAAGGCGAACGGCTCTAGCGCGCCGTCGAACCGGCTCACCACGGATACGGAGCCGCCGTCGAAGTACAGACCGACCTGCTCGGGTAGCTCCCCAAGCTCCCGCATCGGGTATCCCGACAACTGGCCGGGCGTCTCGCGAATCGCCGAGGAGGCGACGGCGGTCAGCTCCGACAGGGGACTCTGCGAGCGAGCCACCACGTGCGCGTCGGGCAGCCGTAGGGCGTGAGCGAGCCCCTTGTACTCGGAGCCTCTAATCTGGTGGCCGCCCTCGCTCAGGCCCGCGGCAAGCATCAGCACGGCGGGGATGATCAGCCCGAGCTGCCAGCGTCGACCCAGCCCTCCGGCGGCCAACGAGAAACCCAGAGCCGCCGGGGCGGTCAAGACCAGCGGGACCAGCCCCGGCCGGACCCAGAAGAGCAGTGCGACGACCGCGCCGGCGCCGAGTCCCGAGCCCAGCATGTTGAAGAAGTAGAGCCTGCCGACACGCCGCGGCTCGATCAGGAAGCCGAGCGCGACGCACCAGGAAACGAGGAAGAACGGAACCCCCAGGATCAAGTACAGAAGGAACAGGTATCGGAGTTGGGCCGGCTCCGAGGTCAGCCGGAACGTCTCGAACGGCACCCGCTGGCTGAGGGCGAAACAGGTCGTCAGGCTGGCGGACAGCGCCAGCGCTCCCGCCGCCAGGCAACGTCTCTCCATGCCGGCGATTCGGCTGCGCAGTAGCGCGATCGCCGTTCCGCTGACGGCGAAGCCCAGCATAGCGATGCTGATGATCATGTACGCGAAATGGTGCCACTGGGCGATGGAGAGCACTCGCATGAGCGCGATCTCGTAGGAGATTCCCACGGCACCGATCAGCAGGATTGCCGCGTGGAGACGACCTGCAGGGTACAGACGACTCATCGAGTGGAGCCACTCATCGGGTGGAGACGGCCGACGGGCGCGCCTATCATTCGGCTCTGGTGAATGGAACGAATCGCACGGGCATCAGACTCCGTTGTACGATCCGGCCATCGGCCTGCCTCTCGACCAGCATGAGCGTCTGAACCTGAAACGGTGGACCCACCGGGATCACCATGCGGGCGCCTGGCCGCAGTTGCTCGACGAGAGGGGGCGGGATGTGGCTGGCGGCTGCCGTGACGATGATCCCATCGAACGGCGCCTCCGCCTCCCAGCCGAAGTAGCCGTCGCCGTGCCGCACATCGACGTTCTCGTAGCCGAGCTCCTGGAGCCTTGCGCGGGCCGATGTAGCGAGCGGTTCCACGATCTCGATCGTGAAGACGCGATCGACGATCTCGGCCAGCACCGCCGCCTGGTAACCAGAACCCGTGCCGATCTCGAGGACGCGATCCTCGGCTCCGACGCCGAGCAGCTCGGTCATCGAGGCGACGATGTACGGTTGCGAGATCGTCTGTCCGTGACCTATCGGCAACGGTTGATCTTCGTAGGCGAGCCGTACCAGCTCTTCAGGAACGAACCGGTGCCTCGGCACCGTGCGCATGGCTCGTAGCACAGCCTCGTCGCGGACGGCATACTCGGACCCGAACGACGGATGGGCGATGTGCTCGCGCACCAGCCGCTCCCTGGCTTCGCGAAAGCCGTCGTCCGGCGCTTCCTGTGCGAATCCTTGGCCTGGTTGCAGCACGCCGACGGATATGAGCATCAGAGCCAGCAACCGGCTCAACGCAGGAACGGCTGCTTCTCGCGCGGCTCGTGCTTGGCGCTCGCACTTCGGAATCATGGGAACGGCGTCTGGTTATGCCGTGTCGCTCGACGACCTGGCTTGGCGAAGTTTGAAGTCCTATTCTCAGTTAGATATACGTTGAAACAGCAAAGAGCGTAACGATCTCCCCACGAGCGAGTGAGCCCATGAGCGAGGAGAAGGCTGGCTCCAAGTCGGGGACCCAGCCCTTACCGGACCGGAAGCGCCGATTCGCGGGCTGGCCGGCCCGGCTGATCGGGTCGCTACAGGATCTGGAGAACGCCATCACCCGCGAGCACGCGGGGTACAAGACGGCTCTCCGAATCGGAGTCGCGGTCTCCCTCCTCGTGCATGTCCTCGCCCTCGTATTCGTCCTACCCCGAATCACCGGTCGCGTCTCCAGGGACATCTATCCGGAGCTGGAGCTCGTGGTGCTGCCGCCGGCCGAGGAGGCGTTCACCGCTACTCCGCCCGCCGTAGAAGTGCCTGCACCGCCACAGCCGATGCCTCGACCCGCCATTCCACGCCCTGCCGACATCGAAGATCCGGGCTGGGTGCCTCCCTTCATCCCACACGACACGCCACCGAGGCTCGTCAACGCGGACGATGTCGTGCGCATTCTCCAGGAGCGCTACCCGGCGGACCTTCGCGATGAGGGGGTTGGCGGCGTCGTGCTCCTCTGGGTCTTCGTCGACGAGAGCGGCAACCCGACCAAATTGCAGCTTCGGCAGTCCAGCGGATACGACGGACTCGATCAAGCAGCGCAGAGCGTAGGACAGGAGATGAGATTTCGCCCGGCGCTCAATCAGAATCAGCCCGTCGGAGTGTGGGTGGCACAGCAGATCCGATTCGAGTTCGAGCCGGCGGCACCGAAGGAGGAAGCCGAAGTGCTCGAAGAACCGGGGGCGACCGCTCCGAGCAACGGCTGAGCCCCGCGCCTAGCCGACCAGCTGGAGTTCAGGCGGCTCATCGCCGGTCGGGCGCGCCGCCTGGTCGGACTCCGAAGCGTTGTGACCCCGATCCTCCTGGGATATCGGCAACGTGACCCGGAACGTCGTGCCGCGACCCTCGCGGCTCTCGACGGCGATCTCGCCGCCGTGGATCTCGACGATCTCGCGGGCGATCGCCAGACCGATGCCGCTGCCCTTCGCTCGGGCGCCGCTCTGTCCCTGGTAGTACATGTCGAAGACGTGGGGGAGCTCCTCGGCCGGGATACCTGCACCCGAGTCCGAGACCTCGATCAGCACCCGATCTCGCCTCGGCAGGTCCGCCCGGACTTTCACGGACACCCGTCCTCCAGCGTCGGTGAACTTGAACGCGTTGCCAAGAAGGTTGCCCAGCACCTCGTTGCGCAGACGGTCGCCGTCGACCTCGATGATCTCGGGAGCCTGCGGATCCACGTCGAACTCGAGGCGAACCCCTTTTTGCCGAGCCAGGGCTTCGAACGCGCGCTCCAGGCTCGTGCAGAAATCGACCAGGTAGAGAGGTTCGATGGCGATCCGAAAAGCGCCCGCCTCGTAGCGGCTCAGATCCACGAGTTGGTTGACCTGCTCCAGGAGCACGCCCGCCTGTTGCTCCATCGCCTGGAGCACGCCGCGCTGACCCTCTGACAGCTCCCCATACGTCCCCTCCTGAAGCATCTCCGCGTATCCACCCAAGACGTTGATCGGCGTCTTTAGGTCGTGAGTGACGATGCTCACGAACTGGGCACGGATCCGGTTGAGCTCTGCGAGCTGTTCCGTCATGGAGACGAAGGATCTGTTCAGGTCTCCTAGCTCGTCGACACGCTCAACCGACAGCTCCGGCGGCGCTTCGAACTCGCCCTGCGCCACGCTCGACATTGCCGCGCGTAGCCGCTGCAGAGGAGTGATGAACGTGCCGACGATCAACACCCCGATGAAGACCGCAAAGCCGAGCGATATCAGTACGGCGACGGGGATGGTCGTCGCCGTGGAGCTCGAGAGGTCGGCGGCGCGCTCGGTCGCTGCGTCACCCTGCCGATCCACCGCCTCCGAGACGGGGATGATGCTGGCCTTCGCATCTCGCAGCACAGGCTGGATCTCCTCGAAGAAGAAATCCGTCGCTCGGGCGACCTCTCCGGCATACACGAGCCTCTCGAGGCTGAGAGTCACATACTCCAGGTGCTGGACAGCGGCCGCTGTCTCGGCGGTGTCCTCCTCGTAGCCGGCCTCACTCAAGCTGGCCAGTTGAGTACGCGTCCTTCCGAGCGTCTCGAAGACGCCGGCGCGGCTCTCGGGGCTGGGGTCCGCCACGTAGCTTCGCAAGGACGCGTCAACTTGTGCCAGGTCCGCTTCAAGTCGGCTCAGGGCGACTTCCGCCGCGCCATGCCTCTCCTTCAGCTCGAAAGCGATGTCCCGAATCTCGTTGAGCCGCTCGATCGCGTAGAAGGCGGGAAGGACGAGAACCAGCGCCATACACGCCAAGGTGATCACGAGCCGCCTACGCAGCGTCAACTCCCTCACGATACGCGGTCTGAGACTCGACATGATTCCTACTGCTCGCTCACGATGCGGCGGATGCGCACGAGCTCTTCCTCGAGCTCCCGAACTCGCCGCCGCAGTGCAGCGATCTGAGCCGGGTAGGGTGATCCGGGGAGCGAGGGCAGGGCACCCTGGCCGTCACCGGCCGACGGGGCGGTCCAGAGAGCCTCACAGTAAGGTGAAGCCTTGTCTGCGTGACGGCGGGTGGCCGACAAGGTCGACCGAGAGGGTTCGGTCCCGCTCCTGACCGAACGGACTCCGGTCCCGGCGGAGACGGTGTCTCCCCTGTCTGCCTGGGGACCGCTCAGGGCGTAGTCGGAGCCTGAGGACGACTCGACTTCGGCCCATTCCCGCGGATCCTCGTCCATGAGCGTGGAGGTCTCGCCGTCTTCGGGCTTGTCTGCGGGTTGCCGACCATAGCCGTGCCGAAAGAGCCAGCCAAGCTCCAGCGCTTCGGTGTCCTCGGCGCCGAGCTGCTGTGCTCCGAGCCGGCGTCCGATCAGATAGAAGGCTTCGGCGAACTGCCGGGCCCATGTCATCGAGTCCAGCTCCCCGAGGAGCAGACTGGTGGCCTCGGCGGCGAGACTGCGTCGCGGATCGGGGTTCCGGGGATCCAACTCGGCCGCGGCGATCAGCAGTAGGGCCTGCTGGCCGAGCGGAGCGCTGCCGCAAAGCTCGACAACCTCAGCGAGTCGGGCATGACCGGCGGTGTAGTCGCCTTTCCACAGCGCCTCCAGCGCCGCCTGCAGCTTGTAGGGTGCCTGCGCCTGCGGAGGCGGTGGCGCGGGAGGTGGAGCCTGCACGGCCGGCGCGGGATCCGGCACGACCGGTGCCGGATCCGGGTTGGAGCTGCATGCCGTGATGAGGGTCACCGCGGAGGCGGCGATGCCCAGACGCCGGCACAAAACCCAGTGACTCAGCGGAGAGGTCAGGATCGAGGTCATGATCCGGCCGTCACCCCCGCCGGCTCTGCCCCGATCTCTTCCGGACCTGCCGTTTCCTCTGTGAAGCCCTCGGTCTCGCCTCGCTCGTACAACCTGAAGAAGGCGTCCACCACACGAGGATCGA
>JARRMU010000119.1:0-12563 GCA_037385645.1 Gemmatimonadales bacterium
CGACCCTTCGCACCTATCGTTGGGTCGAGAAGGTCCCGGCCGAGGCGAAGAACCCGAAGGTCTACAACTCGATCATCGAGAACCGGGTCAAGACCGCCGTGAACCGGGCCCTGCAGGCGAAGGGGTTCCAGGAGGTGACGTCCGACCCCGACTTCGACATCGCCTGGCACGCCAGCGTCGAGCAGAAGCAGAGCTTGCAGACCGTCGGCAACAACTACGGCTGGGGATACGGCTGGTACGGCCCGGGCTGGGGCGGCATGGGCATGACATCGTCGACGACGTACGTGAATGAATGGGACGAGGGCACGTTCGTGATCGGGATGTTCGACCCCCAGACCAACGAGATGTTCTGGTGGGGCTCGGCTCAGGGCGAGCTCGACGAGGGCAACCGATCACCCGAAAAAGCGCAGGCCGACGCCGACAAGGCGGCGGCGAAGCTGTTCGAGAAGTTCCCGCCGGGTTCGCAGGGCAGCTGAGGGAAGAATAGCCGCGGCAGGCGGCCGAAGGCCGGCCTCCGTGTTGGTGAAGGGCGCGCTGGGCGCGCCCTTCCTGCTACGTCGCCTCATCTGAGTCCAGGAGCTGCAGCGATCAGCTCGTACTCCGCTGAGCCGCCCCGCTCCGCCTCGCCCCGCCCCAGGTACACCCGCACCGTGTATTCCCCATCCCGAGGCAACTCATCGGACCATGTCCGTTCGTTGGAACGCCGCGAATCGTAGACGCTCTGGCCGACGAACTGCACGACGAACTGCACGTAGCGGCTCTCGGAGTCCAGGTCGACGGACAGTCGCTGGCCTCGTTCGGCCGTGACCACGTAGTTGCGCACCTCTCGCGCGACGATGCGACCCTGGTAGGCGACGCTGGCGCTTTCGGACTCGAACTCGACGGCGATGGGGCCCAGAGGGTCGGCGACCGCGATCTCCTGCACGCCGCCTCCGGCCAGTGCCGCCTCGCGAAGAGCCGCGGACCTTCGGCGCACGCTCAACTCCTCGTACCCCTCGAGCGGGACGGGCACCCCGTTCAGCGTCTTCTCCGCGTGTTCCAGGCGGTCCTCTGAATCGAAATAGAGGCGCAGCACGATCGCATCGAAGGTCGGCGGTCCCGCCGGGTTGAGCACCCGCGAGACCTGACCCTGCACGTAGTACGCGAGGGCGCCGTTGACGAAGTAGTAGTCGTTGTCCGAGTGACCGTAGTCGCCAGAGTCCTGGTGCTCACGGAGCAGACGGAGATCCTCCCCGTCGAAGTAGGCAGTGTAGGTGTAGATGAGGTCGCCCGACTTGCCCCTCCCGCCGATCGAATCGTAGCCGTCCAGGCGGGCTTCGACGTCCGCTTCCAGCTCCAAGGCGCGCCGCTGAATCCGAATCGAATCGGCGGCTGATATCGCCTCCAGGATCGGCGTTTCGGCCATGCTGTCGGCCAACGCGACGGCGTCTCCGGCTTCACCTCCTCCACAGCCCACGAACAGGCTCGCGCCGGCGGCGACGCCGACCGTTCGCTGCAAGATCCTCGTTGCCCTCACTCCCATCCTTGCCGGAGACGGCAAGCCCCGGACCATCTTCACCTACCGAGCGGATTCTCGAGGATGAGGTGCTCCTTCACGATTCGCCCCTGGACGAGATGCTCCTCGATGATCTTCTTCAGCACCGGCGGGTGGCAGCCCCTGTACCACGTGCCTTCGGGATAGACGACGGCGATCGGACCATCCTCGCAGATCCGCAGGCAATTCGCCTTGGTTCGGCACACACCGCCCATTTCGGAGAGGCCGAGCTCCTTTAGCCGGAACTTCAGATACTTCCACGCCTCAAGGGAGGCCTCGATGTCGCAACACTTCGGCGTCGTCTGATCGCAGCAGAGAAAGATGTGGCGCTCCGCGCCCGTGACGCCCTTCTTCTCCGCGATCTCGCGTAGCCGAGCGACAGGATCGTCTGTCACGCCGCCGGCCAGGCCGGATCAGCTATCGAATCTCGTCTCAACTCATGCCTCTCGTCGGGCTCCAGCCATGCGCTGCGGACCGTTCGGTCCCGCAGCTGCCGGATCTCTTTGCGCGTGGACCCGTGAAGATGTAAGAGCGTCGCGTACCCATCCGCCAGCGAGTTGCCGAACCTACTCGGTTCGTCGGCGCTCACACTGACCGGCATCTCCCGGCCCTCACGTGCTTGCGACCACGTTGCGCTCCGGTCGGAGGCAGGCCAGGTAGGCACCCGACTCGTCGGTGAACGCGATGTCACAGCGCCATCCGCACAGCGCCGCGTGAGCGATCATGGCCTCCGCACCGAGGTAGAGCTCGCGAAACGGCGGCCCGATTACGCCATCGTACTCGAGCCGTATCCAAGCTTCGCCCCGGTATCCCTCCGATGTGGGCGGCGGCCAGGCGAGATCGGGCGCCCCGGCCGGCGGCTCACAGATCATCGCCTCGCCGGAGTCGACGAGGAGCTGGCCGCCGGGAGCGATGAGGCGACCGGCGGTCTCGAAGAAGCGGGGAAGCTCGCCGATCTTCCCGACGGGACCGATCCCGTTCATCAGCATGAGCAGGGTGTCGAATCGCTCATCTTCGAGCTCGAACAGATCGGCCCGCCGGGCGTCCTTCACCCCCCGACCCTTCATGGTCGCGACGGCTTCCGGAAGAACGTCTATGGCCCGGACCTGGAAGCCCCGCCTCTGGAGTTCGAGCGCGTGGACCCCGGTTCCCGCCCCGGCATCCAGCACTCGGCCGCGACACAGCTCGAGCGCGGCCCGCTCGAAGGGGAAGAACTCCTCCTCGCGCCGGAAAAAGATCTGGACCGGGAGGTCATCCGACTCGCCGAGGCTGGAGTGGACGACGAGGGTAGCCGACGCATCACCGGCCACGTAGTCCGTGAGGGCGCTGGCGTAAGGCGCCAGCGGCGCGAGATCGCGGCTCAGCGCACTTGTCGCCGGCTCAGAACGCGACGCCGATCGCGCCGCACAGCCAGCGCTGGAAAGGCCCCGCGGCGGCGCAAATCTCCGCGAACTCGTCGAGGAAGTCCGCGCTGGTCACGCTCTTCTGGCTCAGCTTCGTCCAGCCCACGAAGTCCTTGCGGCGCAGGTCTTCGATCAGCGGGTGTTCCACATCGAATCCGCGCGGCGCCGTCTTGAGGGATTCCCCGCCCAGCTCGAAGGTCTCCTTGAACCGCTTCGCGCCCTTCGCCTTCTTCCATTTGGCGGGCTCCTCCACGATCGCATCCCGGATTCTCGTCAGCGACTTCGAGTCGGGATGCCAGATCCCGCAGCCCACTCCGCTGTGCCCCGGCTCGATGTGGAGGTAGAAGCCGGGCGCGTGAACGTCGTTCCCGCAGGCCTCGTGGCGGAACTGGATCCCTGCGTGCGTCTTGTAGGGGCTCTTGTCCTTCGCGAAGCGCGTGTCGCGGTAGATCCGGAAGAAGGATCGGCGACCGGCGTGGAAGTGGGGGCTGATCGTGGCGAGCCGGGGCTCGAAGTCCTCGATGAACCGGAGCGCGGGCTCTTTGATGTCCTTCTCGTACCGGCTCTTGTTCTCCTGAAACCAGGGGCGGTCGTTGTTCTTTTTGAGCTCCTGGAGAAACCGGAATGTCTTGGGCGTGAAGTAGCGCGTCGCCATCGTCCGGGTGCCTGTCTGGGGTGGGTTCGGTGGGCCGTCCCTGGCCGTCGTCGGACGGCACGGCTCTGGCGTTCGGTGATCCTACTGGTCAGTGGCCGACGGCGACAGCAGCGCTGGCGACGCCGATCAGTCGGCGAGCCCCGCCTCTTGGAGGACTTGCTCGTAGGCGTCGATCAGCCCGTCCTGCAGGCTGAGCACGATTCGGATGCGACCGCCGATCGCCTGGAGCATCTCGGCCGCCTCGTCCGGCTCGCCGCCGATCGTTCCCATCATGTCCACCACCGCCGCCTGTCGATCGTCGTAGAGCTCCTGCAGATGGTAGAGGCGCGCGATGCGGCGAACCCAGTCGAAGTCGAGGAACTGGGTGGCTCGCGTGACCTGTGCCGTCTGCCATGCCGCCGAGGAAAGGAGAGCGAAGTTGAAGCCGATCTCCGCGGAGTCGGCGCCGCCCGCCAGCGTGGCCACCTCGCCCGCCAGGGCTTCGAGGACGGCGATGCTCGCTCTCGCGAGAGCGGCGAGCTCCTCATCCGCGCGGCTCTGACGCCACTCGTCCACGGCGAGGGCCACGAGAACCGCTAGCATCACGGAAAACGCCTCGACGAGGAGCTCGGGAAGCTTGGACCTCAGGCGACCCGGCACGGACTCGGCCTCCTAGCCCGCGTCGGAGTCGGGGGGATCGGCCTCGACCGTGGAGTCGCGCTCTCTCCACTTGAAGGCCTCGAAAACGGTGCGGCAGGCGCTGCAGTAGTACTGACTCAACGAGAGCGAGCTGCCGAAGGTGGAAAACTGCTCGCTCTCCTCGCTGCCGCAGAACGGGCACTTGATCGCCTGCGGCAGCTCATCGGTACGAAGCGGCCGGCCGAGCTCCCGGTCCCCCATACAAGCCCTAGTCCATCAACAGGGGGCGGTTCTTGTCACCCCGCACGCGCACCAGCGTTTCGGCGTCGGGACCTCCCTCGCGACCCCGGCGGACGTCGGAGTCCCAGCCATCCCAGGCCGGCTCCACGCTGCTGCGCCAGGTGCCGTTGCTCGCTTCGGCCAGGCCGAGACCCACGCTCTCGACCACGGGCGCGACCCGCTCGAGCCAGCGTGCCCTCAAGCCCGCCGCATCCTTGTCGGTGATGCCCGCGTCGCGCAGTCGGCGCGCCACCCCATCGTCGTCGGGTCCGAACCAGCGCACGCATGCCTCCCACGCGGGCGCGAAGGCCTTCTGCATCGCCTCGCGGCCCGCCTCCGTGCTCCCCAGTCGTGCCACCCAACCGCGACCGTGCTCGAAGTGGAAGCGCTCCTCGTCGAGTAGCTTGCTGACCTTGTAGTGAACGGGCTCGAACCGGCTGTCGGCCATCGCCTCGAACTGGACCGAGAGCGCCGAATCGAGGAGCAGGTTGAGCGCCAACAGCTCCGTCCAGTCCTCCGCCGGGCCGTCCAGCAACTCTATGCTTCGGTACTCCGACGACTCGCGCTCGTGCTCGAGCCTGTTCGGGTCCTGGCCGAAGTCGCGCAGCATCGCGTAGAAGATCCTGCCGTGGCCCCACTCGTCCTGGGCCATGGCCGAGCACGCGATACCGGCCTCCAGAGCCGGCGCGCCCAGGATCCAGTCGGAGTAGCGCATGCCCAGCAGCCGCTTGTTGTCGGCCAGGACCAAGATGAGGGCTCCCAGGTGTTCCCGAAGCTCCTCAGGCAGGTCCGCCGCCTTCGTATACTTGACTTCTTCCGTCACCCCGAGTCTCCCTTTCGGTGCCGTCCGCTCAGGTGAGCGCTTCGGCCGAGGGGTGCAGCGTGAACGGCTGCTCCGGCCGGTTGACGCAGTGGAAGGCGTCGCGGGGAGCGACGATCATCTCGAACCACTTGGCCTCATCGTAAGTCTGCCACGCGTAGACCCTGCCCAGGTCCGGGTTTGGGGCCTCGACGCAGCCGACGTGCTCGAAATGGTCCGCTCTCTTGCGGCGAGCGAAGACCTCCCAGAGTCGATCGCCTTCGGACATCGATCCTCCTGTGATCGGACGGGCCGTCGGAGGCCGTCGGGTGGTGAACCGTTCAGGTGATCAGAGCGATGCCGGCATCCTCGAGGATCCGGCGGCCCCGCTCGCTGATCCGAGCCGTGGTCCACGGAGGATCCCAAACGACCTCCACGTCGACTCGGTCGATCCCGGGCTCCCTGAGCAACCGGTCCCGCACGTCCCACTTGATGAAGTCCGTGCACGGACACGCAGTGGCCGTGAAGGTCAGCTGGACGCGGACCACACCGGTCGTCTCGTCGGCCGACACACCGTAGATGAGGCCCAGATCCGCCAGCGATATCGCGAATTCGGGATCCGAGACCTCGTACAGCGCCCGTCGCGCTCGCTCGGCGAGATCCGCGGGAGGCTCGCTCCACTCGGGCGGCGGCGGTAGCACGCGGCCCTCGCCCATGGTCTCGGCGAGAACCGCCGAGAAGTCCATCCCGTCCTCGATAGAGGCGGAGCCCGAGGACGTGTCGGGCTCTGAAGGCGCCCTGCCGAGCTGCACCAGCGTCATGCTTCGAGCATTCCCGCGACGGAGTAGCGACTCACCCGCATCCAGTCCACGAACTGTTCGTTCATCGGCCCACGGGCGCGCCAGCGATCCCACACCTGATCCCAGGTGATCGGCTCGTCGAGGAGCCAGTGCTTCGCGTCGGGATCGTACTGGACGGGAAACTCGAACTCGAGCTCCACCTCTTCGGTGGACGGGTTGACGTGCGCCGGCACCTCGATGCCGAGTTCGTCACAGAGCGGCACGACCGCCTTCAGCCAGGTCTGCCGCAGCTGGTCGTTGGTCATCCCCTTGAGCTTGAAGTCGAGCTGCGCGTTGTGGTGCTTCTTCTCATCGGGCATCCCGAACCACTCGACGCCCATGGGGAACATCCAGTCCACCGCGGCCTGCACCATGTCCCGAGCCTCCCCGCCGGCCTCGCAGAGGCGCCGCATCCAAACCTCGCCGTGCCGGAGGTGGAAGTTCTCCTCCATACCCACCTTCACCAGACCGCGCTTCAGCGGTCCGTAGCTCGTGTGCCGGTGAACGTCGCCCAGCAGAGTGATTCCGGCCCGGTCGTAGAGGCCGTTGGCCGTCACGAGCTCGGCCCAGTTTACGAGAGGCTGGTCGAATCCGTACGGGTTCTTGAACTTCTGCGGCGGCCGCTCGTAGAGAAGCTCATCCCGATCCACGCCGAGATCTTCCAGGAGCCTGTAAGCGATGTTCGCATGGCCCATCTCATCCTGAATGATCGCTGTCGCCGAGACCATCGTGTTCGTGGACGGCGCGTCCTTGGTGGCCATGTAATAGGCCGGGGCGCTCATGAGCTCCGTGTCGCCCTGCACCGTAAGCTGGGTAATCAGTGCCTTTTTGTACGTCTCGGTCATGTCGGCTTCGGATTCGACAATGAAGCCCTCCTGCACTTTCCGCATCAGCTCGTCGTCGGTGAACCTCGCCATCCACAAATCTCCTTCTCGTGCTCGCGCGTCGTCCGCTCGTCTCCTACGGGGAGCGCCAATCTACCGCAGAGGCCTTGACCCTCAAAACAGACTCCTGGCGCTCCAAGCTGCCGGATGGCGCGTGCCGCAGGCAGGGGGCCTCACTTGGCGTCCATGAACGGGTAGCGGTAATCCGTCGCCGGTAAGAACGTCTCCTTGATCGTTCGCGGCGTCACCCACCGGATCAGGTTGAGCCAGGACCCGGCCTTGTCGTTCGTCCCGCTCGCCCGGCCGCCGCCGAACGGCTGCTGGCCCACGACGGCACCCGTCGGCTTGTCGTTCACATAGAAGTTACCCGCCGCATGGCGAAGGGTGCTCAGCGCCTCCTGCACCGCGGTTCGGTCCGTCGCGAAGACGGCACCGGTGAGCGCGTAGGGCGACGTGCCATCGACGAGCTCCAGCGCCTCGTGCCACTCCCGGGCGGGGTAGACGTGCACCGTGACCACGGGACCGAAGATCTCCTCGCACATGAGACGGCTTGCCGGATCGTGGCTGAGCACGAGGGTAGGCTGGATGAAATAACCCTCCTCGTCAGAATACTGGCCCCCCGCCAGGACCTCCATGTCGTCGGAAGCAACGGCATCATCGATGTAGGATGTGATGTCCGCGAAGGCGGCCCGGTCGATCACGGCTCCCATGAAGTTCCTGAAGTCGGCCGGATCGCCGACACCGATGTCGCCTATCATGGCGAGAACGCGCTTCTCAACCTCCGGCCACAGATTGTCGGGCACGTAGATTCGCGACGCCGCGCTGCACTTCTGCCCCTGGTACTCGAACCCGCCCCGTACGATCGCCACGGCCAGGGCCTCCACATCGGCGCTCTGGTGCGCGAGGATGAAGTCCTTCCCGCCCGTCTCTCCCACGATCCTCGGGTAGGAGCGGTACGACTCGAGATTGGCGCCCGCCTGCCTCCACAGATGCTGAAAGACGGCCGTCGACCCGGTGAAATGGATCCCCGCGAACTCCGGACTCGTCAGGAGCGTGTCGCTGAACTCGCCGGAGCGTCCGGGCAGGAGGTTCACAACGCCCGGCGGGAGACCGGCCTCCATGAGGATCTGAAGGATGTAGTGGGCGCTGTAAACGGCCGAGGAGGCAGGCTTCCAGAGCGAGACGCCACCCATGATCGCCGGCGCGGTGGGCAGATTGCCCGCGATCGACGTGAAGTTGAAGGGCGTGATCGCGAACACGAAGCCCTCCAGAGGCCGGTAGTCCAACTGGTTCCACATGCCGGGGGCCGAGTTCGGTTGCTCTTCGTAGATCCGCCGCGCGAAGTGCACGTTGAAGCGCCAGAAGTCGACCAACTCACAGGCGCTGTCGATCTCCGCCTGATGGGCCGTCTTGCTCTGGCCCAACATCGTGGCCGCGTTCAGCGTCTGCCTCCGTGGTCCCGCCAGGAGATCTGCGGCTCGCAAGAAGACCGCAGCCCGGTCCTCGAAGCTCCAGCTCGACCAGTCGCGCCAGGCCTCGCGCGCCGTCCGGATGGCCATCTCGGCCTCCCGGGCACCTGCCCGGTGCCAGGTGGCGAGCACGTGCTTGTGGTCGTGGGGCATGACAGCCTCGACGGTGTCGCCGGTCCTCACTTCCTGGCCGCCGATGATCAGCGGTATCTCGATCTCCTCGCCTGCCATGGTGGCGAGCCTTGCCTTGAGCTCATCGCGCTCGGGCGATCCGGAGGCGTAGCCCAGAACCGGCTCGTTCTCAGGCACAGGCGGCTTCGCGTCGGCCGCTATCGTCATTCTCGACTCCTGACGTGTAATTCGCTATATTGCAAAGTGTTATGGCCTATTCAGCTTGCCACGGGAACCCATGGTTGTTCTTTCTTTAGGGGACGACACGTCGTTCCCGACAGCTCCGTAAACGGCATGGTCCGCGAGTGTCTCGAACCCGACCTGGCGCGGACCATCGGTACCCTACACAGGGTGGATAGAAGATGACAGACGGCATCGATTACCGCGAGCACTGGGAGCGGGGATTCACCTTCGATCGCTTCCTCTCGGAGGAGGTCGAGAAGAACCTCTCACTCTGGGAAGGCATCTATGAGCGGGCCCGGACACCGGAGTGGACTGCACGCCGCTCCGCAATCGTCGGCGGCCGCTGGAAGCTGTTGGTGCTCGCGGAGGACTGGTGCGGAGACGCCGCGAACACGGTCCCGGTTCTGGCCCGGCTGGCCGAGGAGCTTCCCAACTTCGAACTCAGGATCATCAAGCGCGATGAGAGCCTCGAAGTGATGGACCGTTTCCTGACGAACGGGACGCGCTCGATCCCGATGGCCATCATCCTGGACGAGACCTTCGAGCCCGTTGGAACGTGGGGTCCGAGACCCTCCGAGCTTCAGGAGTTCGTGATCAGCGAAAAGGCAAAGGGCGAGCGGCCGGTCAAGGAGATCTACGCCGACTCGCGGCGTTGGTACGCCCGTGACCGGGGCGAGACCACGCTACGGGAGCTTCTCGACATCCTCGCGGCCTCGGGCGTGCTGCGTTGAGGTGCCTAACCGGCGATCCCCATGGCACGCCTTGGCGCCCGTGCTCGGCGCCGTACTGTGCTACCGAGCTCTTCGCACCATAACTTGAGCGCAAAGGTCGCAGTACGGGTCGAGACTTCTCCGGGATAGCTTCCATGCCATGTCTCTTCGCCCTCGCGACGCTGATCGCGCCGCGGTTGATGATCGTACTTCTCTGGCTGTTCACGAACTGGTTCAACGGTCTCTTCGATACCGCGCTGTGGCCGGTTCTGGGCTTCGTCTTTCTCCCGACCTCGTTCCTCTGGTACACGGCGGTGCAGAACTGGAATGGCGGCGAGTGGGGCATCCTTCAGATCGTCTTGCTCGTCATCGCCCTGTCCATCGATGTCTCTCCGGCGGGAGGACGCCGCCGATGAGATCCGAGCCGAGGCCGCCCGAGCGCCGCCTCATCGACGGGCCGTCGATCCTGACCGGCTGCCTCCTCGTCGTGCTGGCCGGCCCGACGTCGATCTCGGCCCAAACGCTGGAGCGGGAGCTCGAGGCGACGGCGACCCGGTACTCCGAGGCTCGCGCGCAGCACCTGAACCTGATCTCTCCCAGGAACTTCCGGCGAGCGGCGGACCAGCTGGCCCGGGCGCAACAGGATCTCCGCGAGGGTGGCCGCATCGAAGAGATCCGCAAGAAGCTGCTCGAGTCCAATCAGGCGCTGGACCAGGCCGAGGAGCTGCGGGAGATCGGCGAGGTGATCATGCGGGGGACGCTTGCCGCGCGGGAACGGGCGCTGGCGGCGAACGCGCCGGAGTACGCTGCGGAGAGTTGGGGAGCCGCTGAGAAGAAAGCCGAGGACGCGGGTCGGAAGGTCGAAGACGGAGATCAGAACGACGCGCGCCGCCGCGCATCGGAGGCGGAGATCCTCTACGGCGAGGCCGAGCTCGAGGCGGTGCGAAATAGCGTGCTGGGTGAGGCCCGACGTCTGCGCGAGTTGGCACTTGAAGCCCGTGCCGACGAGCGTGCTCCGCGGACCCTGGCCGGAGCTGACACCTTGCTGGGGCGCGCCGACGCCTCGCTCGGCGTCGATCCGAGCCAGGCCTCGGAGGCGAGAGAGCTGGCTACACGGGCTGCCGACGGATACGCCCATTCGACTCGGATCGCCACGCTCTCCGACAGTGTCCGAAGGCGCGAAGTGACCACGGAAACCGTCGTGCGCCGTCACGAGACGGAACTGATCGGGATCGCCGAAGCGCTCGGTCTGCAGACCGGCTTTGCGCGCGGAAGCGGTCCGGTGGTGGCGAACGTCGTGGCGGCGATCCTCAGCCTGCTGGAAGACCGCAGGAGTCTCGAGACCGGGCTGGCGGATCGGGAGGAGGAGATACGGCGCCTCGAGTCCTCCTCGGACTCTCTTGAGGCCGAGCTGGAGCGCCTCGGCGAGCGGGAGGCCACGGTCTCGGCCGAGCTGAGAGCGCGCGAGCGGCGGGAGCAGACCCTACGGGAGGTGGAAGCGCTGTTCGACGACCAAGAAGCCGAGCTGATCCTGGGGGTGGATCAGCTGACGATCCGGCTGCTCGGACTCACTTTCGACTCCGGCTCCCACAAGATCCGGCCGGAGGACTATTCCCTTCTCACGAAGGTCCAGCAGGCGATCCGAGCGTTCTCCGGAGCGCGCATCACCATAGAGGGACACACCGATTCGCAGGGCAACGACGAGTTCAACCAGGCCTTGAGCGCGCGGCGGGCGATCGCCGTCAGGGGGAGAGCCGTCCGATCGCGCGCAACGACACCGCCGCCGGGCGTGCCCGGAACCGGCGGATCGACGTGGTTCTGGAGCTTAGCGACGCTTCGTGAAGATGTAGATCGCGGCGCCAGCGCCGAAGGCTTTCGCCCCAATCGCGAGGGAAAGCCCGATCCACCGGCCGACAGACGCGGCCGTTCCGTCGGCTCCCTCACGCCACGGCCGCCCGGCCTCGCGCTTCACGGATCGCCAACGATGGCTCACATAGCCGCGCGCCACGCGCGTCAGCAGCACCTTTCCGAGGCTTCGCGCCGCGCGGTTCACGATCCGCCTCCCGACACTCCGGCAACCGTATCCGAGCCACCCGACAGCCCCGCCCCGACGACGTCCTCGCCACCGTCCACGCGGAGCACGTTGCCGGTCATCCAGGCGGTCTCCGGGCGGGACAGGGCGACGATACAGCGGCCGATGTCCTGCGGCGTAGTCAACCTTCCGTGCGGGTTGATCTCGCGGGCGATCTCGATCATCCGGTCGTGCCCCGGAATCTTCCTCAGCGCCGGCGTATCGGTGACGCCCGCACGGATCGCATTTGCCGTGATTCCCAGCGGCGCCAGCTCCAACGCCAGCTGACGGCAATGCGATTCCAGCGACGCCTTGGCCGCGGACACCGGCCCGTAGAACGGACTGACCCGATCACCCCCTGAACTGGTCATCGCGAAGATTCGCCCCCCGTCGCCGATGAGCCCCCGCGACACGAGCCCCTGAGTCCAGTACACCAGCGAGTGCGACATCACGTCGAGAGTCATGTCCATCTGCTTGGGCGTGATGACGGACTTGGGATTTCGGTCCACCAGAGGGCGCAGGGTGCCGAAGGCGAGAGAGTGCAACAGCACTCGAACCGCTCCCGGCTCGGTCTCCTCGCCAATCCGGTCCAGCACGTCAGCCCGCTTCTCGGCGTCCGCGGCGTTCACGTTGAAGAATAGAGCGCGACGCCCGACGGCCTCGATCTCGGCCACGATCTCTTTCACGTGCTCGAGGCCCGCACGACGATCCAGATGGACACCGTAGATATCGAAGCCTGCCTCGGCCAGCGCGAGAGCAGACGCCTCGCCGAAACCGCTCGAGGCTCCCAGGATTAGCGCCGACTTGTTTCCCTCGGCCACGTTCTCCTCCGTGTAAGTCGTATCTTCCGACCGGCCGCGTCGATCAATGTGTCGGGTTCCAGCGATCGGCGCACCTCCGCCCCGTCCTTCTAGGACAGCAGGGCCGCGCTCGGTTGCCGGTCGAATC
>JARRMU010000120.1:0-9490 GCA_037385645.1 Gemmatimonadales bacterium
CCGGTGAACCGCGGGAAGCCACGACCGAACGCGGTGGGAGCCGCATTCTGCCGCCGAGAGGCCGCTCGCCGATCACCCGTTCCCGACGGAGCGTCTGGATCTCGTCGTCCGCAAGGCCCAGTCGGTGCAGGATCTCGGCGTTGTGCTGCCCGAGCGTCGGAGCCGCCCAGCGGTGGTGCCGGGTCGGACCGGGCGTCACGCGAAGCGGCCAGCCCGGGTAGCGGTGCCGCCCGGTGATGGGGTGCTCGAACTCCTCGTAGAAGCCACGGGCCACGAGCTGCGCCTCGTCGTACATCCGGTCCGGGGTGAGGAGCCGCTCGGCGGGAACGTGCCGCGCACGGAGCTGGGCCACGATCTCGTTCGCGGACCGCGTCCGCGTCCAGTCGGCGACGAGCTCGTCGAACGCGTCATGTTCCGCCTCGCGTCCGCGAGCCGACGCGAAGCGGGACGCGCGCTCCAGCTCGGGCCGACCCATCACGTCGACGAGTGCCGACCAGTCGGCGTCCGTGCGTACGCAGAGCGCCACCCATTCGCCATCCGTCCGGGTCGGGTAGACCCCCTGTGCGTAGCCGCGCTGCCGGTTGCCCTCGCGCGGTTGGACGCGGCCGTTCATCGAGAACTCGATCACGGGCTCCGCCGTCACGCACGCGCCGACCTCGATCTGCGCGACCTCGATCTGCTGGCCCTCGCCGCTGCGACGACGGTGTTCCAGAGCCGCGAGGAGCGCGATGCCCGCGTGCACGCCCACGATGGGATCGGCCGGCCCCTGCAGGTTGCAGGGGGGACCGTCGGGGTAGCCCGTTGCGGCGGACATGCCCGCCGTCTGCTCGATGTTGAGGGCCCAACCGACGTAGTCGCGCCACGGACCCTCGAGGCCGAACCCGGGCATGCGAACGAGAATGACGTCGGGCCGCAGCGCGGTCAGCGACTCGTAGTCCAGGCCGAACTGCTCGACCACCCGGGGCGAGAAGTTCTCCACGACCACGTCCGACTCTGCGACGAGCTGGCGAGCGAGCTCGCGGCCGCGCTCCGAAGTGAGATCGAGCGTGAGGTCGCGCTTGTTGAGGTTGGTCGCCTGCCAGAGCGCGCTGCGCTCGTACCAATCGTCCCCCTCGTGGGGAAAGGCTCCCGAGTAACGGTGACCGTCGGGTCGCTGGATCGACTCGACCTTGAGGATGTCGGCGCCGAACGCGCCGAGGTAGCAGGTGAGGTACGCGCCCGCCCAGAACGTGCTCAGATCGAGGACCTTCAGCCCCGCGAAGGGCGAGGCGCTCGGGGCGTCGCCGGGCGTCCAGGCGTCGAGGCGCTTCGCCGGACTCGCGGTCGGCGCGCGAAGAACTCGGCGCGCTCGGGGCCTCCCATCATGACCGGGATCTGGTGCTGGGCGAACTCGGGCAGGCCGAGCAGGGCGCAGAGGTCGAGCCAGTGCTGCCCGGTGAGGCAGTTGATCCCGATCCAGCCGTCGGCCGCCCGGACGATGCCAAGGATCGGCGCCGCGCGCGTGTTGGCGGGGATGCCGAGGCGTTCCATCCGTTCGAACATGAGCATCGGGTACGGGAGCGTCGAGAGCAGCGACTCGGCCGTCGACACGTCGACCTCGGTCGGACGATCGTGACCGGAGCGGACCCGGAGCGCGGTGAGGGCGCCGAGGGCGCCATAGGCGCCGGCGATGTACTCCGGGATCCGGGCCCCGGCCTGTACGGGCGGGCGATCGGGGTCCTTGCTCGTGATCCAGCCCGACGCCGCCTGCAGGGTGAGCGGCGTGGCCTCGCGATTCCGCCACGGGCCGCTCTGGCCGAAGTTCGAGATGCGGACGACCACGAGGTGGGGATGGACGGCCTGCAGCGCGCGGCCGTCGAGCCCCCATCGGTCGAGTGTGCCCGGCGGGAGGCTCTCGACCAGCACGTCGGCGTCCTCGACCAGCGCGCGGAGGGCCGGGAGCCCGGCGCCGGCCGCCAGGTCGAGGGTGACGCCTTGCTTCCCGGCGTTGAGATACTCGAACAGGCCCGAGCGCTCCGGATGGGGAACGGCGCCGGGGAACGGCCCCCACGCGCGCAGCGGGTCTCCACCGGGAGGCTCGATCTTGGTGACCCGGGCGCCGAGATCGGCCAGTAGCTTCGCGCAGTACGGCCCGGCGATGTCGCACGCGATCTCGACGATGCGAAGGCCCTCGAGAGGCGCTCTCATGCCGGGATGCCGATGGCCTCGGGGTCCCCGTACGGGCGCAGCCCTTCAGACCGACCCCCCTCCGGGCCGGTCCCGAGACGGTTCGCGCGGAGTCCGCAGGTGTCGACGAGCCCGAAGGACCAATACATTATCGCCTCACTTGTCTAGTCATAGATCTACATATCTGAAGATATGTTGACTCTCATCTGTAGGCAGATCTAGAATGCCCACAATTGTACCCCACGTACAAGACCCTGCGCGCGACCTCCCCCGTGCACTGGAACGACGTCACGAAGTTCTGGGCACTGCTCAAGTACGAGGACGTCCGCTTCGTCTCACGCAACCCCGGGCTGTTCTCCTCGACCCGGGGCATCACGATCCCGGACCCGGCGCAACCGCAGGCAACGCAGGAGGGCAACCTCATCTTCACCGACCCCCCGCGGCACCGGCAGCTCCGCAGGCTCGTCAGCTTCGCCTTCACCCCGAACCGGGTGGCGGCCCTCGAGCCGAAGGTCCGCGAGATCGTGCATGGAATCCTCGACGAGATCGAGGCCGGCTCGACGCAGGAGTTCGCCGAGGCGATCGCGGCACCGTTGCCCACGCGGATGATCGCGGAGCTCCTCGGCGCGCCGGCCGAGGACTGGGAGCAGTTCCGCGCCTGGTCGGACGCGGCGGTGGGGAGCGCGGATCCCGACATCGAGCTGGACCCGATCGTCTCCCTGGCCCAGCTTCACCAGTACTTCTCGAAGCTCATCGCCGAGCGACGCAGTGAGCCACGGGACGACCTCCTCTCGGTCCTGGTCGGGGCGGAAGTCGAGGGTGAGCGGCTCACCGACGCCGACCACCTCAACCTCTCGTTCCTGCTGCTCGTCGCCGGAAACGAGACGACGCGCAACCTGATCGCCCTCGGCACCCTCGCCCTGATCGGCCATCCCGACCAGTGTCGGAAGCTGGTCGACGACCCGGGCGGGATCCCCGACGCGGTGGAAGAAATGCTGCGCTGGACCAGCCCGGTTACGCACATGGCGCGCACTGCGACGCGGGACGTCGAGATCCGCGGGCAGCGCATCCGAGAGGGCGACACCGTCGTCATGCTCTACGGATCCGCCAATCGCGACGAAGAGGTCTTCGGCGACGACGCCGAGGAGTTCCGGGTGGCGCGCCGCCCGAACCCGCACCTCGCGTTCGGGCTCGGGGAGCACGTGTGTCTCGGGGCACAGCTGGCGCGCCTCGAGGCCTGCGTCCTGTTCGAGGAGCTCCTCCGCCGGTTCCCGAAGCTCGAGCTCGTCGGAGAGGTCGCGCGGATGCGCGCCACGATGGTGCCCGGCGTGAAGCGGATGCCGGTTCGCCTGGGGACCGGAGCCTGACGCGATGGACTTCGCCTACACGCCCGAGCAGGAGCGGCTGCGCGCGGAGATCCGCGCCTCCCTCGAAGCCGTGATGACGCCCGAACGGATCGCGGCGATGAAGGGCAACATGGAGGGTGGCCCCGCGGCCGAGGAGTGCCGGCGCGCCCTGGCCGCGGCGAACCTGCTGGGGGTCGGCTGGCCCAAGGAGTACGGGGGACGCGGATTCTCGGCGCTCGAGCAGCACATCTTCTTCGAGGAGGCGAAGCGGGTGAGCGCCCCGATCCCGCTGGTCACCCTCAACACCGTCGGTCCGACACTCATGCAGTACGGCACCGAGGCGCAGAAGCAGCGGTTCCTCCCGGCGATCCTGGCCGGGACCGTGGATTTCGCGATCGGGTACTCGGAGCCTTCCGCCGGCAGCGACCTCGCCTCCCTGCGAACCACGGCGGTTCGCGACGGCGACGAGTACGTGATCAACGGCCAGAAGATGTTCACGAGTGGCGCCGCCCACGCCGACTACGTCTGGCTCGCGGCCCGCACCGACCCCTCGGCGAAGAAGCACAAGGGCATCTCGATCCTCATCGTGCCGACGTCGTCGCCGGGATTCTCCTGGCAACCGCTCCAGACGATGCCGGGTGTGTGCACGTACTACACCTTCTACGACGACGTCCGCGTTCCCGCCTCCGCGCTCGTCGGCGGCGAGAACCAGGGGTGGATGCTCATCACCACGCAGCTCAACTTCGAGCGAGCGGCGCTCGGAACCCTGGGTGCGGTCGAGCCTCTGTTCGAGAAGACGCTGGCGTGGGCACGCACGACCGAGCTGGACGGCGCCCGCGTCATCGATCAACCGTGGGTCCAATCCATCCTGGCCCGGGTGGAGGCGCAGGTGGCGGCCTACAAGCTCCTGAACCTCCGGGTGAACGCGGAGATGGGCCGGGGCGCGCTCGGAATGGCAGAGGCGTCTGCGGTGAAGGTGTTCGGCACCGAGCTCACCCAGCAGGTCGCACGACAGCTGCTCGAGGTGCTCGGCGCCAACGGCACGCGCCGCGGCGAGAGCGCCCCGTTGCGGGGCGCTCTGGAGGAGGCGTACCGGATGGCGGTCATCAACACCTTCGGCGGCGGCGCCAACGAGATCCAACGGGACATCATTGCCATGGCCGGCCTGGGCATGCCGCGGGCTGCGCGCGACACCCGGACCGGCGAGACGAAATCGAGGAGTTCGACGCAATGACCGACGAACCGGCCAAGGCGGAGTTCCGCAAGCGGCTCGACGAGCTGGTCGGCAAGCCCACGGGCTCGGGAAAGCCCATGGTCGCCCCGGATCCGGTGAACCAGGCGATGATCCGGCACTGGTGCTACGCGCTGGAGGACATGAACCCCGTGTATCTCGACCCGGAGTTCGCGGCGCGGTCGCGTTTCGGTGGCATCGTGTCGCCGCCCGTGATGCTCCAGTCCTGGACGATGGCGCCCCCGAAGATCAGCGGAATCGCCGAGCGGGGTGGGGTGCCCGTCGAGATCCGCGAGAATCCGATGGCCTTCATCGACGAGGCCGGCTTCATCGGCACCGTGGCGACCAACTCGGAGTTCGAGATGGAGCGCTATCCGAAGCTCGGCGATCTCCTCAGCGCCACGACCGTGATCGAGTCGGTCTCCGACGAGAAGAAGACCGCGCTGGGAACCGGACACTTCCTGACCTGGGTGACGACCTACACCGACGAGCAGGGGGAGGTCGTGGGGCGGCAGCGCTTCCGAATCCTGCGCTTCAAGCCGGGCGCCTGATGGCCACGCGCGTCGCACCGTCGACCAGCCCCGACACGGACTTCTTCTGGAACGGGCTCCGGGAGCAGAAGCTCCTGATCCAGCGCTGCACGGGCTGCGGGGCGCTGCGAAACCCGCCTCGTCCCATGTGTCCGAAGTGCAACTCGCTGGCGTGGGACACGATCGAGTCGTCGGGTCGGGGCACGGTCTACAGCTATGTGATGCCGCAGCATCCCCGCTTCCCCATGTTCGAGTATCCGTACATCGTCGCACTGATCGAGCTGACCGAGGGCGTGCGCCTCGTGTCGAACCTGTGCGAGATCGCGCCGGACGAGGTTCGCGTCGGAATGCCCGTCGAGGTCTTCTACGCGGCGTTCGACGACGACGTCGTCTTGCACCAGTTCCGGCCTGCGGGCTGAGGCGATCGAATGGATTTCACCTTCAGCGAGGAACAGGAGGCGATCGCCAAGGTCGCACGCCAGCGCTTCGAGGGCCGGGCCGTGCCCGAGCGTCTGACCGAGCTCGAGGCCGGCGAGGTCCGCTACGACGAGGCGCTCTGGAAGGAGCTGGCGTCCGCCGATCTGCTCGGGGTTGCGCTGCCCGAGGCGGTGGGGGGCAGCGGCCACGGCTTCCTCGAGCTCGGCGTACTGCTCGCCGAGCTCGGATGGAGCGTCGCGCCGGTGCCCGTATACGCGACGCTCGTCCTCGGCGCCGATCCGATCGCCCGCCACGGAACGCCGCAGCAGCAGGAGCGATACCTCCCCGGCGTGATTGCGGGGACGCGCTTGCTGACGGCAGGCCTGATGGAGCCCGGGTGCTCGGATCCCAGGTCGCCGGCCACCCGGGCCAGCCGTGACGGCACGGGCTGGCGGCTCGACGGGACGAAGGAGCTGGTGCCGGCGGCCCAGCTCGCCGACTCCGTGGTGGTGCCCGCCGCTACGGGCGACGGCGAGGTGGGCCTGTTCCTTCTCGACGCGGCGGCGGCCGGGGTCGAGCTTCGCCCGGTCACGGCCACGAACGGCGAGCCGCACGCGGATCTCGTGATGGACGGCGCGCCCGTTCCCGGCGAGGACCGGCTCGGTGGATCCCGCAGCGGCCGCGAGATGCTCCGCTGCCTCCATGCCCGGGCGTTGGTGGGCTTGTGCGCAATCCAGCTGGGCGTCGTGGAGCGAGCGATGCGGATCGCGGCCGCCTACACGACGGAGCGCGAGCAGTTCGGCCGGCCGATCGGCAGCTTCCAGGCCGTCCAGCAGCGAATGGCCGATGCGTTCATCGACGTCGAGTCGATCCGGTGGACCACGTGGCACGCCGCCTGGCTCCTCGGACGGGATCGGCCCGCGGACCGGGAGGCCAGCATCGCCAAGTTCTGGGCGGCGGAGGCCGGAGCGCGGGTCGTCTCGACCGCGCAGCAGGTCCACGGCGGCATCGGCATCGATACGTCGTACCCCTTGTTCCGATACTTCCTCTGGGCGAAGCACAACGAGCTTGCGCTCGGCTCCGCGTCGCACCACCTGGCGCGGCTCGGCAGCGAATTCACGGAGACGAACCGATGACCGCGACGCAAGCCCGGACGAAGACCCTGGCATGGAGCGACATCGAGGTCGGGGACGAGGTGACGCCGCTCGAGATCCCCGTGACGACGACCGTCATCGTGGCCGGAGCGATCGCGTCGCGCGATTACATGCCGGTGCATCACGACCGCGACTTCGCGCAGAAGCAGGGCTCTCCGAACGTCTTCATGAACATCCTGACGACGAACGGCTTGTGCGTCCGCTTCCTCAACGACTGGGCGGGGCCCGAGGCCATGGTGAAGAACCTCGCCATACGCCTCGGTGTCCCGGCGTTCCCGAACGACCCCCTGCGCTTCACCGGGTCGGTCACAAGCAAGTCGAAAGGAGACCGCGAGGGACTCGTCGAGATCTCGTTCAAGGGTGCGAACAGCATGGGGGACCACGTGACCGGAACCGCGCTCCTCAGCCTGCTCGAGGGGGTGGACGGGTGAGCGATTCCCTTGGAGGCAAGGCCGCGATCGCGGGGATCGGGCAGACCGAGTTCTCGAAGGAGTCCGGGCGCACCGAGCTCCAGCTCGCTTGTGAGGCGGTGAAGGCCGCGCTCGATGATGCCGGGCTGCGACCCGGCGACGTGGACGGCATGGTCACGTTCACGGTCGACGAGAACGAGGAGATCGAAGTCGCGAGGAATCTGGGGATCTCGGACCTGACCTTCTTCACACGGGTGCCACACGGCGGCGGCGCGGCGGCCGGGACGGTGATGCAGGCGGCGATGGCCGTGGCCACCGGAGCGGCGGAGGTCGTGGTCTGCTACCGCGCCTTCAACGAGCGCTCCGGTTTCCGGTTCGGAGGCTCGGGACGGACGATGACCTCCACGCCCCTGTGGCTGGCACCGTACGTTCCCTTCGGACTCATGACGCCCGCGGCGTGGGTGGCGCTTCAGGCGCAGCGGTACATGTCGACCTATGGCGTGACCAACGAGGACTTCGGCAGGATCTCGGTCGTGGACCGCGCGCACGCGGCGCGGAACCCCGATGCGTGGTTCTACGAGCGTCCCATCACGCTCGCCGACCACCAGAGCTCCCGCTGGATCGTCGAGCCCGTGCTCCGCCTCCTCGACTGCTGCCAGGAGAGTGACGGCGGAGTGGCGCTGGTCGTGACGAGCGTGGAGCGCGCTCGGGACCTGGCCCAGACCCCCGCGGCGATTACGGCGGCCGCGCAGGGCGCGGCGTCCGACGGCGAGGTGATGACGAGCTACTACCGCGAGGAGATCACCGGACTCCCGGAGATGGGTGTCGTCGCCCGGAAGCTCTGGGCGGATTCGGGACTGAAGCCTTCCGACATCCAGACGGCCTTCCTCTACGACCACTTCACCCCGTTCGTACTCGTTCAGCTGGAAGAGCTCGGCTTCTGCAAGCGGGGCGAGGCGAAGGACTTCGCCACGATCGAGAACCTGTCGCTCGGAGGAGCGCTGCCGATCAACACAAACGGCGGGCTCCTCGGTGAGGCCTACATCCACGGGATGAACGGAATCACCGAGGGCGTTCGCCAGATCCGGGGCACCTCGCACAACCAGGTCGACGACGTGGAGCACGTCCTGGTGACATCCGGCACGGGTGTGCCCACGAGTGCTCTCATCCTCGGGCGGGACCGATGAGCGACCGGTCAGGTCGTTCGCTCCCTCGAGAGGTTACGGTGCCTTGACAGCTGCGCAGAGCGTCACAGACACGCGCCAAGTCATCATCGATGCCGCGCACACGTGCTTCCGGGAGTGCGGGCTGCGCAAGACGACCGTCGTCGACATCGGCCGCGTGGCCGGGGTGTCCCGAAGCACGATCTACTCGTACTTCCGCGACAAGGCTGAGATCGTCGAAGCGTGCGCCGAGAACACCTCCTATCGGTTCTATCGGGAGATGGCGAAGGCGATGGACGCGGGCAGCCTGCTCGAAGACAAGCTGAGCCTGGCCGCCTCGTTCGTGTGGCGGGCGCGGAGGTACATCGAGCCGGAGCAGTACTTCGATGAGGACGAGGTTGGCCTCCTTCTCACGAAGAATGCCGGAGTGCTCCTGCGCGAATGCGTGGACTTCGTCGCGCCGTACCTCACGGCGGCCAAGTTGACCGGAGAGATCCGGAAGGATGTCGACGTGAAGATTGCCGGCGAGGTCTTCGCCCGGCTGCTGTTCTCCCTGTTCAGCACGCCGTCATCGACCCTGGATCTGGACGATCCAGACGTAGTCCACCGACTCGTATGCGATCACCTCGTGCGCGGTTTGGCCAACGATCGATGGATCGGGAGGGCGCCGGCTAGAACGAGGAGCGCTCGGGAGGAGAAGGCACGATGAAGGCAGCCGTGATGCGGGCGTACCGCTCCCCGTTGGCGCTGGAGGAAGTGGTGCTCGACGAGCCCGGTCCGGGAGAGGTGCTGGTGCGCACGGTGGCGTCGGGGATCTGCCACAGCGACTTGCATGTGCTCGAGGGTCATCTCCCCGTACCGCCACCTTGCGTCCTGGGCCACGAGCCGGCGGGTGTGGTCGAGGCGGTGGGGACCGGTGTGACCGAGTTCGCACCCGGTGATCACGTGATCGGCTGCCTCACCACTTTCTGCGGCGTCTGCAAGTTCTGCACCGCCGGGCGACCCTACCTCTGTCCGGCTCAGTTCACCGGTCGGCCGCCGGACGCGAAGCCGCGCCTTGCGGCCGGGGACGG
>JARRMU010000121.1:0-7265 GCA_037385645.1 Gemmatimonadales bacterium
ACCGGTACCAGATACTCCTCTTCCGCATGCACGGTCAGCACGAGCACCCGGCTGTCGAGCTCGAGAGCGGCGATGCGACGGGTCGCCTCGAGCCCGCCCGAGCCGGGCATCGAAAGGTCCATCAGGACGACATCCGGCCGGAGGGCGCGAGCTCGATCGACCGCCTCGTCGCCCGTGGCGGCCTCCCCCACCACTTCGATGTTGGACTCGGCTTCGAGGAGCGCCCGAAGGCCGGCCCGGAACATCGTGTGATCGTCCGCCAGCAGGATGCGGATCGGCTCAGCCATCGCCGGCTCCGTCGCCCAGGTGACCTTCCTGTTGCCCTGGCTTCTTCCGGAGGGACAACTCCACGTCCAGCCGCGTGCCTTCGCCAAGATCGCTTCGAATGGACATCTTGGCGCCGACGGAGGCCGCTCTTTCTCTCATACCCAGTATTCCCAGCCTGCCCGCCAGAACGTCCACCTCATCGACCACGAAGCCCCGCCCGTCGTCCTCGACCTCGGCACGGACGTGATCGCCATCGCGAACGAGCGCGATGCTGAGCCGCGATGCGTCGGCGTGGCGAACCACGTTCGAGATCGCTTCCTGGAGGATGCGGTAGATCACGAGCTTCTGGTCTTCGTCGAGCGACTCCCCCACGGAATCCAGATCCAACTCCACATCCAGGTCGGTGTCGGCCAGGCGGCTTCGAACGTCGGCGCGGATTGCCGCCTCCAAGCCCGCCTCGGCGAGCGCGGGAGGCCTCAGGCCACGTGCGATGCGGTGAAGAGCCGCGGCGGTGTCCACCAGCTCTTCGCGCAGTTCCGCGAGCAACGCTTCGCGCCGCCGCGGCGTCTCCGTCTCGCTGGCCAGCCGCACCCGCAGCAGGAGCGCCGCCAGCCGCTGGGCCATGTCGTCGTGCAGCTCCAGAGCCAGCCGTTTGCGCTCCTCCTCGGCGGCACGGAGGGCTGCCCGCCCGAACTCCCGGTATCGCAGCAATTCGGTCACGTCCCGGACGGTGCATATCACACGGTCGCCTTCCGGCGAGAGGAGGGGGCTGAGGCTGATCTCGACGGGAAACTCCCGCCCGTCCGAGCGAAGACCGAGCAGCTCCAACCCGATGCCCATGGGCCTCGGGTGAGGATCGTCGGCATAGCCGGCCCGATGCGCCGTGTGCGCTGTGCGGAAACGGTCCGGGACGAGCGCATCGATATCGAGACCCCGCAGCTCGTCCGCCCCGTAGCCGAATAGATGACAGGCCTTGGGGTTCGCTCCGACGACCCTTCCGCTCGCGTCGATCACGAGGATCCCATCCGGGGCAGCCCGGAAGATCTCCACGCAGTCGTGTGCCTCAACTTGGTCGGTCACGCATCTCCCGCGGGTTCGCGCCACGTTCCGGTAGAGAAATTCCCTACACCAGTCGTGCGTTTTCCTTACGACACCATTCCAGCGGAGCCCGACAGACGCCGCCGGACTCACGTATCACATTGTCGTCATAAACCCTTTCGGAGGAAAGTCATCCTCGATACTGGCCTTCTCGGCCCGCGTGGCACGATGTGCCGGTCCGCGCGAGCCTGCCAGCTTGGTTAGGTGCATCGACGACTCGGGGCGACAGTGAGTACGGCCAGTCACACAGTAGTCAACTCCGACCCGGAATCGCGGGGCCGCGCCTCCGACGGGGGACCGGTCGCGCTCGACTGGGCAGCCTCGCCGACGGCCCCCCGACCGGCGAACAGACTTCTTCGTCTTCCCCTGTTTTACAAGATCCTCGTGGCAAACGCCGTCATCCTCGCCGTGGCCGTCCTCATAGGCGGTCTTCTCCTGGCTCACCTCGGAGGCGTGTCTGCGACGGAAGCGGTGAGGTTGGCGTCGATTATCGGAGCGTCGGCTGTCGTGATCGGCGCAGCATGCAGCGCGCTCCTCACCCGTCTCGCGCTCCAGCCGTTGAGGGAGCTGGAAGCCTCAGCCGAGCGCGTCGAGCGAGGAGACCTGCAGACGAGGGCAGCTGTGTCGGCTCTCGCCGATACCGACATGCGCAGGCTCGTCTCCTTGTTCAATCGGATGCTGGATCGCGTCGAGCTGTACCGCAGCCGCCAGCGAGAAGTCACGGTCCGCTCGCTCGAGTCGGAAGAGAACGCACGCCGTTGGGTGGCCCGGAAGCTATACGACGAGACGGCCCAGTCGCTGGCAGCCGTGCTCCTGCAGCTCCGGGCTGCCGGACGCCGATTCGGCGATGCGGAGGAGGACCAATTCGGCAATCTCCGAAAAGCCCTCATCGAAGCACTCGAGAGCATTCGGCAGGTCGCGCGTGAGCTGCGGCCGCCGGAGCTGGACGAGATCGGCCTCGTCCCGGCACTGGCCGCGCAGATCAGAAATCTCTCGGAGCGGAGTGGGGTCGAGATCCATCTGGACGCCGACTCGATCGATGCCGACCTTACCACGGAGGAGAGTCTCGCCCTATATCGAATCGTCAGCGAAGCCCTGGGCAACGCTGCTCGCCACGCGGGAGCGAGAAGCGTCGACGTCCGCATCCTGCGCGGGCCGGACGGCGTGTCGGCGGAGATCCACGACAACGGAGCGGGCTTCGACGTCGACACCGAGCTGGAGCGGGCGGGACGCGGCCTCGGACTGCTCGAGATGAGGGAGCGGGCGTTGCACGTGGGCGCCGAGCTCTCGATCCAGAGCTCAGAGCTGGAAGGCACGACGGTCTCGATCAACATGCCCTTAGGGACCGGGAGATGACGAGGAAAGCCATCGCACGATGAAGGCGATGGTCCTGTCACAGCAGGGGCAGCCGCTGCGACTCGAGGAGGTCGAGCGACCACGGCGCGGGTCCGGCCAGGTCCTGCTTCGCGTGCGGGTCTGCGGGGTTTGCCGGACCGATCTGCACGTCGTCGACGGAGATCTCCCGGACCCGAAGCTGCCGCTGATCCCAGGACACCAGATCGTGGGCGAGGTCCTCGAGTCCGACCCGGACCTGCACGGGATCGAACCGGGAAGCCGGATCGGCGTGCCCTGGGTAGGATGGACGTGTGGCCAGTGCGGATTTTGCAGATCCGAACGAGAGAACCTGTGCGACGCGGCGCGGTTTACCGGCTACCAAATCGACGGCGGATACGCCGAGTACGCGGTCGCGGACGCGCGCTTTTGCTTCCCGATCCCGGCCGGATACGCCGATCGGCAGGCTGCACCGCTCCTCTGCGCGGGTCTCATCGGTTATCGTTCTCTGGTGATGGCGGGCGATGCAGAGCGCCTGGGCATGTACGGTTTCGGGGCGGCAGCGCATATCATCGCGCAGGTCGCCGTCCATCAGGGACGGAGGGTGTTCGCGTTCACTCGTCCGGGCGACACGGAGGGACAGCGCTTCGCCCTCGAGTTGGGCGCCGAATGGGCGGGATCGTCCGAGGAGGCGCCGCCGGAACCCCTGCAGGCGGCGATCATCTTCGCACCTGTCGGCTCGCTCGTGCCCCGGGCGCTTGCAGCCGTCGAGAAAGGGGGAACCGTCGTGTGCGCCGGAATTCACATGAGCGAGATCCCGGCGTTCCCTTACGAACTCCTCTGGGGCGAGCGCGTCGTGCGGTCGGTCGCCAATCTCACCCGACGGGATGGGGAGGAGTTCCTGCAGCTCGCTCCGCGAACGGGGCTGCGCACCGAGGTCAGCCCCTATCCGTTGGCGCAAGCCAACCGGGCGCTGGACGACCTGCGTGCCGGACGGGTTCGTGGCTCAGCCGTTCTCGAGATCGGCTGATGGGATCACACGTAGACGCTGCGGAAGCAATCGAAGGGTGAAAAGCGATGGTTAGGCTACACGACATCATGTCGGTCCAAATCAAGTCGCTGACCCCGAACATGACCCTGCGGGAAGCGGCGGAGTTATTGACCAGCGAGCATATCGGAGGCGCGCCGGTGATATCCGGCGAGCGGGTGGTAGGAGTAGCGTCGGTCACGGACATCCTCGACTTCGTGTCCTCGAACCCGGGTCCGCCGACCCAGCACGAGGAGCAGACGGAGTGGTCCGAGCCTGCCGAAGAGGAGCGCTGGTCTCGGGGCGACGAGCCGACGTCCTCCTACTTCGAGGAGTACTGGGCGGACGCGGGGGCCCAGGTTGATGAGCGGTTTCGGAAGACGACGAGCCCCGAGTGGGACGTTCTCGAGGAGCACGTCGTCTCCGAGGTGATGACACAGCGACTCTGCGAGCTCCCGCCCGAGACGGACGTCCAGGAAGCCGCCGAGTTCATGCTCCGGTCGGGGATCCACCGCGTGCTCGTAACGAAGGACTCGAGGCTCGTCGGAGTGGTCAGCACCTCCGACGTCGTAAAGGCGGTATCACAGTACGGTCTGGGCGGTTAGGCGCGTCGAGGGCCGGACAGGCGATCGAGCGATTGGTACGATGACATACCCCGAGATTCCGAGAGAGCTGTGGGCTACCGTGTTGGAGAACTTCACGGAACGGAACGCCCAGCGCCCCACTCTGGTCGAGGTCGATGACCCCGAGCTGGGAGCCCAAGAGCAAGAGCATGGCATTCCCCTTCGGGGCATCGTCTACGACCACCGGGACGACCGGATCTCGATCATGCTGGGCGAGCTTAAGGGCGCCGAGCCACACCTCACCCACTCGATATCGGGCGTCACCAGCCTGGCGATCGGACCGGGACGCGACGGCCGAGGACTGGAGGTCGTCCGAATCGCCCACGACGACGGTCAGACCTTGGTCTGGGTCCAGGAGAGCTGATCTCGGGCCGTCGCCGACCCTCCGCGTTCCCAGTCGCTACACCAGCACTCCCGCCAACTTCTCCTCGAGCAGCCTGCCCAATCCGGCGCGCATTCGCCGATCCAGCACGTTGACAGCCCTCACGTCTGCGAGCTTCTCCACCAACCTGACGCCCGCCTCGGTGTTGGACGCGGGACCGGTCACGAAATCGGGCTCCGTTCCGTAGGCGTTCATCACACCGATGACCGAGTATGGATCGGAGGCGCAGAGGACGGTCAGGTGCGCGTTGTCTCTGAGGGTCTCGTAGGCCAGGGCGCCATTGTAGGGCTCGAGGGGCGACGCGCCGAGCTCGATAACGGCCACGTCGGCTTCGAGAGCGGCCATTCTCGACAGGAGGTTCTCCAGCCTCGGTCGGTATAGCTCCTCCGCGCAGACCGTCGAAGGGAGCCCCGCATCCACGAAGTCGAAGATGAAGTCGGCACCCGCATCCTTCATGCTGAGCGCGTCGCGGTAACGTGCCGCACCCGCCAGCTTGGCTCCAATCACCCGCAGCGGGGCCAGGAGCTTCAGCTGGCGGATGAGTAGCCGGGCGGTCGTCGTCTTCCCAGCCGACATGGACGTTCCCACGATGAGCAGCACCGGCAGCTCGAATCGCCGCGGGGCGACGGCGGGCACGAAGCCGTGCGTCGTCATCTTCGCTCCCTGCCGGGTCGGGTGGCCTCGGTACCGCAGATGGATGAGAGGCGGTTCCAGCATGGATCTGGAGACCTCGCGGCCGATCAGCCCTCCGCCAGAGAGGATCTCGCACGCTCCATCTTCGCTTATCCGGGCAAAGTCTCCCGTCGCTTCCAGGGTAGCCTCGCGTCGCCCGAACGCGCCTACGAGCATATCCCCCTCGGCAACTTCGATCACTCGCCCTGTCGAGAGCTCCACGATCCGCCGGCTCACCGATTCCGTGACCTCGGTGACGACGTAATCGCCCATCTCCCACTCTTCTCGGGGGATGGGCCTGACCTCGAATGGAGCGTCTCGCAGATCGGAGATCCGGGTGACCGAGGTGAAGAAGAGCTTCTCGTTCATTCAGATCTCAGCCGTGCCGGAATCGGCGGCACCCACTTCGCGTGCCAGCTCGAGGTCTGCGGGCAGCAGCAGGACGGCCGCGAGCAGCGCCGTTCGCTCCACGAGGCCGTCGATCGAGATGAACTCGTGCGCGGCGTGGGCCCCGTCACCCGTCGGTCCCATGCCATCGAGCGTCGGCGCATGAAGGCTCGCCGTGTTGCCGTCAGACATCCCCCCCACGGCGGTCTCTCGAAGCTCCAGGCCCAGCTCGCTTCCAGCAGCCCGTGCGGCGTGCCAAAGAGCCCGGTTGGCCGGCGTGCGCTCCATCGGGGGCCGGCCGATTCCTCCGCCGATCTGGATTCTGGCCCCAGGCGTCACCGGACGAATCGTCCCGATCGCGTACTCCACCCTCGCGGCGTCCGTCCGGGTGGGCACGCGAACATCCACCAACGCACGGGCCTTGGCGGCGACGACGTTCGGGCGATAGCCGCCCTCGATGACGCCGACGTTCACGGTGACCCCACGCTCCGGATCGTTGAGGGCGTCCAGCTTCTGGATGACGTGCGAGAGTTCCAGGATGGCGCTCGCCCCGGCCCCCGGATCGAGGCCCGCGTGCGCGCTCTTTCCGATGACCTCGATCTCGAATCTCCCGCCTCCCTTGCGTGCCGTCTTGAGCTTCCCGTCGGGACCGAACGCCGGTTCGAGCACGAGCGCCCTGGAGGCCCTGCAAGCGAGCTTCTCGATGTGGCGGCTCGACTCGCGACTTCCCTTCTCTTCATCGGAATTCACGAAGACGACGGGTGATACTTCGGGCATGATGTCCAGCTCCCGCAGCGCTCGGAGCGCGAACACCATCTGCGCGAGGCCGCCCTTCATATCGTAGACGCCGGGACCACGGATCACGTCGTCCGTGACCTCCACCGGCATCTCTCGCAGCGTGCCGATCGGCCACACGGTATCGCAGTGGCCGAGCAGAAGCTGGAGTGGACGCCCACGGCGCCCGTCTCGCGACTCGCGGCCTCCCCTCGCCAAGAGCTGGCCACCGGACATCCTCCCTGGAAGCCGCCGCACTTCGAGGCCCGCGTCCTCGAACCCTTGGCTCAGGAGACTCAGCACCGGTTCTTGAGCGATCGGATCGTCCGTTGGCGATTCGGCGAGGGCGAGGCGACGGACGAAGTCGACGAGCTCGGCCCGGTGGCCTCGCGCCCACTCCAATAGCCGGCGAGCACGCTCGGTGGTCATGCAGCGGCTAACGCTGGAAATCCGCCGGGAAGGGGAAGGCGTAGCTCTCTCTCACCGTCGCATACCGACCCGGGCTCAGGTAGGCGAGAAGCGGGGAGTGGTAGATCAAGTCCTGATCATCTCCGTCAGCGGAACGCAGGGCATCGGGATGGACATGAGCCGCTACGATACGCCCCACGATGAGGCTGTTCAGGCTGAAGCCATCCAGCATCTTGTCGAGCCGGCACTCCAGGAAGTGATAGCCATCCTCGAGGAAGACTCCGTCCACCTCCGA
>JARRMU010000122.1:0-7191 GCA_037385645.1 Gemmatimonadales bacterium
GGCCGGCTGCCGGGCTGGATCTCCCAGTGGAAGGAGCTGACGGAGGATCCGCACATGCGGATCAGCCGCCCGCGGCAGATCTACACGGGCGCCAAGGAGCGACCGTTCGTCCCGATCGCGCAGCGCAAGGAGGAAACCACGGAGACGCCGGAGTTCGTCACGGTCTGACGACGCCGTCTCCGGCAACCGAGAGCGCCCCGGCGGCCGTCTGCCGCCGGGGCGTCATGCCATCCACCCGGAGCGCGATCAGGGCGCGGGAGTCTCCGGAACCTCGGTCGTGCCCACCTCGACGTTCGCCCTCATCACCGGCACCATCTTGGCGCCGCCCGGCTTCAGTTGGATCTTCTTGACCGATTCCGGACCGTCGAACACGATCGTCACGGCCGTCGTTTCGCCTTCGTCGACGGAAAACTTGGGGGTCTCGACCTTCACGCCCGACGATGCGCTGCTCGGGATCTGGAGCGGGTAGGCTTCTCCGGCCAAGTATTCCGCGTTTCCGATCATGAGGTCTTCGCTGAAGGTGATCGTGGCCTCGCCCAGCAGGCGCACGTTCTTGTAGGTGCCTCCTGGAAGCTCGCCGGCCGCGATCTCCAGCCCCGAGCCGTTCGCGATCACGTTGGCCTCGACGGCCTCGGGATCAGACTCGGCGAAGCTTATCACGAGCGTACCTTCCTCGAGTTCGAGGGTCACCCAGCTGGCGCCCGAGACGCCGCTGTTCTGGTCCTCCGAGGATGCCTCGCCTTCCTCTTCGGCGCTCGTCGTCTCCTCTTCGCCCGCGGTGCCGCTCGTCTCCTCTTCCTCGCTCGCGTCGCCGTTCGTCACGGCTCCGAGGCGATGTAGTTGAACGCCCGTGAGCGTGAACTCGATGAAGTCGATCTGTTCTTCGCTCAGACCCGCGTGCTGGCCGCTGGCTACGCTGGCCTGGATCTGCGACGCCACATCGGCGAGCAGGGCGCCGGCAAGCTCCCCGGACTGCCTGAACACGACGCGTGCGTAGCCCGTTGCCTGGTCGCCAACCGGCTGCAGAGGCTGTTCGCCGCCGTCGCCACCGCTGTCCTCGCCACCCTCGGATTCTCCAGGTTCAGATCCGGTCGACTTGCCAGAGCCCGGCGCGCCGCTATCGTCGCTTGATGAGGGACCCGGAGCTTCGATACTCCCGGCTCCACCAGTGGGATCTCCCAGGCCCGTCGGCTCGCCGGAGCAGGCCGCGAAGACGAAGGGAAGGGCTACGAGTAGGTACAACTCGGATGATCGGCTCCACCTAAACATCGAACAGGCTCCTGTGGCGGAAGGGGGTTGTTGGATTCGGCTCGTTCCCATCGAGGTGGCAACTCCCATTCCGTTCGGTCGGCCGTGAGCGGTCGAGGGACGCCAACGGCCCGGGTACTGCAGCCTATGTCACTACACTCGGCCTCTCCTCCGGGACCGAGGCAGGCGGCACTCGACGGATCTCCCGTCCCACAGCGAGGAGGCGTCGGTCGCCGCTCCCCGGAGGGGCCCTGCAACTGTTGCAGCCCGAGTAAAAGAGTTCAGGAGGATTGATGGCTACGATGACCGTGACCACCGTCTCGGGCTCCACCTTTCGGATGGATGTGGAGTCCTACGAGACCGGAGTCGATCAAGCTCTCTTCTTCATCGAGAAGCAGGCGCGGCGTGACACCGAGGAGGGCACCGAGTTCTATCCGGGACACCAGATCGCGAAGATCGAGGTTAGGCGGTAGTCAAGCGGGGAGGGCGGTAAAAGTTACGGAACCGTCCTATCGTTTCACATCGCGGGCCAGCGCTCTCGACGTTTTGGCCCGCGGTGCGAATCTGTGCCATAACAGATGTAGCCACAGAGTGTTACACATAATACTTGGAGCGAGTTCGAGGCCTTTCTCGCGGCCGCATTTCCCAGCGGCACGACCGGTGCAGACTCCGGCGACGTCGGGGCATCCTTCCAGCCATTACCCTAGAGGAGAATAACGGTATGTCCAGGTTTGGTGTGTCCAAGAGCCAGAGGGCCTTCTCGGCGGTGGCCCTGCTGCTTGCGGTGCTCTACATAGCGGCGGGTCTGTCGGTTTGGCTCGGGGTCTGGAATCCGAACGAGTTCGCCCGGTCTCTGTGGGGGCTGGGGGGCTTGCTGGCGGGCGTCCTCATCTTGCTCGGTGTGTGGGTGCAGGAAAGCTCGCCCGTCGTCGGCGCGCTTCTCGCATTCGGCGGTGCGCTGCCGCTCGGGATCCTTTTCGCGTGGACGCTGCTGCCGCCCGTCTTGACCTTCCTCATGATCCTGCTGTGGGCGCGGGCCCGCGGGCTCGAAGCGCGAGCCAAGAAGCAGGTGGCGGCCCGAGCGGCGGAGACGACCGCGTTCGCTGCCGAGGGTCAGCCAGCGGAGCAGCGGGCCAGCTGAGGGCGCTGGCCCGCTTGCCCAGCGGGATCAGCGCCAAGCGTCGACCGGGTCGAGGAACGGACTACGCCGCAGGGCCCCGCTTTGGCGGACGGGCCTTGACCTGGTTGAAGGCTACGAGCGTTTCCTCGAACTGGCGGGTCGCTTTCTCGATGCAGCGGTGGGCCTCCTCGATGTACCCATCGGTGGAGGCCGACCAGACACGGTTCAGGTAGCGCTCACCCGCGGCGAAGCGGTTCATCACATCGGCGTAGGCTTGAAGGCCGTAGCTGTGCGCGATGCTCTCGCGGGCGTCGACGAAGCCGACGAGATCGTCCAGAAATCGCTCGTCGATACGGTGGCGAAGGTCGTAGACGTCGATGGCTTCCTTCTCGGCGTTCAAATGCTCCGCGCTAGCCGCGATCCGTTCCAGCGAGCTCTCCAGCGTCCGGATGTTCGTCGTGAGCCGGACCTCGTCCGTCGCTTCCTGGTGGGCGGCGCGCCTGACCAGGATCACTCCGAGGATGCCCAGCGCCAGCCAGACGAGAAACGCTCCAACGCCGATGCCCTCCACCTCGCGAACGGCGGTGAAGGCACCGCCCAGAAAGCCGATCGTGATGAACGCGTATCCCAGTCGCTTCATAGCTGCTCTCCCCCTACGCGCCGCTGCCGAAGACGATGATGAGGGAGTAGACAACGCCAACCAGCGCCTCGCCGACGATCAGGCCTGCGGCGATCGGTACGCCCACGTCCTCGCTGAACAGCTTTCCGAAGCGCTTGTCGGAAAAGATGCGGAGAAGCGTCCCGATCGTGTAGGTGAGGACGATGTTGAACGGCAGGTAGAAGCCGAGGCCGACGAGCACTCCGAGCCCGCCTATCCCGCTGGCGCTCAACAAGCCGCCGAGCGCCGCTCCCGACAGGTATTTGTCCATCGGCACATCGCCGCCCAGGATTCCCTGTATCACGCTGGCCAGCGCCTGTCCCTGGGGAGCCGGCAGCCGATCGCTGCCCAGCCCGTAGGCCTGGTGGAGCACGACGATGAGGGCCATCACGACGATCGGCCCGAGCCAGGTCCCGAGGAACTGGGCGATCTGCTGCTTCCTCGGGATTGCCCCGACCAGATACCCGGTCTTGAGGTCGAGCATGAGGTCGGTGGCCTGGGCCATAGCCACGCACATGGCGGCCCCGACCGTGACCGAAGCAATGATCGACGCCCGGTCGCCGATCCCGCTCGTGACCAGAATGAGGATGGTCACTCCGATCAGCGTCATCCCCGACAGAGGGGACCAGTTGGTGCGGCCGATGCACTCCGACAGGACAACTCCCGCCACCCAGATCCAGAGGGTGCCGAGCAGCGCCATGAGCACGCCCCGCACCATGCCGACCTCGGTCACGGACAGGTACGAGATGAGAGCGAGGACGACGAACGCAGCGGCCACGCCCATGTAGAGGAACTGGATCGGCAGCTCGTCCGAGGAGAGATCCGTCTTCGACCTCGCCGCATCCCGCATGCTCCTCACGGCGCTCGCCACCAGAGGGATGGCCAGGGCGATCCCGGTCAGCGCTCCTCCGACGAGCATTCCGATCCCCACGGGACGGAAGAGGTTGAGCCTCAGGTAGTTGGCGATGCCGAGGCCCGACTCGCTCACGGTCGCCGGGTCGGGCATCAGTCCCGTGTAGGAGAGCAGCGGGGCGAGGATCCAGTAACAGACGTAGCCGCCAGCGATGAAGAAGAAGCCGCCTTTGCCGGCCAGGAAGGCCACGCCCACGGTGAGGAGCGACACGTACCAGATTCCGTTCATGTAGTCGGGCAGCCCGATCAGCGCCCCGAGGTTCCAGTCCTCGAATCCGGTGGAGAGGCTGATGAAGTGAGCGACCGCGCTAACGCCGGCGGCTCCGAGGAGCAGCCACGCCTTCCTCACGCCGGCGCCTGGCGACTTCAGCACCGCCGCCGTGGCGATTCCGCCTGGGAAAGCGAGGCGGTTGAAGTCGATCATCTGCTTGCGCAGCGGGATGATGAAGGCGATCCCGAGAAAGCCTCCCGCGATGCACCCCAGCACAAGAAGGGGATAGCTGAACCCGGTGATGCCGAGAATGAACAGGGCCGGGACGGAGAACATCATCCCGGCCGAGGCGCCATTGACCGCGCTGGCCAAGGTCTGGTTGATGTTGTTCTCGATGATGCTGTTCCGGCGCATCAGGCCGCGGAGGACGCCGAAGCCGAGGATCGCGGCGAGCTCGGACCCCTCGATGGAGAAGCCGAGCTTGAGGCTCAAGTAGCCTATGCTGACGGCGATGAGGACGCCGATGGCATAGCCCACGAGCACGCCCGCCCAGGTGAACTCGGGGTAGTCGCCGTACCGGATCGGCTTGTCGCCGCGTCCGCTCGGCGGGGTGGTTGGTTCCAGGCTGCCTTGCTCCAAGCGGTTCCTCTGTCCCGGGATGCTCTTGCTCGACGTCCCCCGACCGCCTCATCCGCCGAGGCCGACCTCGGTTTGCGTCTCGGTCAGCGCCCTGACCGGTATGCGAAGCTACGAGGATAGCACGACCGGCCAGGTCCAAAAAGACCGGAGCGTGCGGTTGCAGAGCGCTGCCGAGCGTTGCAGGGTAGTCCGGTTGGCGGGCGACCGCGCGGAGTTCAGGAAGGCCCACGCCGACGGTCGGCGTCACGACCCCGCCACGATCACCCCTAGATGACGAGAGTAACGACACCATGGCCGATCCCAGGTACACGAAGCTGGCAGACACGTTGATCACGTACTCCTGCGATCTTCAGCCCGGCGAGAAGATCTTGATCGAGGCGATCGACATCCCGCCCGATTTTACCCAGGAGCTGATTCGGGCCGCCTACCGGGCGGAGGGGACTCCGCTGCTCTTTCTCAAGAGCCAGACTCTGCTGCGGGAGCTCCTGCTTCAGGCCAGCGCCGAACAACTATCGCTCATCGCCGACGGGGAAGAGGCCTGCATGAAGGAATCGGATGCCTACATCGGGATGCGCGGGAGCGCCAACGTCTCCGAGCTCTCCGACGTGCCGACGGAGAAGATGAAGCTATACGAAGAGTTCCTCTGGAAGCGGGTGCACGTCGAGGTGCGCGTGGCGAAGACGAAATGGGTCGTGTCACGCTGGCCGAACGCCTCCATGGCGCAGCTGGCACAGCTTTCCACGGCGGCGTTCGAGGACTTCTATTTCCGCGTCTGCACGATGGACTACGAACGGCTGTCGAAGGCGATCGAACCCCTCCGCGAGCTGACCGAGGCCACCGAGCAGGTTCGTCTCGTGGCTCCCGGCACGGACCTCACGTTCAGCATCGACGGCATCCCGGCGATCTCGTGCGACGGTCACCGCAACATCCCGGATGGAGAAGTGTTCACGGCACCGGTCCGGGACAGCGTGAACGGGACCATCCGCTTCAACGCCGAGACCCTCTACCAGGGCGTCACGCACGAGGATGTCCAGCTGACGTTCGAGGGTGGGAGGATCGTGGAGGCCACCAGCAGCAACCCGGAGCATCTGCACGCCGTCCTCGACGCGGATGAGGGCTCGCGCTACGTCGGGGAGTTCGCCATCGGCTTGAATCCCTACATCACCGAGCCGATGAAGGACATCCTCTTCGACGAGAAGATCGCCGGCAGCATCCATCTCACGCCCGGTGGCGCCTACGAGATCGCGGACACCGGCAACCGCAGCCAGATCCACTGGGACTTGGTCCTGATGATGTCGCCCGAGAAGGGCGGAGGAGAGATCTGGTTCGACGATCGTCTGATCAGGAAGGACGGCCGGTTCGTAGTCGACGAGCTTGCTGGCCTCAATCCCGAAAACCTGCTGAGTTGACGTGATGCGAGCCGGGCGCCTCCTGGCGCTGCTGGCGTCGTTTTGGCTGCTGGTTCCGTCCCTGGCCCGCGCTCAGGCTAGCGAGAAGGACGGGACGTGGGCCTACGGATATGGCTTCGCCGGCTTCGGGGTCGCGATCGGCGACGAGCTCGGCGATCCGATCTTCCATCTCGGTCCGGGAGCCGACCTTATGCTGGGCCGCTTCGGGTTCACCGGCGAGTTGGGCTACATGGCCAGCGCCGAGCATCCGCTGGACGGCTTCGGGACGTTCTCACCGGGCGTGCTTCTCGCCTTCTCCAAACGGGGAACCGTGCCCTTCGTGAAGGGAGGATTCACCCTCTTCTTCCGCCGTGCGGGCGAAGCGGGGTGGTTCGTGGGTGCCGGCGTGAACTTCTGGCGCAGCGACAAGTTCGGCCTCCGGGCGGAGCTGAATGACCAGGTGTTCATCAGCAACCACCTGCTCACCGCCCGCTTCGCCGTCCTGTTCCGGTAACGGGACGGTGACGCCGGCTCGCGCGAGCCGGGCTGTGGCTTCGAGGATGCACCAACCGACGTGCTTTCGCTCACCCATTTGGGGCCGTGTTCTTCCACAAGTGACATCCCCACAACGCCTTAGGTGTGCAGCGACAGGGCCTGTCACCATTGAGCATGCGGATTGCATACATATTCCGCTCGTCACGGTGCGTGACGGTGCCAGCCTACCGCAGCAGGGGCAGTTCTTGGCGGAGAAGTGACCCCTGGCTCCCCGCGCAAACCGGCCCTCGCGGCCACCACCTCATGGAGTGGAGGTCAGCCATCTTGCCGGGAGAGAACCTGCCGGAGCCGCAGCCCGCCAAACGGCGATCACCGCCAAGCCTCGAGAGCGGCCAGGACACGACGGAGTACGTCCTGATCATCATTCTGTTTGCGCTCGCGTTCACGGTGGGCCTGATGGTCTGGACGCGCAGCGTCGAGGGCGCGTACAATGGCACCGCCGAGTGCATGGCGTTTTCGG
>JARRMU010000123.1:0-7500 GCA_037385645.1 Gemmatimonadales bacterium
CCGCCTCGGTGGCCGCTCGCTGGCAACCGGCAGCGCAGCGTCAGGCGCACCTTAAGCGGGCGGAAGTCCGGGCCCTCAGTCCGGGCTTCCGCTCACCTTCCGCATAAGCATCCTATTTGGTTAGATGGCAACACTGTACAGAAATCGTCAAGGGCATTCTCGTGTACCGGTTGTTACATTGTTGTGGCCTTATCGTGACCAACTGTGGCTAGACTGATCCCCGGGAGTCGGCAGGAGAGGGTACCTACACGGGTAAGATGAGCATACAGACTTCAGCCTTGCACTCGCAGCCGCGGGAGAAGACCGAGGAGTCGCCGGCGCAGATCTTGGTCGTCGAGGACGAAAACGATATAGCGGCTCTGGTAGCCTATCACCTCATGCGAGAGGGCTACCGGGTTCGCACACTGGCAGCGGGAAAGCAGGCCTTGGAGCAGGTAGGGCGGGAGCGTCCGGATCTCGTGCTCTTGGACCTGATGCTGCCGGTTTTCTCCGGCTTCGAAGTGCTGGCCGAGCTTCGCGGCCAACCTGAGACGGCCGACCTTCCCGTCGTCATTCTGACTGCCCGGGACGACGAGGCGGACCGGATCAGAGGTCTCGAGCTCGGCGCCGATGACTACATCACGAAGCCGTTCAGTCCGAAGGAGCTGCTGCTGCGCGTCCAAGCCGTCCTGCGCCGAACACGCGCACCGGCCACCGGAGGGCGTGGGCCGATTCTGCGCGGCGGACCGGTGACGGTAGATGCCGGTGCGGTCCAGGTGAGCGTAGACGGAGAGGAGATCACGCTAACGCCGATCGAGTACAGACTCCTGGTCGCCCTGCTCGAGAGTCGCGGGCGGGTTCAGGATCGCGGCATCGTTTCAGGGCTGACGACGTCCGGCCGGGAAGCTGAGGCGAGAACCGGCCATATGGCCGGACAAGCCGACCGTTCCTGGCGCCTGATCGAACGGGCGATCAACCGGAACGATCCACCAGTCGCGGCACGATATCGGCCGCTCTTCCGAGCAGGGACACGTGAGCCGACGCCGTGATCGGGGTGGGCTCCAGGTTGACCTCCACCACTACGGCGCCAGACTGGGCCGCCACCGAGGCGATGGAAGCGGCAGGCTGGACGACCGCACTCGTGCCCACCACGAGGCATGCTCCCGCCTGTTCAGCGAGCGCGAAGCTTCGGCTGAGCACGCGGCTGTCCAGGGGTTCCCCGAACCAGACGACATCGGGGCGGAGCATCGTACCGCACCGATCGCAGTGGGGCAGGGTGGAAGCCGACGAGGCGTCGATCGGTTCCCGCGAATCACTTCTGGCGCCACAGCCCGGGCAACGGGTCCGGAACAGCGATCCGTGAAGCTCGAGAACGGAGCCCACATCCTCGGCGGCAGCCGCGTGCAGGCCGTCCACGTTCTGCGTGATGATGGCGACGTCACCGCGGTCGGCTGCCCAACGAGCGAGTGCCAGATGCGCCTCGTTGGGCTTGCACGCGGCGACCACCTTTCTCCTCCAGCCATACCACTCCCAGACGAGTCTGGGATCGCGGGCGAAAGCCTCCGGCGTGGCGAGCTCTTCGGGACGGTAGTCTCTCCATAGTCCTCCCCGTCCGCGGAACGTGGGCACTCCCGAGTCGGCGCTGATTCCGGCGCCGGTGACTACGACGACCGTGTCGGCGTCATCGAGGGACCGCCGGCCCGTCCGGACATCTCGGGCGGAAACGGAGCCGCTCAAGCGACTCCCAGCGGAGGTGCGAGCATCAAGAGGGCAAGGAGGGCCGCCCGTTCCGGCAGGCTGTCCGCCTCCACGTACTCGTGGGCGGCATGCGACCCGGCACCGATGGGCCCGAGGCCATCGACCGTTGCCGTGTAGAGGCTCGTCGTGTTTCCGTCGGATCCGCCTCCGACGGCCGTTTCCTCCAGCTCGAGGCCGATGAGCCTCCCGGTGTTTCGCACCACCTCCCACAGGGCGCGGTTTCTGGGGGTGCGCTCCAGCGGCGGGTGGAAATCCCAGTCGTCCATCGTGATCTGGACCCCCGGCATGATGGGTCGGATCGCCAGCACGGCCTCCCGTATATCCAGGGCATCCGCCTCGTGGTACGCCCGGATGTCCACGCTGGCCGTGCTGTCGGCCGCCACCACGTTCGATCGGTTTCCACCCGACACGACCCCCACGTTGACCGAGATTCCTCGCTCCAGGTCGTTAAGGGCGTGCAGGCGCTGGACGAGGTGGGCGAGCTCCAGCACGGCGCTCGCCCCCGCTTCCGGCTCGACGCCGGCGTGGGCCGCCACGCCACGGATGCGGAGGGTGAAGTGTCCCACGCCCTTCCGGGCCGTCTTGATCTTCCCGGAAGGTCCCTGGGCGGGCTCGAGGATGAGAGCGCGATCGGCGGAGCGAGCCAATCGCTCCACGTGCGGGGTCGAGCTCGGGCTTCCGATTTCCTCATCCGAGTTCATGAGTACGAGGGGCGTCACGCTCGGTTCGAGACGCAGCTGTTCGAGCGCTCGAAGGGCGTAGACAATGAGCACGAGACCGCCCTTCATGTCATACACGCCCGGCCCTCTCAGCCTGCCGCCTTCGAGCCGGACCGGCATCTCGCGAATCGTATCGAGAGGCCAAACCGTGTCGTAGTGACCCACGAGAAGCTGGGTCGGTCTGCCGGTGACGCCGTATCTGCGGCGGGCGACGATGTGGGCTCCCTGCTCGGCGCCGTCCAGCAGCTCGACCAGGCAGCCGGCCTCAACGAGCTCTCGGGTCAGCAGATCCTGGATCGGGGCTCGCGCGAGTCGGCACAGCAGGTCGACCATCTCGCCCTGCCGCTCCTGCATGAAAAGACGGATGGCTGGAGCGATGTTCTTGTCACACGCCTCCGCAGCGCGCCCTCGGCGTGGCGCCGGGTGGCCTGCCGCCTCGCTCTCCCGCATGGAGCTCAGGGACTTCCGAGCTCCAGCCAGTCGTCTGCCCGCATGCGCTTTCCGACGTAGAACGGTCCGAACTCTGCATACTTGGCGCTGGCTTCGTCGTAGCGCATGTCGGTTATGACGTTCTTGAAGTCGAGAGCATCCTGCGCAAACAGCGTGACCCCCCACTCCCAATCATCAAAGCCGATCGAGCCCGAGATGATCTGGTTGATCCGGCCGGCATAGGCCCGACCGACCAGCCCGTGGTCGCTCATCATCGCCGCGCGCTCCTCCAGCGGGAGGGAGTACCAATTCTCCGTCTCACCCCGCCGCTTCGTCATCGGGTAGAAGCAGATGTACGGCATCTCGTCGGGTTGCCGCGGATAGAGGCGCCGTCGCGCGAAGTCGGTATCCGCCGCCTTTCGCGCTTGCTCCTCCAACTCTTCTCGCCACGTCGCCATGGCCTCGGGATCTTCCGGCACGGCCTTACGCTTGGCGAACTCGGCTGTCAGTTGATAGAGCCCGAGCTCCACGACGGAGAGGTAGTCGTACTCGAGCTCGAGGTAGTCGCCCAGCGTGGTGAGCTGCACCTTGCGCTCCGCCTCGGCCAGGAGTTCCAGGCTGGGCCGGAAGTGAAGAAGCAGGAAGTCCGCACCGCCTCCGACGATTCGATAACAGCGACTCCAGCCGTCCTCGAGCGCCGACCAGCGTTGGAGCAGGGTCGTGAACTCGGCGCCGATCTCACTGAGGCGGCGCCCATCGTGACGCTTGAGAGCGGGCCAGGAGGCCCTGAAGAACTGGTGAAGGACGAACCACCCATCCAGGTTCTTCGCTGCGGTCTCGGTTCTTGGCATCCTCTCTCCGATCAGCCGGGGCTAGACGAACGGGGCAAGCTCGCCCTCCACACCCGTTCGGTCAACGCCGGATCGGCCCGGTCTGCCCCCACGCGCCTCGCTTGCCGGCCAGCGGCTCGCGTTTATGTTGTGGGAACATTCTTTTTGAGCCTGAGGCCGGTGGGTCCGTACCCGCCGCTCCATCCGAACCTGGCCGGAGGTAGGCATGAGGATCCAGGACATCCTCGACGCCAAGGGTGACCGCGTGGTCACGATGTCGACAGACGGCACCGTAACAGACGCCATGGACGTGCTGAATGAGCACAACATCGGCGCGGTCGTAGTGGTCGAGGGCGATTCCATCAGAGGGATCCTCAGCGAGCGCGACGTCCTCCGGCTCGGTTCCCGGGGTCCGGAGCTTCTCGCCACGACGACGATTCACGAGACGATGACCCGTGATGTCATCGTGGGCCTGCCCGAGGATCAGGTTCACGCGGCGATGGGCGTGATGACCCAGAACCGGATCCGTCACCTGCCCATCGTCAGGGATGGACGGCTGGTCGGGATCGTGTCGATCGGAGACCTCGTCAACGCCGCCTGGCGCGATGCGGTCAACGAGAACCAGCACCTCAAGGACTACATTCAGGGTGGAGCAGGCTAGGGAGGCTAGCTGCCCGCCGGCTCGCCCGATCCCGTCAGGAGTTCGGGAAACCGGTAGATAACGACGCCCGTGGTGGGCTCGTTGTCCACATCGACGTACCCCTCGACCAGCATCTCAGTCAGCACCTCCTCGACCTCTTTGAACGACAGACCCGTCTCCGCCACCCCCTGGGTGACCGTCAGGTTGCCGCCGTACCTGCCGGCTGCCTTGAGGAGTTGCTGCGTGACGGTGGGCTCGCGTCTGGCGGTTCGTTGCGGCGAAGAGAGCAGATCCCGCGCGTAGCGCGGATGCGGGAGATATCCTTCTCGGATGTTCGCGTCCATCACGAGCGACTTCATTCGGAACAAGTCGATGAACTGGCCGATGCCGAGCAAGCCGAAGGTGAGCATCCACAGGATACCCGTGCCGTACTTGCCGAGGTAGATGCGGTGCACACCCGCGAAGCCGAACAGAAACAGGCACCACAGCCCGTAGCTGAGGCCGTCCTTGTACATGAAACGGTCGTCCTTCGGCCCGTGCTCGTCCATATCTGTCCGGATCTCCAATCTCCTCTAATCTAGTTCCTTCTACGGGCGGAGCGGCCTCGGGGTTTCCTCGAGGTCAGGCACCGGTGCGGAACCAGAGGATGTCCCCGTCTCGAACCGCATATTCCTTGCCTTCGAAACGCACGGCGCCGGCCTCTCGAGCCGCCTTGAGCGAGCCGTAGTACTCGAACTCCTCGAAGGCGATCGTCTCCGCACGTATGAAACGCTCCTCGAAGTCGGTATGCACCGTTCCGGCGGCCTGCGGTGCGAGGGCGCCCTCTCGGATCGTCCATGCGCGAAGCTCGGTCTCGTTGAACGAGAAAAAGGTGATGAGTCCCAGGAGCTCGTAACCCGCACGGATGAGACGGGCCAACCCGGACTCCTCCGCGCCGACCTCACTCAGGTACTCCGCTCGCTCGGGCAGCGGCAGCTCCGCCAATTCGGCCTCGAGGAGCGCAGAAACCGGTAAGAGGACCGCGCCCGGGTCTTCCTGCTGCAAGCCGCTCAGGAGTCCGTCGTAGCGGGCGGACGGCGCACTCCAGAAGTCCTCGTTGACATTGGCCACATACATTTGAGGCTTGATGGTCACGAGGTTCAGCCCTCGGAGCCGCTTCCGCTCCCCGTCGGTCAGGCTCTCCCTGCGTGCCGGCTCTCCCTTCTCCAAGCGCTCGCGAAGCCGGTCCACGACTGCGATAGACTCTTTCGCTTCGCGATCCCCGGATCTCGCCTTGCGGGCGAGCCGCTCGATGTGCGCCTCCACGAGCTCCAGGTCGGCGAGGGCCAGCTCGGTCTCCACGAGCTCGCGGTCGCGGTTCGGGTCTTCGCCTGCCGTCAAGCTGGCCACCGACGTATCGTCGAACAGCCGGATGACATGTGCGACCGCGTCGACCTCCCGAATGTGCTGCAGGAATCGATTGCCGAGTCCCTCGCCGCGGGACGCGCCCTCGACGAGCCCGGCGATGTCCACGAATTCCACCACCGCCGGGGTCACTTTGGGCGGGCTCACGAGCTCGGCGATCCGGTCCAGCCTTCCATCTGGAACGGGCACGATCCCGACGTTGGGCTCGATCGTGCAGAACGGATAGCTTTCGGCCGGGACGGCGACGGTCGTGAGTGCCCGAAACAGCGTCGACTTGCCTGCGTTCGGAAGTCCGACGATTCCGATCGACAGCTTGGCCATACGCGCAAACTAACCGCCAAGGAACTTGCTTGCCGCCCATCCCTATCAGGCTACATTGAGTCGGCGCCAGCATCCGGCGCCGATCGCGTGGTGGGCGTAGCTCAGTCGGTTAGAGCGCCAGGTTGTGGCCCTGGAGGTCGCGGGTTCGAATCCCGTCGCTCACCCTTCTTCCGATCGGGTCGTCATGCTCTCCAGCGAGCGCTGGACGACTGCCTGTACACGTGCCCGCTGGCACGGCTCCATCAACTTCGCCTAGAGACAGCATGGTCGAGATCGACGTATCGGTGGCTGGCGCTGATGAGTACGTCGTGGAGGTGCGCGAAGGAGGGTCCTCCACCCGCCATACGGTCGCGCTGGACAGCTCGGCCCTGGAGCGCTTCGGCGCTGGCGTTTCGGCCGAGCGGCTTCTCGAGGAATCGTTTCGGTTCCTGCTCGAGCGCGAGCCCAAAGAGGCGATCTTGAGGCGCTTCGAGATCTCCGTGATCGGGCGATACTTCCCCGAGTATGAGGGTGAGATCCGGAGAAGGGTGAGCGGGTCCTAGGGCGAGGTTACCGAAGCCCGGGACGGGTGGAGAAGAGATGGGAGGAGGGAGCGGGACAGGGGGCCGGGGATGGCCCGCTCCGCACCTCCCGATAGTACGTTTCTAGGCGGAAGCTCGCATCGCTTCGGGCACGGCGCGGTAGGGGTCGCTCGGAACCTCTTCCAGGCCGGCGGAGTGTCTGCTCTTCCGCAGGAATGCCGCGGTCTCGTCCTCCGGCTGCCTGACATCCGTGGACAGCAGCGCCGAAAGGGCGGCTGCGGCGGCACGCAGCTTTTCGGCTCTCGCCTGCAGGTTTGCGAGGTCCTTCTCGCTGTTCTCGAGCTCGAGCTTCACCGCTTCGTAGCTCGCGTCGAGCAGCTCGTCGCGATACTGGCGGTCGACCATGATCTCTCTCCCGTTCCGGTTGGGGCGCGTGGATATCTTCCCGCTCTCACCCAATGTCACGGAGCATGCCGAGTGCAGGCTCACATCTGTAAGCCTCAGTGATATTTGTAATTACAATTCTCGATGCCGTCGGCTCGCGTGGGTTCGGCGGCAGCGACACGCTGGCAATGTGCAGCGAACGGCTGCGATCTCCCGACGGGAAGGAGATGCGTCGGCGTCGACCTCTCGGACGAGGGGAGGGGTCGCGTTCGAGCTCGGCGTCCAAGTCGTGCCAGGCAGGGAACCTTCTGTCTCGATACGACTACTAACAATGGCTACCGGAAGAACCGCGGGTAGGCATGCTCGGACGAGCGCGCCGGTTCCTTTCGAGAGCTGGTGGACGGAACGCAGCCCACCGTACGGAATGCTTGACTAACGCGGATGATCCGACTAAGCTGAGGATTCCTGTCGCGGCGGAGTTCCGTCGCGACTGCTTTTTGACAAGAAGGTGTGAG
>JARRMU010000124.1:0-9061 GCA_037385645.1 Gemmatimonadales bacterium
GCCCGTAGATCAGCAGGTAGCAGACCTCCTCGAACGACGCCTGCTCCGCCACCTGCTCGATCGGATAGCCCCGATAGCGCAGGATCCCCTTCTCCCCGTCGATGAAGGTGATCGCGCTCAGGCAGGAGCCCGTGTTCCCGTAGCCCGGGTCCAGCGCGATCGCGCCCGTCGTCGCCCGCAGCTTCGTGCAGTCGACCGCCACCTCATCCTCGGTCCCCAGCACCACCGGGAACTCGTACTCCTTTCCGTTCAACAGCAGTTTCGCGGTGCTCATTCTATTCGCTCCCCCTGTCTCCTCGTTCCGCTTCCACGTTCTTCGCGTGACGGTATCTGCACGACGCCGAAGCTGCAATCGGGCGATCCCTTGTACGCCTGCACAGGTAGAAAAAGTGAGGCGCATGTACCACGTGAACCCGATCGTGGGCGCCGCAGCCGGCAGTCAGGCTGCGGGCGGATCGCCCGAGTCGTCCTCGTCCTCCTCTTCTTTGACCGTAGCCTCGAGGATGTGCTGGATTCCCGGGTCGAAGTTGGAGTGCAGTTCCAGCATATGGTAGGTGGACGCTCCGCGGGCAGGCCGGTTTCGCCGCCAGTAGACCCAGCCCCGCGATTCCATCCAGAGAAGCAGGCGGTCCAGGGCCAAACCGGCCGCCATGATCACCGTTCCCCAAACGATCAGCTTGGTCATGCCGGTTATACGCCGCTGACCCCACGGTGATCACGGGCTTCGAGGGTCACGCGAGATCCGGCGCCGTGCCGCGCCAGGGGCGGTGCTGCTACGCCGCTACAGCACCCCGATGCAGCTCCGTGTCCTCGCTTTGGCCTGCCTTCGGCACCGCCACGCGACCTTCTCCGCTCCGTTGACGGAGGCCGCCCAGCTCAGCGAGACGAACTCAAGTGATTATTCCAATGACAGTTGGAGCGTTATCAAAGCATCTGACACGCTCTCAGCACGGATCGTGCGTGTCTCGGCTCACCTACGCCTTCATGCACTCGAGCAACCGGTGTCTACTGGCGGCGAAAGGAACGGAACGATGAGAACGACGGAAAGACGTGACCTCGCCTTCTTTGGATGGTTGTTCGGGGCCATCTTGCTGGCCGTGTTCTGGTGGTCCGGGGAACTGGATCCCGTGCTCAAGTGGATTGACAAGATCGGCTGATCCCTCGCCCAACCGGCCAGTCATGTAAGGACCCCGGCTGCCGGAGCATCTCACCTACTGTCCTGCCCCTTCATCATGTCCGGCGTGCCCGCGCGTCGTCGCCTCTCGTGGGCCAACGCGGCAGCGGACGCGCCCGCAAAAGGAAGGGATCATGCGAGTATCCCAGGAAGCCATCACCATCCGCAGCGTTACCGATACAGATGCTCCGCAGCCCCGAGACTTGGATCCTCGGACCGGCCTGCCTTGGGTCCACGCTGCTGAGGGTCCGCTGGCGTCCTGGTTCTCGACGAACCGCTGGAATCGGAAATGCTCGGTCGTCAAGTTCGGAATCGACGGCTTCGAACGGTTCGCCGGAAGCCACGATGATGAAGAGGTCGACCTGGCTCTTTTCATCGTCGGGCTGGTGCTCAAGAGTCACGCCCAGCGGAACTACCTGGTGGGCCGATGCCAGAGCGGTGAGTTCATCGTTCTGCTTCCGGACGTCGGGGTGCGTCGCGCCGTCTCGTTCTCGAAGCGGGTAAGCTGGGACGTCGCGTCGCAGTTCGGGCACAACGGGACCGCCATCACCCTGAGCAGCGGCGTGGCCAGCCAGGACGGCTCCATCAAGCAACTCCAACAGCTTCTGGAATTGGCCGATTCCGCACTTCGCGCCGCCAAGTGGCAGGGGGGGAACCGCTTCGCGGTGGGAAGCGTCGCGGGCCAGTCGCGGTGGCTGCCGCAACGCTCGTGGCTCGAGGCGGTGCGCTTCGTGAGGTCTGCCTGACGGGGATCCGCGAGCTCTGCGGCTCCCGGCTCTACGGCTCCTCCGCCTGAGGGGCTGAGGGACCCGGCGGCATCAGCTCCAGCGGGACGGGCCGCGCCGCGGTAGGAACCTCGTTGAACTGAAAGCTGTCCACCCCTTGCTGCGGGCCTCTCCCGGAGCCGGGGATGCTGGCCTCGTAGAGCACCAGGATGTGCGCGATGTCGCCGAAGACCATCGACCTCATCGTGACGATTGTCTCGGAGAACCCGGTCTCTCCTACGTTGGCCCGCTCGATGAACGCCTTGAAATCGGCCACGAATCCGTCCACGGACAGCACGGATAACGCATCGCGGCTCGTCCGTAGCACGATGACGGCCTCATCCAGGAAGAGGCCGCGCACTTCGGTCCAATCTGGCGTGTGTCCCGCCTCGAAGGTGACCAGCTCGTACAGTCTGCCGACCACGTCCTCAGGAGTCCCTGGCGGGATGCCGGATTCCGTCTGTCCATGGGCTCGGGCAACAACCAGCGCCAGCCCCAGTGCCAGCGGGCCGACCACGCGGCCTCTCATCCTCATCGCCTTCTCCCAACAGACAGGGGCGGCCTCGAGGTAGCCGCCCCCGTCGTCACCTGATCACCCTCTGGAAACACTTGCGAGCTACGAACCACCCTCTGGCGGTGGATTGTTGCTGTTCCAGATCTCGTGGGCCACCAGCCAGGACCCGTCCGGCTGCCTATGCCACGTCACCAGGTACTTCCCGGTATCCTGGATCGGCTCGCCATCTGCCTTCGGCGTCCCGCTGAACACGTAGGTGCCCCGGAGGATCGCCCAATCACCTTTGACGAGGATCTCCGCGGCGGGATTCTCCAGCGCCATCTCGTATTGATCCGCGTTCGCCTGGCTCCTGGCCCTGATGGCCGCCTTGCCCGTCAGAGCTGGCTCGTTCGGCGGCATCTGAACCGCGTCCTCCGCATAGCCGATCATCATGCCGTCCACATCTCCGGCGCTCACGGCCTCGGCAAACGCACCGCGCATCGCGTCGATCGTCGCGATGTCGGCCTCCGTGTCGGCTTCCAAGGACACCTCGTCTCCGGCAGCAGGCTCACCCTCGTCAGCTGCTGGAGCGCATGCGATGGTTGCGGCGAGAAAGCCCGTCAAGACTGCCCCGGCGGAATGCGCTCTCATTTCGCACCTCCATGATGGGACGGTAGAGTCGTAGGGTCATAAGGTCGTCCAAACGCTACTCGACAGATGGGTGGACTGTCAAAGTCGTCGCGCTGCCGCGCCGCCGAGCGAAGGTGCGGTCCGCGAGGGGACCGCACCGGCCCGCTGACTAACCCGAAGGAACGATGTCCAGGGGAGGATCATCGCTCTTGTGCACGCCGCTGTTCTTTTCTTTGACAAAGATCCGGTAGTTGTACGTCCCCTCCGCTGCGTCCGCCAAGACCTGCTTGTTCATCTTCGCCTGGTCGGAGGGATTGGGATTGTTGATCGTCGCGTTGCTGTTTGAGAACGGATTCGGCGTCCCGTTGGGGGGATCCTTGAACTGCACCTTCACGATTCTCTCAATATTGTCGGTCTTGGGCAGCCATTCGACGTTGTCGCCGGCGCTCGCCGACGCCGGCGGCACCAGCACGGACATTCCTTGCTTCTTCCCGCCATTAGGCACGAGAAAGACGGGAATCGTCTCGACCGTCGCTTGAGTGTTCGCGGACAGGCTCGCGGGGCCGAGCTTTAGCTTGGTAGCCAATGCCCCGACCGCGCCGATGCCTACGGCACCGGCTGTTCCCTTCAAGAAGGTGCGTCGATTCGTCGGTTTAGGCATCGGGGGCCTCCCTTGTATGGCATGGAAGTGAACGTGAAGCTGAGGCAGTTCTATCGGTCAGGCGGCGTCCGCCGTCATCGGTCTGAGCGGAGGCATGGATTCATCTAGGACCATCGACTGGGCGGCGCAAGAGTTGAAGCGCCTCAAAACTCTGCCAGGATTGCACATACGTAACCGTACGGCTATGTAGGATAAGAGAAGCCCTAGGCCACCTGGAGTCGGGTGATGCTTGTTTCGCTGTTGCTGTTGACCATGTGCCTTGCTGCCCAGCCTGCCCATCAGGCATCTGTCATCCAGGTCGCCGTAACCTTCGATGACCTGCCCGCCAGCCAGTCGGGGATTCCTATCGACCGGCTTCAGACGATGACCGAACGCCTGTTGGCCGGTCTGGGCAGGCACGGGATTACTGCAGTCGGTCTGGTCAACGAAGAAAAGCTCTATCAGCGGCGGGGGGAGACCGACGCCAGAATGGAACTGCTAGCGCAGTGGCTGGACGCCGGTCATGAGTTGGGCAACCACACCTACTCCCACCCCTCGCTGTACGATACACCCCTGGAGACCTTCAAGGACGACGTGATCAGAGGTGAGACGGTCACGAGCCATCTGCTGGCCGAACGAGACCAGGAGCTCCGGTGGTTCCGGCATCCCTTTTTGAGGACTGGCGGCACCCTGACGGTGCGCCGGGATTTCGAGAGCTGGCTGGCGGCAAGAGGCTATACCATCGCGCCGGTCACGCTCGAAAACTGGGACTGGATGTTCGCCGCCATCTACAACCAGGCCCGTGCCCGTAATGATTCGACGACGATGGCGGCCGTGACAGACGATTACCTGGAGTTCTCCGAGAGACACTTCGCCTTTCTCGAACGGGCAGCGGTCGACGTCGTGGGCCGGCAGATCAAGCACGTGCTCCTGCTTCATGCATCCGAGCTGAATGCGGATTGCCTCGACCGGCTGTTGGCCATGATGGAGAACCGGGGCCACAGGTTCATCAGCCTGGGCGCCGCCCTTGAAGACGAGGCCTATGGCCGGCCTGACGACTACGTGGGTCGGGCGGGAGTTCACTGGCTCTGGCGTTGGGACCGCGCCAAGAAGGTCGATTGGCATCAGGAGCCGGTTCCCCCGGATCGCATTCAGCGCATGTACGAGGCCGGTGAGAACTACGGCGCCGTCGATTGAGGGTTCGCGGTGAAGGCGGTCGGCTGCCTCCCATCTGAGCACGCCGCCGCCACGGTAGAGGAGATGTCCGGGGCATGAAGGCTACTCCTACCTACCAGGAGCGATTGGCAGAGCGCCAGAGAGTCTGGTGGCAGAAGCCGCGAAACTACTACGATCCCACAACCTACACCGACTTTCTCCATCAGATCGCAGAGCGCCAGGTGCTTCGCAGCCGATTCGATGCCGATGAGCGCTGGCACTGCTGTCGTTATTGGCAGCGTTCACTCAGCAACAAGTGGAATGCGCGCGAGTTCGCCGTCCGGCACGGCCTGCGAGTGCCCGAACTTTACTGGCATGGGCGTAACTTAGCGGGGCTCGATTTCGATGCACTCCCCAAATGCTTTGTGATAAAGCCGACCTTCGGACACTCGCGGCGCGGGGTGTTCGTCCTCTGTGACGGCATCGACCTGCTTTCCGGTTCAAAGAAGAGCCGACGCGACGTGCTGAGGGCTTTGGCCGGCAGCGCCAGCAGACTCTTGCACGGTCCCGTGCTTGTGGAGGAGTTCGTGGGCGACACGAGCCCCGAGGCGCTTCTGCCGCTCGAGGTAGATCTCCACATGTTCGACCAGCGAGTTGGCGCGATACAAGTCATCCAGCGGAGTTCGGTCGATGGCGAGACGCGATGTGCCTTCTACTCCTCTACCTGGGAGCCGTTTACCCCTCCGCTGAACGATCTTCTGCCGGTTCTCGACTCTGTTCCGGCACCCATCTGGCTACCGGAGGTGGTCGAGGCGGCCAAACGTCTCGGCCAGGCCTATGGGACTTACGTGCGCGTCGATTTCCGGGTCGCGGGGGATCGGATCGTGTTCGGTGAATTCGCCACGGCACCACCTCTCGGCTGGACGGCGTTTGCCGACGAGTACTTTGGAAGACTGTGGGAGGAGACGTTTCCGGAGGCGCTGTAGGCAGGCGACGGCCACCGCATGGAACCTGATTTGCTGACTCAATCCGCCGTCACCATCACGAGAGGAGTGCGAAGTGGATAGAGATGCCAGGGTAGGTCCACGAACGGCGATGGTCGTAAAGGTCGCGCTCGCGCTTGTGCTCTGGAGCGGAATATTTGCGCTCGTCAAGCTGACTCTGCTCGTCTTCTGAGACGTGCCCTCACTACCGCCAACACACGGGCACGATCGCCGCATGCCGCTTGCCGGGAGTCGTTGGTCGCCTCGGCATACTCCTGGGCCACGTGGTCCCCGAAGGCACCGCACAACTAGTTTGCCCGTGTCGGGTTGGCCCCTGTGACCCTGGTATTCCCGAGCGGAGGAACTCTGCATGATCAGATGGACGAGGCAACAAGCCAGAAGGCTGGCTGCGACCGGCTTCCTGATAGCCCTATCGGGTTGCGCTGGCGAGGCTGCGGTCGACACTCCGCAAACCACTGGTGAAGGCCAGCAGGTAGCGGAAGGCGAGGTCCACGAGGCCACGATCTGGGCACCCGGCGAAGGTGACCACTTCTGGGTCGGTCCGGAAAGCAAGGAGACCCTTGGTTCTGGCGGAGAATTCCACATCTACGTCGACCCGGAGACGCATCCGGAAGCGCTCGCCAGCTTTGCTCGGTACGCGCTTGGCGTAGGCGGTTCGTTGCCTGAGCACCGTCACGACAAGACCGAAGAGTTGGCCTATTTCATCTCCGGCCAAGGCATCGCCCGTCTGTACTTCGACGGTGAGCCGCGGGATATCCAGGTCGGGCCCGGCCACGTTTGGTACAACCCTCCGGGCGTGTGGCACTCGGTGACGAACACAGGCGACGAGCCCCTCGTCCTCGTGTTCGCAACGATCCCCAACGAAAAGAAAGGGCTGCTTTCCTTCTTCCGAAGGATCTCGGTCAAGCCAGGCGAGGAGCCGACCGTCCTGCCGCCCGAGGAGTTCGCCAGGCTAGCCAATGAGCACGACATGATACTGAGGCCACCGGCGAGCATCGAGAACGAATAGCACCTCGACCGAGGACCCAACGAGAACGGCCCGAGCTTCACCACGTCAGCCTCAGGACGTGATCGGCTGGCAGATCCGTGTCACGGTCGTACTGCCGGGCGCGAACAGCAGATGACGCCTCATATCCAGTCGCGATGCACGGACAGGGCGGTCAGCCAGATGGAGACGTAATAGGTGCTGAGGACCAACAACTCGGCCAATCGGAACTTTGCCCGGAAGCGATTGAATGCGAGTACGGAGTCGGAGACCAGGAAAAGAACCGACCCCAGGGCAGCCAGTGCCGCGCTCGGCGAGCCCTGCAGATGCCACCGCTCCAGGGCAAACCAGGCCATCGCTGCAATCACCGTGATGTAGACGACCACGGGGATCTTCATGCGGCCAAGGTGCGGCGCCAGCGCCATGTACATGCCCGTCCCCGCGATGACAGGAAGAAGGAGCCACCACGAAAGGCCCGTGGCTTGAAGCGCGAATGCCACGCTGAGCACGACGTGTGCGACCAGGAAGCTCAGCAGCCCGTTGATGAAACGATCCTTCGGAAGCATCAGGAAGACGTCTCCCGCAAGCGAGAAGACGAGCGACAGAGCGACCAGCCGCCCATACGTCGTAGCAAACGCCCCGGCAGCTACGGCCACGCTTAGTACCAGCGCCGTCGCGAGTGGCTTGAAGACATAGACGAGGATGTGGGAGTCAGAGTACTTCCCGTGAATGCAGAGAGCGCCGCACGCGAACGCAGCGACCGATAGACCTGGGACTAGCAATGGATTCTTCTCCCACTGCGGAGAGACAGGTCAAGAAGACCGCGAGCGGTCGGCGCGTGAGCGCGAGAAGCTGAAGGTGCTTCGGAAGTCGCAGTCGCGATAGCTACGTCGCCGCCGCCAGCAGCTGGGCCCCGGCAAGGATTGCCACGGCGATCAATCCAACCCCCCATGACGGCGCAACTACGCTGATCGCCAAGGCCATGAAGACAGTGCCTCCAGAGACCGCCGCTCCCGCCGAATCGAGAAAGCCTACCAGGAAGACGGTGAGTGCCATAACGCCTGTCATCGCCATCGGCAGCCCAGGTACACGCGCATGAGCGTTGAGGAGCCAACCGCCGAACAGACCGGCTACGCCGATTAGCGCGGCTCCCGTGAACTCGAGGCCCTTCCGCTGAAGGTACGCTTGCGCCATCACCGCTGCCGCGATCCCGAGCGACGCCAGAATCAAGCGCCAGCCTGCCTTCCTGGACAACCGCTCTGACTCGCTCCCCCCCGCCTGCATTCTTACCTCCAGGTTGTCAGTCTTCTCAGGCCAACCGCGTGACCGGTTCCACGCCAATCTGCTGCACTCGGGATTTATTCCGTTGCCGCGGGCCACTCGAACTCGGGCGCCAATACGGCGTTCGCGTTCGTCGTGATGCGAAAACGGAGTTCCTTCAGGGGGCGATAGTCCGGATCGTTCACGAAGTCCCGAATCTGCTGCGCAGACGGGAACCGCAGGACCACGGCACCAGCAGCGGGCTCCCCCTCTAGAGGCTCGGTCTCGAAGCTGGCAACAAGTACCTCCGCACCGTACTTCTGCAGCAAGGGCATGACGCCGGGGATGTACTGTTCAGAATACGCCGATTGATCCGTGACGGTCTGCGCGAGAATGAAGTAGGCGGCCATCCTTGTCTCCTCGGTAAGCGTTTCAATGGGCCCTGCCCAGAATAGCTCTTTCAGGCAGGAGCCGCTGTCGTTTCCGCCAGGAGAGCGGGCCTGGCGGATCGGCTGGATCATCGCCTTCGGTAGAGGGCAGAGGGCGGTCCCGAACGAACCGCCCCATAAGACAACCGCTGCCGGGCTAGCTAGGGATGGATCTGTACGTTGCCTGACTCGACGGTGTGGAGCGTCTGACTCGGCTTGTTCTCGCAGTACTCATCCGGCTGAACGAATGTGGGATCAGATGTTCCAGGCCACGTGACGGTGATCTGGTCCGGGGTCGCATTCTGACCCTGCCCGTTGTCTACCACCCTGAAGCCATGTGCCCGACCGACGTGATTGGGATTGCCTGCCTTGGTCACGTATCCAGCCAGCCAAGCCTGGTTACCCTCAATCGTCAAGCACGTGATGTCGCCCCAGATTCTCGAGCCCTCTCCCTGCGCATCGTGGATGCGAAAGTGAAACCTTCCTCTCGCGGTGCCGTCGGCCTTGCTAGTGCCGTTGAAGCTGAAG
>JARRMU010000125.1:0-7064 GCA_037385645.1 Gemmatimonadales bacterium
GTTGCATATAGTTACCTGACCACGATTCTCCTCCGCAGCTTCCTGCAGCTTCCTTGCATTACCTCCCACCGCCCGCCTTCCGCGGCTGCATCCAGAACCTCGGCTCCGAGGGAGGTGACGGTTGGCCCGGACGAAGGGCGGAGAACGACACGAACGAACACACACACTTCAGAGGAGGCCTTGTCATGAGCGTCTTACGAATGCTCGCGGCGATCGCTCTGGCTCTCGGGGCCGGGGCGTTAATGTCCGCCTGTTCGGACGGCTCCGCACCGACTGAGCCGTCGATCGACCCCTCCTTCCGGCAAGCCAATAACGTGCCACACCCGGCCGCGGGGTCTGTCTACCTCATGTCCAACGCGGTGGGCGGAAACGAGGTGCTCGTCTTTCGCCGCGCCTCGGACGGATCGCTGACACCCGATGCCTCGGTGGCCACGGGTGGGACCGGGTCCGGGGGCGGGTTGGGCAACCAGGGCGCCGTCATGCTCTCGAAGGACGGCCGCTGGCTGTTCGTCGTGAATCCGGGCAGCGACGATTTGTCCGTCTTCCGGATCCGGCCGGAGGGTCTGCAGCTCATCGACGTCGTCGGCTCGGGCGGGGACATGCCCGTCAGCGTTGCCGTGCACGGCTCCCTGGTCTACGTCCTGAACGCCGGGGCGCCCAACAATGTGAGCGGCTTCTCGCTCCGGAACGACGGGTCCCTCACTCCGCTGGCAGGCTCGACGCGGCCGCTGAGCGCGGCCTCGACCGGTCCGGCCCAGGTGGGCTTCACTCCTCGGGGCGACGTCCTGGTCGTGACCGAGAAGGGCACCAACACGATCACGACCTATGCCGTCGACTCCGATGGCCTCCTGTCGGCTCCCAACTCCCAGGCAGCGGCCGGGCAGACGCCGTTCGGGTTCGGGTTCGACCACCGCGGCCTGCTGATCGTCTCGGAAGCGTTCGGCGGCGCGCCTGACGCGAGCACCGTGTCCAGCTATCGGCTGAACCGCGACGGCGACCTCACGGTCGTCGATCCAGTCGTCCCCACCACGGAAACGGCGGCCTGCTGGATCGCTGTCTCGGAAAACGGTCGGTTCGCCTATACGACAAACACCGGGAGCGGCAGCGTCACGGGATTCGACGTCGGCCACGCCGGGAAGCTCGAGATCTTGGACGCCGACGGGCAGACCGGGATCATCGGGGGCGGAAGCAGTCCGATCGACGCAGCCTTCAGCCAGGGAGGGCGCTACCTGTACGTGCTCAGCTCAGGCATTCCGGCGGTGAGCGTGTTCCGGTTGGACGCGCATGGTGGACTGACGCTGCTGCCGGGCGCGGGTGCGGGGCTGCCCCCGGGGGCCAACGGTATGGCCGCTCGCTAGCGGGCGTAGTGGGTAGCGGCGCGTCCTGCCGAAGCACGGCACGGAGCTGATCCTGTGGCGAAGACCTCCGTGACGCGAAGCCGCTGACCCGGCGGACGGGGTGACCGGAGCCGCTCACGCGAGTGGCTCCGGCACGCTGGCTCGCCTAGGTTCGCTGGATGTTCGGCTACACCTGAAATGCCCGGCTCGTCTCTCAGGCCGTCATGAGAATCTCTCTCCACCGGATCCTTCTGGTCCTTTTGGCCGGAGTCTTCGCCATCGCCTTGGTTCCGGCCGGCGTAGCGCTGGACCGTCGCCTCTCCGCCGAGCTCGAGAGGAAGGCGCGCGATGATCTGTCGATGGCCCCCAAGATCCTGGCCGATCGTACCGCGACGATGTCTGACGCGCTCCGGATGCACGCCAAGGATGTCGCTGCCGGACTGGCGGTGGCCATCGGATCGGGCGACACGCTCCGCGCCGCGGAGCAGGCGACAGCGGCGCTAGTCGACCCCACGGAAGAGGTGATCATCCTCGGCCCGGAGGGCGAGCTCTGGGAGGGCCCCCGGGTCGGCGCCGATCTGGTCCGGCGGGTCGATCAAGGTGAGATGCCGGTCGGCTTCGTCGCCTCGGGCGGCCGGGCTCTCATGGTCGCCCTCGCTCCCGTGGCCGCTGGCGATGTCAGGTTGGGTGCTGCCGGAGTCGGTGCGGTACTGGATGAGGCCTTCGCTGCCACCCTTGCCGGACTCACACGATCGCAGGTCATCGTCGTGGCACGGGACGGCTCTGTTCCCGCGATGGCGGCGGCGGATTCGCTGCTGGCCGCTAGCGTGGCCGATTCCGCCTACGGTTGGAGCAGGGACGGTGGCGTCCGCACCGTCGCAGGGCTTGCTGGTCAAACGTACTGGGTGATTGCCGCGCCGCTCGGCGAGGCTGGCGCCGTGCTGTTCGCCAGCGATGCGGCCGTCAGTCTCGCGGTGCTGCCCGCCTTGCGGCGGGGCGCCCTCGTCGCGGCAGGCATCGCGCTGTTTCTCGCTCTCTTGTTGGCCGCTGTCGCGGCGTACGTGACAGTTCGCCCGGTACGCACGTTGGCCCACGCCGCCGACCGTCTGGCAGAAGGCGATTTCGGTGCTCCCGTCGAACGATCGGTAATCCTGGAGCTTGACACGGTCAGCCGGGCCTTCGGCAACATGAGGCAGGCGCTGGCGAATAAGCTGCGTGAGCTCGAGTCGGCCAATCAGGAGCTCACGGACCGCCAGGAGAAGCTGAGGCAGCTGCAAGCGGAGATGATCCAGAGGGACCGGCTCGTCGCGACCGGAAGACTCGTCACCGAGCTGGCGCACGAGATACGCAACCCCGTGGCGAACGTCCGTAACTGCCTCGAAGTCATCCGTCGCGGGATCGACGACGACCAGCTCGAGCAGTTCACGCAGTTGGCCATCGACGAGCTGCTGCGCCTGCATTCTCTGGCCGAACAGATGTTGGATCTCAACCGGCCCGTCGATCCCGACGCCGTGAGCTGCGCACCCAGTCGGATCGTGCGGCAGGTCGTCGAGCTGATCAAGACAGGAGCGGATGGCGGAGCATACGACATCTCGGTCGAGGGAAGCGTGCGCGAGGGAGCGGCGATCGCGCCCGACGCTCTCAAGCAGGTGCTGCTGAACGTGCTGCAGAACGCCCGCGAGGCCATGCCGGACGGAGGGGCCGTCCGGCTCCGCTTGAACAGTCGAGACGGAATCGTCGAGCTGGTCGTGGAGGACGACGGGCCCGGAATCCCTTCGGAGGTGCTGCCGAAGGTGTTCGACCCCTTCTTCACCACCAAGGGCGAGGTCCATGGAGTGGGGCTCGGCCTCTTCGTCGCCGAAGGGATCGTCCGACGCTACGGGGGCCGCATGACGGCCGCCAACCGGGAGGTCGGACGGGGAGCCTCGTTCCGAATCGAGCTCGAGGCCGTGGCCAGCACGGAACCGGCTGCCTAGCAGCCACGGAGTATGAGGATGAGACCGGCCGACGCTTCCCGCATCCTGATCGTGGACGATGACAGGGCATTCCGGTTGTCGACGGCCGAGCTGCTCCGGCAGGACGGATACATGGTGGCGACCGCCGCCGATGCTGGCGAGGCGGGAGAGGCCCTCGCCTCCGGGGATTTCGATCTCATCCTGTTGGACCTGCGCATGCCGGGCACCGACGGGCTGAACCTCGTCGAGGTCCTGCGTCGAAGGGGCGAGCGAGCACCGATCCTCATGATCAGCGGGTTTGGCACGATCGACTCGGCGGTCGACGCGCTTCAGCTCGGGGCAGACGACTTCCTGACCAAGCCCGTGGACCCCGATCTCCTCAGCCAGAAGGTGGCCGAGCTTCTCGAGCGCCGTCCCCTGCCACACCGGACGTCCGGCCGCGCGACGGGCGGCATCGTCGGTGAATCGTCCGCCATGGCCGCCGTGTTCGAGGCCATGAGCCAGGTTGCCCCAACGGAAACGACCGTCCTCATCTCGGGAGAGACCGGCACCGGCAAGGAGCTCGTGGCCCGCGGGCTCCACGATGCCTCGCCGCGGGCGCAAGGGCCCTTTGTCCCCGTGAACTGTGCCGCCCTGGCGGAGGGAATCCTCGAATCCGAGCTCTTCGGCCACGTGAGGGGAGCCTTTACCGGCGCCGTCCAAGCGAAGCGAGGCCTCTTCTCGGCGGCTGACAAGGGCACCGTGTTCTTGGACGAAGTGGGCGATATGAGCCTTCGGCTGCAGCAGAGGCTGCTCAGGGTCCTGCAGGAGCGCGAGGTCACACCCCTGGGTGGTGTGCGGGCAGAGCAAGTGAACGTGAGGGTCATCGCGGCGACCCATCGGAACCTGAAGCAAGAGGTCGCGGCCGGACGCTTCCGTGATGACCTGTATTATCGCTTGAACGTCTTCCGGATCGAGTTGCCTCCGCTGCGGGAACGACGGGAGGACATTCCCCTCCTCGTTGAAGCCGCTCTTCAGCGACTTCAAGGGCGGTCGTCGCAGGAAGTGCCGCTGTCTGTTTCTCCGCTGGCTTTCCGGCTCCTCCAGCAGCACGCATGGCCTGGGAACGTGCGCGAGCTGTTCAGCGTGGTCGAGAGCGCCGCGATCCGTGTCCAGGGGAATCGCATCGAGGTTCAGCACCTTCCGCCCGAGCTGCGCGGCGGAGATGCTCAGAAGGAGTCGGCCTCGGCGGATCGTCGAGAGGGCCGGTACCGTACATCAACGGATGCCGAAGATGAAAGAGCAGCGATCGTAGCCGCGCTGGACGAAAGCGCCGGTGTTCGTGTCAAGGCGGCAGAGCTGCTCGGCATGAGCCGAACGACCCTGTGGCGGAAGATGAAGGCGTACGGCCTGGACAGCGGGTAGGCTCAGACAACCATCCATTCTGCGGGTCGCGGCTCGCGTTTCAAGGAGATGTTCCATGTAGGTGACAGGCGTTTCGTGGAACGCCATCCCGCTGGCCGTCTCCCATGAGGATACTCCGCTAGCCGTCTATACCACGGTCACTTAACTGCCTTCCCACATTTGACGGCGCGCTGGCTTGGCCGCTGCATTCTCTCGCGCTGGCTCCTTGCGGTGGATTCGGTACACGTCGAATGCATGCCGCCGCCGACCCGAAGCGCCTGCGACAGTGGGGGAAAGACCATGCGAATTCGTGCCCACGGAGCGAACGAGATTCGTTCCTCACAAATAACTCCGGAGCCTATGTATCTGAACCGACGCCGCTTTCTGGAGCGGACGGCGAAGCTCGCGGCGGCCGCCTGGGTGTCTCCTGCTGTCTTGTCAGCCTGCGATCCCACCTCGGAGCGCTCTGAAGGAGCCGCGGGCCGCAACATAGGTCGTCCTCAGGAACGCGACTGGACCCGAGCTCGCTCCGAGCTGGACGAAGCGCTGACCCCGTACGAGGACGTGACGACGTACAACAACTTTTACGAGTTCGGGACCGGAAAAGGGGATCCAGCGAAGACCGCTCATCTCCTTCGTGCCCGGCCGTGGTCGATTGCCGTGGAGGGCCACGTGGCGCGGCCGGCCCTATACGACCTGGAGGACTTCGTCGGCCCGCACCGGCTCGAAGACCGCATATATCGGCTCCGCTGCGTCGAGGCCTGGTCGATGGTTATCCCCTGGCGCGGGTTTCCCCTCGCCGAGCTCATCAAGCGGGCCGAACCCACCAGCAAAGCTCGATTCGTGGAGTTCACGACGCTGCTCGATCCGGAGCAGATGCCGGGACAGCGGCGACGTGTGCTCGACTGGCCGTACGTCGAGGGGCTCCGTCTGGACGAGGCGCTTCACCCCCTCGCGTTTCTGGCTACGGGTGTCTACGGCCGGGACCTTCCCAACCAGAACGGCGCGCCGCTTCGACTCGTCGTTCCCTGGAAATACGGCTTCAAGAGTATCAAGTCGATCGTCCGCATCCGGTTCGTGGAGACGATGCCAGCCACCACATGGGCCGTCTCAGCCCCCGGTGAGTACGGCTTCTACGCCAACGTGAATCCCGACGTGAATCACCCTCGCTGGAGCCAGGCTCGTGAGCGCCGGCTGGGCGAGTTCCGAAAGCGGCGGACGCTCTTGTTCAACGGGTATGAGGGAGAGGTAGGGCATCTGTACGCCGGTATGGACCTCCGCCGATGGTTCTGATGCAAATCCTGTCCTCGAAGCAGCGCTGGTTCGCGGCGAAGGCAGCCATCTGGGTCGCCGTGCTGATTCCGGCGGCACGGCTGATCTTCCGAGGTGTGCGAGACGAGCTGGGAGCGAACCCGATCGAGGAGGTGATTCACCAGACGGGGTGGTGGGGGATCCTGCTGTTGACGATTACCCTGGCGATCACTCCCGTGCGCCGTCTGACCGGGTGGCACCGGATCATCCGATTTCGTCGGGTTCTCGGCTTGTTCGCTTTCTTTTATGTGTCGCTCCACCTGGCGGCGTATGTCGTGCTCGACCAGTGGTTCGCGTTCGAGTTCATCCTGGAAGACATCTCAGAACGGCCGTTCATCACCGTGGGGTTTGCGGCGTGGCTCATTCTCCTTGCCCTGGCGGTGACATCCACGCGCGGTTGGATTGGTCGGCTTCGCGGGAATTGGCGGCGCTTACACCGGCTCGTCTACCTGGCCGCCGGCTTCGCAGCTCTACACTTCTTCTGGAACGTCAAGGCAGATACGCTGGAGCCACTTGTCTTCGGCTCGGCCATCTCTCTCCTTCTCGCGAGGCGCGCGCCCGCCCTTCGGCGGACTCGATCGACGCCTCGCCCTGATCGCTCCACCTTCCAAGCCCGGGAGATGCGGCCGCCGTCGCGGCCATCCGGGAGTCCGCGCCCGATCAACCAGGCGGAAACATAAACAGCTTGTCCCTCCGAGATCGACGGTCGTAGTATCCGGCTGGCCGTGGCCCCTGGAGGGAGAGATGCTCCGGTGGATGATCCTCTAGCTTTCCTCTGAGCTTGCGACTGAGGCGGAGCGACCCGGCTGCTTGTCCCTTTGGCTTGCATCCCGAATAACGGCATTCCCGACTGAGTAGCCGCTAGATCCAGGAGCATGCCGATGAAGCCGAAGAATGCCGACGAGGTCCTTGACCTGATGGATGCAGCCGTTCCGGCGTTAGCGTTGGGTGCAGCGTTGGAGCTCGGACTGTTCTGGCTCCTGGAGACCCAACCCCTAGATGCGGAAGAGGTGGCGCTTCGGCTCGACATCCCCTCGGGCCGCTGCCGCTACTGGCTGCAGCTGCTGAGCCAAGCGGG
>JARRMU010000126.1:0-11182 GCA_037385645.1 Gemmatimonadales bacterium
CTCCGGGTCAGCCGCTGGGAGACCGATGGAGCGAGTCGGTTCGCCCTAGCGCTGGCCGAGCGACGCTGACATGGGGAGCGATGCGGTGCGCCTCTCCGTGGGCACGAGCGGCTTCAGCTACAAGGAGTGGAAGGGCAGCTTCTATCCCGAGGATCTGCCGGCCAAGGAGATGCTCCGTTACTACTCCGGGCGACTCCCCGCGGTCGAGATCAACAACACCTTCTACCGGATGCCGCGTGCTTCAGTGCTGGAATCATGGGTCGAGCAGGTCAGCGACCCCTTTCGCTTCGTGCTCAAGGCGTCCCGGCGCATCACTCACTTCAAGCGACTGAAGGATGTGTCCGATGAGACGGACTACCTGTTCTCGATCGCGGCGTCTCTCGGAGATCATTTGGGTGCCATCCTGTTTCAGCTCCCGCCGAATCTGAAGAAGGACATGGATCTTCTCGCCGGCTTCCTTCCCCTGGTACCAAAGGGCTTCCGAGCGGCGATGGAGTTCCGGAACGACTCATGGTTCGATGACGAGGTCTTGGCGGCGCTCCGTGAGCACGACGTAGCGCTGTGCGCGGCCGAGACCGACGAGAAGGCGGCGCCCGAAACGGTCTCCACGGCGAGCTGGGGGTACGTGCGGTTGCGCCGCTCCGAGTACGACGACGGAGAGCTGACCTCCTGGGCTCGGACGATCGGTTCCCAGGGTTGGGAGGAGGCTTTCGTCTTCTTCAAGCATGAGGATGCGGGAGCGGGACCCGCGCTGGCTGGTCGCTTTCTGGAGTTGATGGAAGAGTCCTGATGGGAGCGGTCTGAGGCGGCGTCGGAACGGTCGCGTTTCTCGATCGGCTCCAACCATCCGCGTGCGCGCGACGTCAGACCCCACGGAGCCTTGTCTCTTCTGCGGACAAGACCGACTGCATACCGATTCGATACCGATCCAGAGGAGGAGGATGATGTCTCGGGCGTTACTGCGATTTCGCACCCTGGTCCTGCCCGGAGCGTTGCTGGTTCTCGACACAGGCGCGCGAGCCCAGGATGTCGGGAAGTGGTGCGAGGAATCCTACAATGACGACGACAACCGCTACTGTGAGGTCCGGGAGCAAACGCTGCCGGCCACCGGGAGCATCACGGTCGACGCGGGCCCGAACGGCGGCGTCGCCGTCACGGGATCGGACCGTAACGACGTGAAGCTCGAGGCCAAGGTGCACGCTCGAGCGGAGACGCAGGCACGCGCTCGACAGATCGCCGAGGAGGTCTCCATCGTGACCGACGGTGGGACGATTCGGGCTAAAGGCCCGAAGGCCGGCAAGGGCGAGGGGTGGGCGGTGAGCTTCCGCCTGTCGGTGCCGGTCCGGACCGATCTTTCGCTCGAGACGATGAACGGCGGGATCGGCATCGAGGGCGTCTCCGGCGACTTGGAGTTCCAAGCCGTGAACGGTGGCGTCAGCCTCGTCGACGTGTCGGGCTTCGTCAGCGGCTCGACGACCAACGGCGGCCTGAGCATCGAGCTCACGGGCGACCGATGGGAGGGCGAAGGTCTGGACGTCAAGACGACGAACGGCGGCGTGAACCTCCAGATCCCGGAGGGCTATTCAGCCCGTCTTGAGACCGGAACCGTGAACGGCCGTCTGGAGATCGGCTTCCCGGTGACGGTGCAGGGACGTCTCGACAAGACCCTCACGACCGAGCTCGGTGCCGGAGGGACGCTGCTTCGGGCCACGACGACGAACGGTGGGGTAAAGATCTCCCGCGGCTGAGGCCCCGGGTGGACTGCGGCTCCCCGGCCCACCCGGTTCGACCCCGGGCCTGGGGGCCGCAGTCAGCTTCACAAACTCTTTCCCACGCCCATCGCATCCATCGTGCGCATTCGCGCGCGATGGTTCGCTCCGTGAGCTAGAGCGCCTTCACCTCGTGCACCAGGTCGGCGATCGACTTTTCGGCCGAGCCGAACAGCATGCGCGTGTTCGGCAGGAAAAAGAGCTGGTTCTGGATGCCGGCGAAGCCGGGGTTCAGGCTGCGCTTGAGTACGACGCAGTGGTGCGCCTTGTCCACCTCGACGATCGGCATCCCGGCGATGTCGCTGTTGGGGTCGTCCCGTGCCGCCGGGTTCACGACATCGTTGGCTCCCACGACCACCGCCACATCCACGTTCGCGATGTCCGGGTTAATGTCCTCGATCTCGTAGAGCTCGGTGTACGGTACGTTGGCCTCCGCCAGGAGCACGTTCATGTGCCCCGGCATGCGGCCGGCTACCGGGTGAATGGCGTATTTTACGTCGACCCCGCGCGCCTCGAGCAGATCCGCCAGCTCGCGAAGCCGATGCTGCGCCTGGGCCACTGCGAGACCGTAGCCGGGCACGAAGACGACCGAACGGGCGTAGGCGAGCATCATCGCGCAGTCCTCCGCATCGATCGGATTCGCGATCTGCTCCCCTTCTGCGCCGGCAGCCGGTCCGGCCACCGCACCCGCGCCGAAGGCGCCGAACAGCACGTTGGCGAGCGATCGGTTCATCGCCCGGCACATGATGTTGGTGAGGATGAGCCCCGACGCGCCCACCAGCGCGCCGCTGATGATCAGTGCGTTGTTCGACAGGACGAAACCGGCCGCCGAGGCCGCGAGGCCGGAGTAGGAGTTGAGCAGCGCGACAACGACGGGCATGTCGGCGCCGCCGATGGGGATCGTGACCAGAATCCCGAGAACGAGCGCCAGGCCGGCGAGGATCAGGTAGCCGTTCGCTTCCACCGGTGAGATGACCAGATAGACCGCAGCCGCCACCGCCGCCGCGGCCAGCACGAAGTTGGAGGTTTTCTGCAGGAAATAGGTGGCGGCCTTTTCCGCGAATCCCTGGAGCTTGGCGAACGCGACGAAGCTGCCCGAGAAAGTCACGCCTCCGATCAGGGTCCCCGCCATGATCGAGATGCCCAGGTCCATGGCCAGCGGCTCCGGATTACCCATGTGGCGGAGGTACTCGGCCGCGGCGACGAGCCCCGAGGCGGCTCCGCCGAAGCCGTTGAACACAGCGACCATCTGGGGCATCGCGGTCATCTTGACCGTTCGGGCCATAATGGCGCCGGTCAGCGTTCCCACGACCAGACCGATGAGGATCCAGCTGAAGTCGATGATCTGACGGTCGAGCAGCGTGGCGACGACGGCGAGCAGCATGCCGACGGCGGCGATCCTGTTTCCGCGCCGCGCGGTCTCGGGCGAGCTGAGTTGCTTCAGTCCGAGGATGAAGAGGACGGCCGAGAGCAGATAGGCCAGCCATATATAGAGATCGAAGTTCACGACGCACTCTCCTCGTCACGGTCGCGCCGGAACATTCGGAGCATTCGGTCCGTGACCATGAAGCCGCCGATCACGTTGATCGTCGCCAAGACGACCGCGATGAAGCCGATGATGGTCAAGAGCTGAGTACCCCCGCTGCCAGCGATCACCAGCGCGCCGACGATCGAGATTCCCGATATGGCGTTCGCGCCCGACATCAGCGGAGTGTGCAGAGTGGGAGGCACCTTCGTGATCACCTCGAAGCCGACGAACATGGCGAGCACGAACACGTAGATGCCGACAAGCAGCGTTCCGGTCATCCCTGGATCCCTTTCTTGACGCGAGCCTTTCGGCTCGCTGCCCGTGGTCGGCGGCGGCTCGGGGTCATGCCCCGTACCGCACGTCGCCCGCGTGCGTCACGCAGATCGCCCCCGTGATCTCGTCGTCCAGGTCTATCTGAACGCCTTCCTCCGAGATCAGGTGGTCGAGGAGCGCCTGCAGGTTGCGTGAATACATTTGGCTGGCGTGGACCGGGATCTGCGCCGGGAGGTTCGTCGGCCACGGCCGCCAGGTCGATGATGGTCGAGCCGTGTCGCATCCCCCGCACCATATCCGCCGTAATGATCAGGGGGGCGGGCTTTCCCGGAATGAGAGCCGTCGTGATCACTACGTCTGACTTGGCCACGTGCTCGGCCAGCAGTCGGCGCTCGGCCTCCTGCTCGTCCTCCGAGAGCTCTTCCGCGTAGCCACCCTCGGTCTCGCCGCCGCCGACCTCGTGCTCCTCCGCCTCGACGAACTTGGCGCCCAGGCTCTCCACTTGCTCCTTCACGGCTGGTCGGACATCGAAGGCTTCGACCACAGCGCCCAGCCGATGGGCGGTCGCGATCGCCTGAAGGCCCGCCACGCCTGCGCCGATGACGAGGACGTGCGCCGGGGACAGTGTGCCGGCGGCGGTGATGAGGAGTGGGAAGAGCTTCCCGAGCGTGTCCGCCCCGATGATGACGGCCTTGTAACCGGCCACGGTGCTCATCGCGGAGAGCGCATCCATTCGCTGCGCACGGGTGATTCTCGGCAGCAGCTCGATCGACAGCGCGGTGACCTGGCGTTCGGCCAGTCGACGCAGCAGATCCGGGGATTCAGCGGGGCTGAGGAAACTGGCGAGGACACCGCCGGAACGGATCATCTCCACCTCGTCGGTCCCGTCCTCTCGCTCACGTGGCGGCTGTACCCTCACCCAAATGTCTGCCTCCGCAAGCCCTTCGGGCCCCGCCACGATGTCCGCCCCGGCCTCGCTGTACGCTTCATCGGGAAAGGCGGCCAGGGCTCCGGCTCCCTGCTCGACCCGCACCGCCAGCGCGTCGGAGACGAGCCGACGCACGGTGTCCGGTGTGAGTGCCACTCGGGTCTCACCGGGAGCGCTCTCGCGCGGAACTGCGATCACGGTCTTCTCGGGCATCGACTCCGTCCTCTATCCTTTCGGTGGCTGACGCCGTGCTCGGGGGCGAAACACTCGCGGAGGGACGGCCCCTCCCGCAAGGGGTTGCGGGCTCCCGTGCATCGTTTCTGTGCACGTGCTAGCGTTATCGAGGGCCTTGAACTGCGCGACCCACGGATTCTGGAGTTGTGTGCATGCGCCGAATCGCCACTGTCAGCTGGTGTCTGACCGTTCTATGCGCGCTCGCGGCGTGCGAGCCGCCTAGATCGGTGCGGTCCAAGCCGGCCGACGAACAGATCTCGGAAGCGGTTCTCGCCGCTCCTCCATCGTTGCGGGACGGCGCCGCGGTACTTGGATACAGCACCGGCGGCGCGTTAGCAACGCTGCGCGAAGGATCCGCGAGCAGTTCGTTGATTTGCCTGGCGGACGATCCGCGACAAGAGCGCTTTCATGTCGCCTGCTACGACCGTTCGCTCGAGCCCTACATGAGCCGGGGGCGGGAGCTTCGAGCGACCGGTATGGATGGCGGTGAGTCGATCCGCGCCCGTCAGTCGGAGGCCCGGGAAGGCAAGCTGCAGATGCCGTCGCAACCCGCGGCGCTCTACAACCTGTTCGCTTCCGAGCCGCCGCCGTCGTCCGGCGAGGCGCCTGCAGGCGCCTCGAGGCTGTATGTGATCTACGTTCCAGGCGCCACCGCCGAAGAGCTGGGTCTGCCATCGGCGCCGGCCGGTGACGTTCCGTGGGTGATGTTCTCCGGCGAGCCGAACGCCCACGTGATGATCTCGCGGTGAGTGTGCTCACGCGCCACCAGATGGGCGCCATCCTGCTCGCCGCGCTTCGACAGGAAGGCCTCGGAACGCGCGATCTCTTCGAGGGCAGGCAGGAGCCCCTGTCATGGTTCTTCCGTGGGCTGGCCTTCGATCAGTCCGAGCTGGACATCATGGAGTCCGGGGCGATCGAGACGCTGCACGCGCCATCGGCGCTCGTCGAGTTGGTCGTCGACGAGTTCGCCCTCGCGTGCGCGAACTTGGGGACGGAGGGCGTATCCGGATACCTGACGGTCCCGCCCGAGCCCGCCGAGGAGGAAGGGGAGCCGCTCACGGCAGGGGACCTGAGCTTTGATCGTGCGGTGATGTTGGGCTTCCTGAACGTGGATGTCGCGCCGCCCGCGCTGTGGCTCGAGGAAAGGCCCGCCGACCCGGACGCCAACGAGCGCCTGGCCGCTCGACTGGCGAAAGCGGCGCAGGATGTGGGCGCGGGAGCCGATGCCGTGGAGGTGCACATGGAGGGCGCGTTGGATGCGGCGGCCGGTTGGAGCGACGCGGCGGCGGCAGACGTTCGCCCGGTCGGCGTCTCGGTGCACTTCACGTACGACATTCCGCTCGAGGGAGTGGGGGAGCGTCAGCTCGTTCGCACCTTCTCGGCGGGGGCGCGCACGGCATCCCTTGCTCTGGAGGGAATGCGATCCGTGTTTCGCGAAGGCTAGAGATCACTCCGAGCGAATGCGGCGAGCCGCGTTGAGGGCGGCGCCGCCGTCAAGGCACGTCGCCCACCTTCAACAAGCTGTCGAGGACCGTCCTGAACTGGCTCACCTGAGCGGCGCCGCGGATCGACAGGCTGTCGGCAATAATGAAGAAGGGCGTGCTGCTGATCCCTGCTCGATTCACCGACTGAAAATCCCTGATCTGGAGGGGTGCCGTGCGGTCATCCCGTAGGCAGGCGCCGAAGGACTCCCCATCGATCGACAGCTCCCGCGCGTAGTCGACGAACGTCGCCCACGCATCCTCCGACGTCGACCATTCGCCCTGCCGCTCGAACAGGATATCGTGCATCTGCCAGAACTTGCCGACCGCTCCGGCGCAGAAGGCCGCCTCGATCGCCGGCCAGGCGAACTGGTGGCTCGGATTCGCGAAGGAGATCCATACGTACTCCACCTTCCCGGTCGCGATATAGAGGCTGTCGAGCACGGGGAAGGTCTCCCGGTTGAAGCGCGCGCAGAACGGGCACTGGAAGTCCGAGACCTCGAGGATCCGCACCGGCGCCTCCGGGCTGCCCATGATACGGGACTGGTCCGCCCGGTTGATAAGGACGCTGTGCTGGGTCGGAAGCACGGTCCATTCCTCCTGGACCGGCTCTGCGTTCAGGGAGTCCTCGAGGGCGGGCTCCCCGGCGGGGGTCGGTGTCTCCTGGGCGGTTCCGGGCTCTCCCGAACAGCCGAGTGCCACCAACATGGCCATGGCCAGACCGGGTCCGGCCGGTCGTCGGGCTCGCGGCCCGGCCCTCACTGGATCGATCATGCCGTTGTCATCCGTTGTCATGCGCTGACAGAGCCGCCGGCTCCGGCCATCTTATCGTATTCCTCGCACAGGATCAGGTAGGCAGCCTCCACGTGGCGTGCCTCCGTGTGCACGCTGCCGACGGCCAAGCGCAGCGTATAGCGACCTTCCAGAACCGTGTGGGAGAGGAAGACGGGTCCTCGGCGGTTCACGCGCGCCATCAGCTCCCGATTCCACTCGTTCGACGCTTCAAGCTCGTTTGACACACCGTCAGCCTGATTGGCTGCCTCGAGGTCCACGGGCTTTGCGTTCACCCTCTCCTCGGAAGCTCCTGAGCGCGCCCCCTGTGGACGCGCATGGAAGCACACGGTGGCGAACGCGACCGGGGCCGCGAGCTCGAATCGGTCGTCCTCCCGAATCCGGTCTGCAAAGCCCGAAGCCAGATCGATGTGACGGCGTAGCATGTTCCTCAGCCCCGTCGCTCCCATCTGTCGAAACAGGAACCACAATTTGAGGCCGCGAAAGCGCCGTCCCAGCGCTAGGCCGATGTCCATGAGGTCGAGGGAGCCTTCGTGGTTCGAGCTCAAGTACTCCGGCGTCAGCGCCAGGGATGCTCTGAACGGCCCCCGGTCGCGGAACAGGAGGACGCTGCAGTCCATCGGGGTTGCCATCCATTTGTGCGGATTGACGACGATGGAGTCGGCTCGCTCCCAGCCCGTGAACAGATCCCGCTTCTCGGGCAGCATGGCGGCCGGACCGGCATACGCGGCGTCGACATGCAGCCAAACATCCGCTTCCACGCAGACATCGGCGATCCTCGCGACCGGGTCGACGGCGTTGCTGGACGTCGTGCCGATCGTCGCGCAGACCATCGTAGGCAGAGCACCCGCCTGGAGATCGGCACGGAGCTGCCGCTTCAGAGCGTGGGCGTCCATCGCGTACTCATCGTCCGTCGGAATGCGCCGGAGGCTCTGACGTCCCAGGCCGGCGGCGATCGCGGCTTTCTCGAGCGACGAGTGAGCTTGATCAGAGACGTACAGGATGAGCGGTGGCACGTCGGCGCGTCCGGCGAGGCCGAGCTGTCGAGAATCCACGCCGGCGGCCTCGCGAGCGGCGAGCAGAGCCGTGAAGCTGCTCGTGGACGCGGTGTCCAGGATGACGCCCTCGAACCGCTCGGGAAGCCCCAGCAGCTCTCGGAACCAATCGATGACCCGCGCCTCGAGCTCGGTGGCCGCTGGGGAGGTCCGCCACAGCATCGCGTTGACGCCCAGGGCCGCGACTACAAACTCGGCGAGGATACCAGCGGCCGAGGAGGAGCTCGCGAAGTAGGCGAGGAATCCCGGGTGGTTCCAGTGCGTCAGCCCCGGCAGGATGATCCGATCGAGGTCGTCGAGGATCGCCTCCAACGGCTCGGCGTCCGTCGGCGCTGAAGAGGGAAGCATCGCCGCCGTCTCGCCGGGGGACACGCGCGCCAGCACCGGAAACTCCTCCACCCGGCCGCGGTAGTCAGCGACCCACTCGGCGACGCGATTCGCCGCCTCGCGAAACTCCTCCGGGCTCAGATCGCCAGCTCTGGCCACTGATACAGCACGTAGAACACGATCGCCGCGCCCGCGAGCGCCATGTTCTTCATGAAGTGGGCCATCTCCATCTGACGGGCGATCTCGTTCTCCTCCTTCCAGAACGCATGCATCTTGCCGGCGGCGGCAAACAGGAAGAGCACGAGCAGCCAGGCGCCCAGATCGACCCAGCTCCACAGCAGCACGCTCAGGCCTCCCGCGATAATCATCAGCCCGGTCAGGGGCACGAGCGTGCCCGCCGCCGGGACTCCCTTGGCCTCGGCGTACGTCGCCATCGCCTGCCTCTGGGTGAGGTGCCCCAGCCCAGAGGTGATGAAGAGCATCGCGAACAGGATTCTGCCGATCCAGAACAGCGTGTTCATCAAGCATCTCCTCTCGGCCTTCGAACTGCCGGCCAACTTCGGTTGGATTTTCGCCGCTTCACGACCTCCGGCCCGCTTCTCTCAGCTCCATCAGGAAATCGACGGCTCGCCGGAGATGTGGGATCACGATCGAGCCGCCCACGATGAGCGCGACGGCGAAGGCTTCGAAGAGCTCGTCGTCCGTGGCACCCTCGCGCACGCAACCATCCAGGTGGTAACGGACACAATCGTCGCAGCGAAGGACCATGGAGGCGACAAGGCCCAACAACTCCTTGGTCACGAGGTCGAGGGCGCCCGGCTCGTACGCGCGCGCGTCTAACGCGAAGAAGCGGTTGATAGTGAGGTTGCCGGAGCCGAGGATCAGGTCGTTCATGCGTTCGCGGTAAGCTCTGAACTCGTCGACGCTGCCCGTCATGGCGAATCTCCGTCTGCCTTCGGTTCGGCGTGAAGCTACCTTACGGACCCATGAGCTCGATAGCGACCTCGCCGGAGCTGGACGAGATTCTCGCGGGCTGCCTGCTCGGCCTCGATGACGAGATAGAAGCGGTGCGCGACCAGCTCGCGGCGCGCGGTCTGGGAGAGCCGATTAGCGTGTCAGGCGGCCACCTGGCCGACGCCAGTGGAACCCCGCTGTACGAATGGCGGCTTCCCTCCGCCCGGCACGATGTCCGCCCGAACGATGCGGTTCGAGTCGTCTGTGAGGCCGGCGAGTCGGCGGGCTTCGTGACGGCGGTGAACCGCGAGACTCGGGGGGTGCGTGTCGCGGCATCCGACTGGCTGGGCCGCGTCCCGGCTAGCGCGTCGCTGGAGTTCGACCCGACATGGCTTCTGGGCTCGTTGCGATCGCGTCTCGAGACCGTGCGTGACAGGCCGTCCCGATTCCACTCCGCCACCATCCTTCGCTTGTTCGGTCGAATCGCTCCGGGGATCGGCACGGCCGAAGCGCGGCGCCCGGACTCGGGAGGGCTGAACGAGGCTCAACGCGAGGCCCTGGCCCGGATCCTGGGCAGCGACGTCCAGTTCGTCTGGGGGCCTCCGGGAACCGGAAAGACGAAGCTGCTCGGGCACGCGGCGGCCGAGCTCGCGGCGACCGGCAAGGTTCTCGTGACCGCGATCACGAATGGCGCGGTGGACGAGGCCGCCTATCATGTGGCGGCCGTTCTGGGCCAAGGAGCGGTCGGAGCGAACCGGATCGTGAGAGTGGGGGCGGAGCTCAGCCGGACGGGAGATAGCGCTCTGTCGTTGGCGGCCGCGCTCGAGCGACGCCTGGCGGGCGGAAGGCTGACGGTGGCGATCGAACAGCTGGAGCGCGAGGCCGGGGTCCGTCCGCCGCCGAAGCGACCGATCATCTTCCACAAGGCTCGGCTCGCCCGCCTTATGGCTGTGGCCCGGAGGCTCGGCGACCAAGAGATCCTCAAGGCCGCCGCCGGTGTCTCGAGGGATCTGCAGCTTCAGGCGATTCTGGCGCTCCGGGAGGCGGATCTCGTCCTCACGACCTTCGCGAGGCTCGCGCTGTGGGATGAGCTCGCCGCCCTGCGGTTCGAGGCTCTGGTGATTGATGAGGCGAGCGCGGCGCCGCTCCCCTACGTGGCGCTGGCGGCGTCGCGGACCTCGGGCACGACGGTGGCTTTCGGCGACTTCCAGCAGCTACCCGCCGTCGTCTGCGCCCGAAGCGTGATGGCATCGAGGTGGCTCGGGCGCGATCTCTTCCGAGAAACCGGCATCGTTCGAGGACCTCGCCAGCTGCGGAATCGCTGACGTCGCGGTCGTCGCTCCCTACAGGCTGCACGTCCGCAAGCTGTGGGAGGCGGCCCGCGATCAGCTCGGTCCGGCGGCCCCCGCGGGTTTGGAGATCGCGACCATCCATCGCTTTCAGGGGCGAGAGAAGTCCGTGGTGGTCTTGGACACAGTGGACGCACCGCCTGGCGCGAGCTGGTTCCTCCATGAGGGCTGCAACGCCGATCTGCCACGCTTGATGAACGTCGCGCTCTCACGGGCGCGCCACGCGTTGGTCCTGGTCGGTGCGGTCGAAGGCTTGCGGCGCACGCTCCCGCCCGACGCGCTGGTCAACCGACTGGTCGCCATGGTTGTCGCGGAGGGAAGGGCCGTGAGAGCTCGCGACCTGGGACGCTCTGTCGAGCCCGCCAGTCTGTGGAGCATGGCCAAGACGCGCGTTCAGGGCGACCGCCTTCCTTCAGAATCGAGGGTCGCAGGTCAGCAATGACGGGAAATCGTGGAACAACCGTTCCAAAAACATGGGTTGGCGAGCCGATG
>JARRMU010000127.1:0-6904 GCA_037385645.1 Gemmatimonadales bacterium
CAGCTCGTCGACGTCGCGGGCGCTCAGGAGCGAGAGATGGCGCGCGCGCTCCTCGGCCGGAAGGCGCTCCAGGCTGCCGATGAGATCGGTCAGCTCCGCGAAGACGAAGGGGGGATCGCTGAACGGCCTCTGGTCCCACTCCAGGTACTGAAAGTCGCGCTCCTGCCTCATCGTTCCGAGCAGGAACCAGCCGATCTCGAGCTCGCCTACCTCGGCGGCGAGCCGATGGCGCATGGTGCGGCTTTCCCCATCCCCTTCCGCTACCGCGCCGGCTCCGAGCCACACAACGGGGGCCGGGCGACCCGCCGCGTCGCGTACGGTGAACGCCGCGCTCTCGTTCGCAGCGTTCGCCCATACGTGCACGACGCGTCCCGCCCGGCTGTCGACGTAGATTTGAAACGTGTTGCCGTGGGGGTCGCGGAAGAACCGGGTCGCGTAGCCCTCGTAGGCTGCCGGGTCATCCAGCCCCACCTCCGGAGCCGCCAGGACCGGCGTCTGCACCTCACCTTCGGCTCCGGGAGGCGCCTCGCATGCCGGCAGGAGGACGAGACCGAGGACGAGAAGTGCTCGCATGTGCATCGATGAACCCTCGAAGACGTCGGAGCGGGACCTGCGTCGAACGTCCAAATCTACGGCCGGGCGCGGGACGTGTGCGACACCGCCGCGACCCTCATCGTGAAACCGGACCGATCCCGGGTCACTTTCCCAGTCCTCGCGCCAAGGACTATTCTGCCCTTCCATGAAGGGACCATCGTTTGAATCGGCGACCTGTGGTGGCGACAGACCTCTCGTAGGTCTGTTCATCGGATGATACGGGGCCTGTGCGGCGTGCAGTCCGGCGTAACCGCACGGCGCGCCGCGCTCATCTGCCTGATGCTGGGCGCCGCCTCTGGCTGCCGGGACGTCGGTACCCCGCAGGGAGAGGCGGGGCAGGGCGTGCGAACAGCCTCACCGGAGATCGAACCCTTGCCGGGCACGGCCAGGATGGCTGCCGTGCTGGATTCGATCTATCGAGCGGCGCTCATGGATCCGATGCGATACGGGCATCTGAATCGAGAACGGGCGGCGGTATGGCGCGACGAGGTGTCGCGCAGAGAAGGCCCCGAGCAGTCGATGGCCCGCTACTCCTACGCGTACGAGTCGCTTGCCGCCGGCGAGACGGAAACTGCCATTCGGGAGATCGAGCGTCTGATGGAAGACTCCGGTCTGGCCGGCGAGGTGTCGCCGCAGAGCAAGCCCCTCTTCGACTTGCTGGCTGTGGCCTACCTCCGGCTGGGTGAGGAGCGGAATCGAATCCGGAATCGCTCCCCCGGCGCTTCGATTCTCCCGCTTGTCGAGAGCGCCGTCCACACCGACCCGGAAGGATCCCGACGGGCCATCTCGCTTTACCTGCAGATTCTGGGTGCCGTTCCGCGTGACCTCGAGGCACGGTGGCTGTTGAACATCGCCCATATGACCCTGGGAACGTATCCGAGCGGCGTTCCCGCAGAGTACCTCATCGGCGGCCTCGAGGCGGATCCGGAAGCGGAGATTCCTCGCTTCCGCAACGTCGCTCCGGCAGCAGGGGTGGATGTCGACGGGATCGCGGGCGCCGTTTCACTGGAAGATTTCGACGGAGACGGCGTCATCGACATCCTGGCGACCGCACGCGGGTTCGACGATCAGCTACGACTCTTCCTGGCCGATGGCCGAGGCGGGTTCGTCGACCACACGGGAGCGGCGGGATTGAGCGGCGTGGTGGGTGGGTTGAACACGGTGCACGCCGACTACGACAACGACGGATTCGTGGACGTGCTGATCCTCCGCGGCGGTTGGCTCGCCGCGGAAGGCGCCCATCCGAACTCTCTGCTGAAGAACAACGGCGACGGAACGTTCGAAGATGTGACGGACCGTGCAGGCCTGTTGTCGTATCGTCCGACGCAGACGGCGGCGTGGGCGGATTTCAACAACGACGGCTGGCTCGACCTCTTCGTCGGCAACGAGACCGGCCCGACCGGTGGCGGCTCCGGTCACTCCGAGCTCTATGTGAACAACGGCGATGGGACGTTCACCGAGATTGCCGAGCGCGTAGGAATCTCCGTGCAGGAGTTCGTGAAGTCGGTCGCGTGGGGTGACGTCGACAACGACGGACTGCCGGACCTGTACATCTCGGTGCTGGACAGGCCGAACAAGCTGTACCTGAACCGTGGCGGCACGACGCCCGAGGACTGGCGGTTCGAGGAGGTGGGCGCGTCCGCGGGGGTGCAGGAGCCGATCCGGAGCTTCCCCGTCTTCTTCTGGGACTACGACAACGACGGGTGGGAGGACCTCTTCGTGGCTGGCTTCGACCCGCGGCTGGCCGCGGCGGCCTCCGCTGAGACCGCCGCACAGTACATGGTAGGCGTAACACGGGCGGAGAAGAACCGGCTCTACCGCAACAACGGGGATGGAACGTTCAGCGATGTGGCCCCGCTGGTGGGGCTGGACCTGAGCCTGTGGGCCATGGGCATCAACTTCGGGGATCTGAACAACGACGGTTATCCCGACATCTACGTCGGCACGGGAACACCGTTCATGACCTCGATCCTGCCGAATCGGATGTTCCTCAACGAGGCGGGTGCCCGGTTCCGCGACATCACCTTCGAGGGCGGATTCGGGCACCTTCAGAAGGGCCACGCCATCGCGTTCGCGGATCTGGACCAGGATGGCGACCAGGACATTTACGCCGTCATGGGCGGCGCGGTTCAGGGAGATCACTTCCCCAACGCACTGGTCGAGAATCCCGGTTTCGGGGAGGGCAACGCCTGGGTGACCCTGCGGCTGGAAGGCAGCACGGCCAACCGCTCCGCCATCGGAGCGCGAATCAGCGTGAGCGTGACAGGCCTCGATGGAGAGCGCCGCGTCGTACACAAGACCGTGTCTACCGGGGGCAGCTTTGGCGCGTCGAGCCTGCAACAAGAGGTCGGTCTGGGACGGACCGATCGGATCGACGAGCTGAAGATCACCTGGCCCAACCGCGATCGATCGACCGACACCTACACGGACCTGCCGGTCAACCGTCATTACGTCATCACCGAGGGAGGCGACGCGATGCCGCTGGAGGTCGCTCCCTTCAGGCTCGGGAGGAGTGAATGACCACCATGCTCATGCCTTTACGTCTCCGGCCCGTGCGCCTTCGGGCCGCCCGCCTGCTCGTCGTCCTCTTGCCGGCCGCCTTCTGCACCTTGCCGGTGCCGATGGCCGCCCAAGAGGCCACCCAAATCGCCGCCCCGTTTCGGACGCGGCATACCGATGTCGATTCGCTGCTGCAGGCCATGACGCTGGAGGAGAAGCTCGGCCTCCTGCACGGCACCGAGGATCCCGCGGGGAAGGCCGGGGCCGGGTACGTGCCCGGCATCGAACGACTCGGCATCCCGCCGCTGCGTCTGACGGACGGACCGGCTGGCATACGCACCGCCCTGCCGGCCACCGCCCTTCCGGCTCCTGTCATGCTCGCCGCGACGTTCGATCCCGTCCTCGCCCGGCGCTTCGGAGCGGTCATGGGCCGCGAGGGCCGCGCCCGGGAGCAAGATGTCTTGCTCTCGCCGATGGTGAACATCGTGCGGGTGCCGCAGGCCGGACGGAACTTCGAAACGCTCGGCGAGGATCCGCTGTTGGCCGGACGCATCGTAGCCGCGGAGATCCGAGGCATTGAGGGCGAAGGAATGCTCGCCACCGTCAAGCATTTCGTGGCCAACAATTTCGAACGGGATCGGCTACGTATCGATGCGGCGGTGGGCGAGCGGGCGCTCCACGAGATCTACCTGCCGGCGTTCGAGGTGGCTGTGAGGGCGGGCGTGGGCAGCGTCATGTGCGCCTACAACAAGGTGAACGGCACCCACGCCTGCGACAGCCGTCGGCTGCTGACGGAGACACTGCGTGAGCGATTCGGCTTCGAGGGTTGGGTCATGAGCGACTGGTACGCCCGACACTCGCTGGAGGCGCTGGAGGCCGGCCTCGACCAGGAGATGCCGGGAGTCAGCTTTGGACCCATGCAGCCCGTGTTGTTCAGCGACTCGCTGAGAGTGGCCGTGGAAGGGGGTGGCGTTCCGGAGGCGCTCGTGGATCGGGCCGTGCGACGCATTCTGAACCAGATGGATCGCATGGGCATGCTGGGTGGGGGGGCGCCCCGCCCCGAGATCGATGTGGAAGCCGGCGCCGCCACGGCGCGTGACGTGGCGCTGGCCGGAGCCGTGCTCCTTCGCAACGAGCATGGCACCCTGCCGCTCACCCGCGACGGTGTGGCGTCGCTCGCCGTGATCGGGCCGACGGCAAAAACCCTGCTGTACGGCGGTGGAGGGAGCTCGCAGGTGCCTCCGTTTCGTCAGGAGAGCCCGATCGCCGCCCTCGAACGGCGGGCAGGGGTCGGAGCGCACATCCATTACGTCGCGGGCATCGACCTCGATGGGGTACCGGTGCCGAGCACGGTTCTGACGCCCGCGGGCGAGCCAGAGGCGAGCGGGCTGATGCGGACCGCATCCGATAGCACCACGCAGGTCGATCCGGTCATCGACTACACGGGCTCGAACGCGCTGCCGGTGGACACCGAATGGACCTGGATCGGCACGTTTACAGCCCCGGTGACGGGCGATTACGAGCTGAAGCTCCAGACGGGCGGTGGGAGTGGCACGCTTTCGCTGGATGGCAATCGTCTCCTGTCGACGGGCGGGTTCTTCAACGATGCCAGCCTCATTCCCACCTCGGATGGTCTGTCCAGCGCGACGGCGAGGCTGCACCTGGAGGCGGGCGAAGCCCGCGACATGGAGCTCAGCGTCCGAGGCGGCGCGGGCGGTGGGTTCCTTGGGACGCCGGCCGGCCAGCCGTTGCAGGTCCGGCTCGCCTGGGTTACCCCGGAGCGGCGCCAGGCCTTTCTCGAAGAGGCGGCAGCGGCCGCAGGCGCGGCGCGCGCCGTCGTGGTCTTCGCGTACGACGAGGGCACGGAGGGCCGCGATCGGCCGACGCTCGCGCTTCCCGAGCCGCAAGATGCCCTGGTGGCAAGCGTGGCCGCGGCCAACCCGCGCACGACCGTACTGCTCAACACCGGCGACCCCGTGCTCATGCCGTGGCTGGGCGAAACGGGAGCCGTCCTGCAGATGTGGTATCCGGGCCAGGAGGGCGCGGACGCCACAGCGGCGCTGCTGCTCGGTGAAGCGGTTCCGGGCGGCAGGCTCCCGGTGACGTTCCCTCCGAGCGACGAGCTCACGCCGATCGCCTCGGCAAGCGAGAGGTACCCCGGCGTCGAGGGACGAGCGTCCTACGACGAAGGCATCTACGTCGGATACCGCTGGTACGATGCCGAGGATGTGCAGCCGCTCTTTCCCTTCGGCCACGGCCTCTCGTACACGACGTTCGCGTATTCTGCCCTTCGGATCACGACCGCAGGCGATGGGTTCGACGTCCGGTTCCGGGTGCGCAATACCGGCGCCTTGGAGGGTTCCGAGGTGGCGCAGGTCTACCTTGGGCCGCCGGACGATCCTCCGGCGAACATGGCACCCCGACAGCTTGTGGGCTTCGAGCGTCTTCGAATCCCCCCCGGCGAGGAACGGGAGGTCACGGTTCACATCGGTGAGCGCCAGCTATCCTACTGGTCCGTCGAAGAGCACGATTGGTCCGTCGCGCCGGGCCGCCGGGCCGTGTACGTGGGATCGTCTTCGCGCGACGTCCGGCTTCGCGGCGAGATCGTGGTCGTAGAGGGCGGGCACTGATCAGCTTTTTGATGCCCGGGTCGCGCCTGGGGCTCGAGCGCCTGGCTCGCCGTGACGTCCGGGCGCTAGAAGAGCTCCTCCGGCGGCGTACCCGCTTTCAGCGCGGCGCGGAGAGCTTCCGGAAGGAGTGAGAGGCCGATCTGGTACGAGGCGTTCATCCACCCGAAGCCCTCCCGCGTAATGTAGTCGAATTCCGTGCCCACGTTGCCGTACTCGACGAACACGCCGTGGGTGCGGTCGACGACGTCGTACTTCTCCGGGATCGTGCCGTTGTGTTCGGCGGCGTTCCTCGTGATCATGTACAGCCACCGATAGGCGAGGCGCTGCGCGACCGACTCGTAGCCGTAGTCGACAAGGCCCTGCCACGCGAGCATCTGGTGCGGCGGCCAGCCAAAGGGATAGTCCCACTGTCGCTGCGGGTGGTCCTCTGAGATCGGCCCGCGGGAGGCCTCGGTGGTGGAGGCGAGCCCGCCCGCCTCCTCGAAGAGTGGCACGGCGCGCGCCACGAGCGTCGCCGCCTGCTCGCGCGTGGCGAGCCCTGCCCAGAGCGGATATAGCGAGGTGACGCTCTCGAAGCCGGTCTGCTCTCCCCGGACGAAGTCGTAGTCGAAGAAGAGGCCGCGTTCCTCGTTCCAGCAGAGGCGGCTCACGAGGTCGCGACGGCGCTCGGCGCGCTCCTTCCACGCTCCGCTCGTATGGACGGTGCCGTCTGGCGTCTCGAGCTCATCGCCGAAGACATCCTTCAGGACGCGTGCGATATCGGTCTCGTAGCGGTAGAGGAGCGAGTTCAGATCGACGGTGCAGAGGTGGGCGGCGCGGCCCTCCAGCCGGTAGCTATTGTCGTGCCCCGATTCGCGCAGCGTGCGGTCGTGCACGAAGTACTCGTCGAGCCCGGGGTCCACGATCTCGCGCCAACGGATGGCCTGGCGATAGCGCTCCACCTCCATGCCCGCCGCCTCGGCGTACGGTTTGAGGTACCCGTCGTAGTGGCCGACCTCGGTCTCGGGCGGCATGCCGATGCCGGAGGCGTAGTACCGGCTCAGGCCCGTCTCCGTGAGCTTGGGAGGGCTCGTCCAGACCGCCTCGTACTCGTGTATGGCGGCGCGGATGACAGCGGCCAACCATGCGTTGCGGTCCTGGCCGTCGAGGTGTCCGTACACGGCCCGGCCCATCGCGGTGAG